>JAFQEV010000015.1 GCA_017398825.1 Clostridia bacterium
CATGGTCGTATTTAGCCTTACGAGATGGTCCTCGTTCCTTCCGTCAGGATTCCTCGTGTCCCGACGTACTCCGGATACCACTAAGCTTCTGCGCGTTTTCAAATACGGGGCTTTTACCCTCTTCGGCCTACCTTTCTAGGTATGTTCTCCTAACGCGCCTCCTTGCTATGTCGTGGTCCTTACCCCTTAAGTATTTCTACCTAAGGTTTAGGCTCTTCCAATTTCGCTCGCCACTACTTTCGGAATCGATGTTTCTTTCTTTTCCTCTGGGTAATTAGATGTTTCAGTTCCCCAGGTTCCCCCACACGTAACTATTTATTCATTACGGTGTAATACAACATTACTTGTATTGAGTTCCCTCATTCGGATATCTACGGCTCTACGCTCATTTGCAGCTCCCCGTAGCTTTTCGCAGCTTGTCACGTCCTTCTTCGGCGCCATGTACCAAGGCATCCTCCTGTATGCTCTTTGTAGCTTATTCTTTTTACATAAGTATTTTCTATACCTACGTCCTATACAGTCTTTTTCTCTCTCACAAAAAAATTCATAAAACGAACTTCTTAATCTTCATATACTTCGTATTAACTCTATATATTTTTTAGAATATTTCTTCGTTTTTGCCTTCTGTACTATTTTGTTCTCGTCAACATTCCGTCTAAATCTAATCTAAACAAAATGTCAATCTACTATGTAGTTGTCAATTTACGCAAAAGCAAGCAAATCAGCTTGCGCTACCCGAGTGGGCAGCCTATAAATAATATCATTACAAAAAATATAAGTCAAGCATTTTTAGCCTTTTTATACAAATTTTTTGAATTTTTTTACTTGAGCAATTCAGAGAAAGCCATTATGAGATTTTCAACTGAATTTTCGGCGGTTTCCCTATCTTTTCCACTCACGGAATAGTAAATTTTAAGCTTTGGCTCGGTACCGCTCGGTCTTAAACAAATAAATCCGCCAACCTCAAGCTCGTAATAAACGCAGTTAACTCCGCTAATATCCATTTGCTCGGTTTTTCCGTCGGAAAGCGTTTTTACACCCGAAAGATAGTCGCGCGTTGCAACGATTTTGTAACCGCCAACCTCGCTAAGCTTAGTGGAGCGCATTTTTTCAACTACCTTTGCCATATCAGCCATTGCCGATAAGCCCTTATAGCCTACGGATACCGTTTTATCAACTACGTAGCCGTACTTCTCGTAAAGGTCACAAAGTACTTTATATACTGATACGCCCGTGTATGCGTAATAACAAACCATTTCGGCAAAAAGCATGCTCGCAACTACCGCGTCCTTATCCCTTGCGTGCGTTCCGCGAAGATAACCACAGCTTTCCTCAAAGCCGAAGAGGAAAGTGCCCTTGCCCGTATCCTCAAACTGCTTGATTTTTTCGCCTATAAACTTAAAGCCTACGGGAACTTCAATAAGTTTTACGCCGTACGCCTCGCAAACTGGCTTAACCATGCCGGTAGAAACGAAACTCTTTATAATAACACCGTCTTTTGCCAAAGCGTTTTCCTGCGTTAAGCGCTTTAAAACGTAATCGGTAAGCAATACGCCAACCTGATTGCCCGTGAGGTTGATAAACTCGCCGTTATCGTTTCTAATGGCAACGCCGAGCCTGTCGCTATCGGGGTCTGTTCCAAACACTACGTCAGCACCGATTTTATCTGCCAAGCGAACGCCTAAGGTCATAGCCTCAGTCGTTTCGGGGTTGGGAACTTCAACGGTGGAAAACTCAGGGTCAGGCTTTACCTGCTCGGATACTATCGAAACGTTCAAGCCGAGCTTTTTAAGGAGCTCGGTAACGGGAGTATAGCCCGTGCCGTGAAGGGGGGTGTAAACGATTTTTAAGTCCTTGCCAAAGTTTTTAACAGCCTCTTTAGAAAGAGAGAGTTTAAGCAAGGTGTTAACGTATTTCTTAACGAAAGATAACCCTAACGTCTTTACGCCTTTTGCATTTTTGATTACTTTGTAATCAACCGCGTCAACGGCGAGGTAGTTCTCTACCCCGTTTATAAAATCAACTACAATCTTAGTTGCCTCGGGGCTCATTTGAGCACCGTCACTACCGTAAACTTTGTAGCCGTTATATTCCTTGGGATTGTGGCTTGCGGTTATCATTACGCCTGCAACGGCTTTAAAAGTTCTTACCGCATACGAAAGCATAGGTACGGGCGACGGATTTTTAAACACCCTAACCTTAATTCCGTTAGCGAGTAAAACGCCAACCGTTGCCATTGCGAAAAGATCGGAATTTCTTCTCGTATCATAGGAAACCACAACACCGCGTTTCATAGCGGATTTTCCTAAGGTTTTAACGTATTCAGCCAAGCCTTTAGTCGCTCTTTTAACGGTGTAAACGTTCATCATATTAGTGCCGATGCCGATAAGCCCGCGCATACCTGCCGTACCGAACGCCAAATTAGCGCCGAAACGATATTCTATCTCCTTTTCATCATCAGCGATATTTAAAAGTTCTTTTTTGTCAACGGGGGCAAGATTATCATCTTTTATCCACTCGTTATAAATTTTCTTGTAGTCCATTTGAAACTCCTATTTTTTATAGATAATTTTACCGTCTCTAACGGTTAACAATACCTCGAAAGTATCTTTATCAAGAACGGTTACGTTTGCGCGCTTGCCCTCTTTAATAGAGCCTACGCTGTCGTAAATTCCGAGGTTTTTAGCAGGGTTTGCAGTAGCGAATTCAATAGCCGTTTCAAGCGGAACTCCGCAAGACTTATGTATGTTTTTAACAGCGTTGTTCATCTTTAAAACGCTACCTGCGAGAGTGCCGTCAACAAGCCTTGCCTCGCCGTTTTTAACGATAACGAGTTGACCGCCAAGTTCACTCTCCCCGTCGGGAAGGTGTTTAGCTCTCATACTATCGGTTATAAGTATTACTTTGTCCGCCTTTTTATTCTTAACAACGAGTTTGATTGCCGGAACGCTTACGTGAATAAGGTCGCAGATAAGCTCGGTGGAAAGTTCATCGAATAAAAGCGCTGAACCAACGACGCCAACGTCTCTATGGTGTAAACCCGTTTGCGCGTTATAAGTGTGGGTAACGTTAGTCATTCCCCAGCTAACTGCGTTTTCACAGTCCTTATACTTAGCACCCGTGTGAGCGATAGAGGCAACGATGCCGTTTTCCTTTAAGTACTTGATAAGCTCTTCAGCCCCCTCAACTTCAGGTGCGAGAGATACGATTTTAATGTTTCCGCCAGAATACTCAACGTACTTTTTCATAGTTTCCGCGGAAGGAGTTGCAACGTATTCAAGCGGTTGTGCGCCGATATGCTTAGGAGAAATGAACGGGCCTTCTAAATGAACGCCGATAACTTCAGCACCCGTTTCAACCTTAGCGTTTACGTAATCTTTAACCGCCGTCAACGCGTTTTTAATATTTTCAGGGCTTTGCGTCATAGTGGTAGCGCAAAAACCGGTAGTACCCTCGCTTGCAACTGCGTTTGCTATATCGGATAACGCTTTGACACTACCGTCCATCGCGTCAGCGCCGAAAGCGCCGTGAATGTGCTCGTCGATAAACCCGGGAACTACTATCGCGTTCTCGGGGAGAACTGCAAGCTCGGTATCAACGGCATCGCCTATCTTGGCAATCTTGCCGTTTTCAAAGCCTAAATCGGTTTTTACAAAACCCTTGCCTTCAACTAAAACCTGTGCATTTTTAAAACCTAACATATATTATAAGTCCTCACTTTTTAATTTTTGCGTAAATTTTTTGCTGTTTTTCTAAATCTTCTTTTCGAACCCTATCAAGCTCGACCATATATTTTGCAAGCTTTTTCTTAAGTATAGGTCTAATAACTAAATACCAAGATAAAATCACAAGCCAAAATACTGAAATTACTGCAACGGGAGCTATTAAACTACTTAAAAACTCGCCTGCTAATATTATTATCGCAACAATCGTTGCCGTTGTGATAGCAAGGAATATCCCCACTATTATCGTTGATAAATCAACCGTTTTTTTTAGGCTTGAAAGCCTTGAAATTTGATTAGTGTAAAAGGGGCGTTCGCCCATTTGACGAATTTTCTCTAATTCCTTTGCCGATAACTTCTTTTCCTTTTGCTGTTTTAAAAACTCGTCTCTAATCATTTTTCTTCTCCAAAGCTTTTTTTACGAATTTGCCCGTGTAACTGTTCGGGTTTTCTGCAACCTCTTCGGGAGTACCGGTAGCAACTATCGTTCCGCCACCGTCACCACCTTCAGGACCTAAGTCAATGATGTAATCGGCAGTCTTGATAACGTCGAGGTTATGTTCGATAACTATAACCGTATTGCCACCGTCACGAAGTTTAAAGAGTATGTTTATAAGCTTTTTAACGTCGTGCGTATGAAGTCCCGTAGTAGGCTCGTCTAAAATATATAGCGTTTTGCCCGTTGAGCGCTTTGAAAGCTCAGTTGCAAGCTTAACCCTTTGCGCCTCACCGCCCGATAGCGTGGTTGCAGGCTGGCCAAGCTTGATATAACCTAAGCCTACGTCCTTAAGCGTTTTTATCTTTGAGTAAATTCTCGGAACGTTCTCGAAAAATTCGGTAGCCTCGTCAACGGTCATCTCTAAAACGTCGGAAATGTTTTTACCCTTGTACTTTACCTCGAGTGTTTCGCGGTTATAGCGCTTGCCCTTGCACACCTCGCAGGGAACGAAAACGTCCGGCAAGAAATGCATTGCAATGGTGATAATACCGTCACCCGAGCAATGCTCGCACCTACCGCCCGACACGTTAAAGCTGAAACGCCCTGCGGTATATCCCCTCTCTTTCGCATCGATAGTAGAGGCAAAAAGTTCTCTTATATAGGTAAACACTCCCGTATAGGTCGCAGGGTTGCTCCTCGGCGTTCTGCCTATAGGGGACTGGTCGATTGCGATTACCTTATCGAAATATTCAAGCCCACTAACGTCGTCGTAATCGCCTTTTCTAACCTTTGCATTATTCAATACGTCGGCAGTAACGGGATATAAAACCTCGTTGACAAGCGAGCTTTTTCCGCTACCTGAAACGCCTGTTACCGCCGTTATTAAACCTACGGGGAAATCAACGTCAATGTTTTTAAGATTGTTTTGCTTAGCACCCTTAACGCTTAAAAACCTATCGGTAGGCTTAATTCTAAAGGGAGGAATTTCAATCTCCTTTCTGCCGAAAAGGTAATCAGCCGTCAACGAGTTTTGGCAGTTTTCAAGCCCAGCAACACTACCCGAATAAACGACCTCACCGCCGTGAACGCCGGCTTTTGGCCCGATATCAACAACGTGGTCGGCGGAACGAACGGTATCCTCGTCGTGCTCGACTACTATTAAGGTATTGCCTAAATCTCTAAGCTTTTTAAGTGAGGCGATAAGCCTTTGATTATCTCTCTGGTGTAAACCTATGCTCGGCTCGTCAAGTATATACAAAACGCCCGTCAAGCCACTACCTATCTGAGTTGCAAGCCTTATTCTTTGAGCCTCACCGCCCGAAAGCGAACCGGCTCCGCGAGAAAGGGTTAAATAGTTAAGCCCGACCTCTCTTAAGAAATTAAGCCTTGCCTTAATCTCCTTGATAATCGCTTTAGAAATAAGCTGTTCAGTTTCCGTGAGCTGTAAATTTTCAATAAAGGAATAAATGTCCTCAACGCTCTTATCGCAAAGAACGTCAATCGAAATTCCTCCTACCGTTACGGCAAGCGCCTCTTTTTTAAGCCTTTTGCCGTGGCATGTTTTACACGGGAGAGAGAACATATATTTTTCAATCTCGCTCTTGGTGTAATCGGAAGTCGTTTCGCGATATCTTCTTTCGAGGTTGGGAATAACTCCCTCAAAACTCGAGTTAAAACTACCGCTAAAGGTGCGCGTGTTGTACTTCATCTCGATTTTTTCGCCGTTGTTGCCGTAGAGGAGAATATCCATAATATCTTTCGGCAAATCTTTGACGGGTGTATCCATTGAAAACCCGTAGTACTTTGCGAGCGAGTTAAAGTACATGTGCGCCATGCGCCCCGTATCTAAATTCCAACCGGTAATGGTGAGCGCACCGTCGTTTAATGACCTTTCGGGGTTACCTATAACGAGCTTTTCATCAACCGCCATCTTGTAGCCTAAACCCTTACAATCGGGGCACGCGCCAAAGGGATTGTTAAATGAGAAAAGCCTCGGCTCAATCTCGGGAATTGATACACCGCACTCGGCACAAGCGTAATTCGTGGAGAATAAATGCTCCTCGCCGTCCTTTTCTATAACGACTAAGCCGTCGGCAAGCTTAATTGCATTTTCTATACTGTCAGTCAAGCGCTTTTGAATTCCGTCTTTTATGATAAGGCGGTCCACAACGACGCTAATATTGTGTTTTATGTTCTTTTCGAGCTTGATTTTCTCGGATAAATCGTAAACCTGCCCGTCAATCGAAACTCTTGCATAGCCCGATTTTCTATACCCCTCAAGCTGTTTTTCAAACTCACCCTTTCTTCCGCGAACAACGGGTGCGTTGACTAAAATTTTAGACCCCTCTTCAAAGAGTAAAACCCTATCCACGATTTCATCTACCGTTTGGCGACGGATTTCTCTCCCGCACTCGGGGCAATGAGGAATACCTATCTTAGCGTATAAAAGCCTAAGATAATCGTAAATTTCAGTAACCGTTCCAACGGTGGAACGGGGGTTGTTAGAGGTTGTTTTTTGGTCTATCGATATAGCGGGAGATAACCCCTCTATATAATCGACGTCAGGCTTTTCCATTTGACCTAAAAACTGGCGCGCGTAGCTCGATAAACTCTCCATATACTTTCTCTGCCCCTCGGCAAAGATGGTATCGAATGCGAGCGTCGATTTTCCGCTACCCGAAAGCCCCGTAAACACCACGAGCTTGTCCCTCGGGATTTCTACGGTTACGTTCTTAAGGTTATTCTGCTTTGCGCCCTTAACAATAATTTTATCTGCCATTTTTCAACTTTCTCTTTAATGCGGATATGGTATCTCTAATCTCAATACACCTTTCAAAATCTAAACTCTTCGACGCAATCTTCATAAGCGCCGTGAGCTTTTCAATCTCTTCTGGGATATCTTTCAACTTCATATCCTCAGTTTTGTCAATCTTCTTGGTTATTTCAAGGGTGTTTTTAACTCCCTTTATAATCGTTTTGGGAACTATCCCGTTTCGAGTATTGTACTCCTGTTGGAGCTTTCTTCTACGGTTAGTCTCGTCAATCGCCCTTTGCATACTGCCCGTTATAACGTCGGCATACATTATAACTCTACCCTCGGCGTTACGAGCCGTTCTTCCTATCGTTTGAATAAGTGCGGTATCGCTACGCAAAAAGCCCTCTTTATCAGCATCGAGTATAGCAACGAGCTTTACCTCGGGAATATCTAACCCCTCTCTGAGTAAGTTAATACCAACTAAAACGTCAATGTCGCCACGGCGGAGTTCTTGAATTATATCAATTCTCTCAAGCGTGTCTATATCGCTGTGCATATAGCGAGTTTTTACACCGCGCTCTTTCAAATATTCAGTTAGGCTCTCGGCGGTCTTTTTAGTGAGCGTTGTAACGAGCACCCTTCCACCGCTTGCAATCACTTTGGAAATCTCGCCTTCTAAATGGTCTATTTGCCCCTTTATCGGAACGACGGCAACCTCGGGGTCAACCAACCCCGTAGGTCTTATTATTTGCTCGGCAAAATTATCGGCAAGCTCCGTTTCGTACGGACCGGGGGTGGCGGAAACGCATATAACTTGACCTATCTTTTTTTCAAACTCTTCAAACTTTAACGGCCTATTATCGTATGCCGATTTAAGCCTAAAGCCGTAATCTACGAGGTTTTGCTTTCTCGACCTATCGCCGTTGTACATCGCGCGTAGCTGAGGAATAGTCATATGGCTCTCGTCGATAAAGAGCAAAAAGTCCTTTGGAAAATAATCAATGAGGGTGAAAGGTGGCTCGCCAGGCTGACGCCCATCGAAATACCTACTGTAGTTTTCAACACCGCTACAGTAACCTATCTCCGTCATCATCTCGATATCGTAACTCGTTCTTTGCTTGAGCCTTTGCGCCTCCAAAAGCTTGTCGTTATCGTAATGAGCTTGAACCTCGTCCTCCATATCGCGAGTTATCATCTTGAGGGCGTTTTGCATAACCTCGCTACCTACTGCATAGTGGCTCGCGGGGAAAATTACCGCGTGCTTTAACTCGTTTATAGGCTCGCCCGTTAAAAACTGCACCTCTGAAATTCTATCAATCTCATCGCCGAAAAACTCCACCCTTATAACCGTTTCCGTGTTGGAAGAGGGGAATATGTCAACGATATCCCCGCGAACTCTAAATGAACTTCTTTGAAAATCAATATCGCGCCTTTCATACTGGATAGACACGAGTTTTCTCATAAGCTCGTCACGATCGTAGGTTTCGCCCTTTCTAAGCGAAACTGCCAAGCGATAATATTCCTCGGGAGCTCCAAGACCGTAGATACAGCTTACGGAGGCAACGACCAAAACGTCACTCCTCTCTCCGAGGGCACTCGTTGCGCTGTGGCGGAGCTTATCAATCTCGTCGTTTATAGATAAATCCTTTTCGATATAGGTATCCGATGCAGGAAGATAAGATTCCGGCTGATAATAATCGTAGTATGAAACGAAATATTCAACCGCATTTTCAGGGAAAAACTCTCTAAACTCGTTGCAAAGCTGTGCAGCGAGAGTTTTGTTATGGGCGATAACTAACGCCGGGCGCTGAACGTTTGCAATTACGTTTGCCATGGTAAAAGTTTTACCACTACCCGTAACACCGACTAAAACTTGCGTTTTAAGCCCGTCCAAAACCCCGTCGGTTAAAGACTGTATTGCCTTTGGCTGATCGCCCGTAGGTGAGTATGGACTTTTAAGAATAAATTTTCTTTGCTTTTTATCCATTTGCACCTACTCCCCCATTTTAGTGTGTATTTATTTTAACATAAGTTTAAAATAAAATAAATGCTTTTTACTAAAATTTTCCTAAATAAATAATTCGTATATAAATTTTCTCCTTTTGACCTTTTTGATATACTCTTTCGTTTCCTTATACGGAGGGTTTAAAACCTCGCTCTCCGTCCATTTACTAACCGTGCCCTCGCCTGCGTTATAACAACATAAAACGAGCGTTTCGTCTTCGTATTTTTCAAACAAATAATCAAGGTAACATATGCCCAAGTATAAATTCGTTTGGCTATCGTATAAGTCAAACTCATCGTATATACCCTCTCTTTTAGCGATAAACTTAGCCGTTGACGGCATTAATTGCATAAGCCCCACCGCACCTTTTTTTGAAAGAGCGCGCTCATCAAACGAGCTTTCGGTTCTCGCAACCGCCAGCACGAGCTCGGGCTCAACGCCACGCTCTAAACAAACTTTTTCAATATAAAAACGGTATTTTCTATAACTGCCGAGCTCCCACGCCGTAAAAGCGATAAGTAGCAGTATAAAAAACACCGCGAACGTTATTAAGAAAATTTTAACCGATAATTTCATCAATTACTGCCTTTAACCTCTCTTCAAGCTGACTTTCGTCACCATCGTTAGTAATAACAGTATGTTTAATATTATCTAAATTTTCATAAGAAAATTGATTTTTTATTCTTTTTTCAACCTCTTCTACCGATAATGAACTCCTTTTAACTACCGAGTTAATTCTATCTTCAAGAGGTCTTGCTACGATAATTATATTATCGTATAAGTTTTCAAATCCACCCTCAAAAAGTAACGGAACTTCGTGAAAAACAACGGCTTTACCCCTGCTCTTTTCAAACATTTTGTCAACGATTTTTTTATGGGTGTAGCCGTTTAACGCCTCAAGCTTTTCAGGGCAGGAAAAAACTATGCGTGAAACCTCTTCTCTATCGAGAGTTTTGCTATCCGTCTTTGCGCCAACAGCGCTGTGAATTCCCTTAACAAACTCCTCGTTTTTTATAAGTTCCGCATACGTTTCATCCGCCGAATACACGGGGTATCCAAGCTTTTTTATAAGGGCGCAAAGCGTGGACTTGCCACTACCTATTCCGCCTGTTACGGCTATAACTAAACTGCTCATTTTGCCTCAAACCAACTCTTGCCCACCTTACATTCCACCGTGAGCGGAACGGTTAAGGTAACGGCGTTTTCCATTTCTTCTTTTAGTATTGCAGACGCCTTTTCGCTAACGCTTACTGGTGCGTCGATAATAAGTTCATCGTGAACTTGCAATATAAGTTTTGCATCGGGGCACTCGCGCTTTAAGCGTTCGTAAACCTTTACCATTGCAATCTTTATTATATCCGCACTACTGCCTTGAAGTGGCATATTCATTGCTGCGCGCTCGCCGAATGAACGGAGCTGATACGAGGGAGAGTTTATCTCTTTTATATACCTTCTTCTGCCAAGTAGCGTGGAAACGTAGCCGTTTTTGCGAGCAAACTCTACGTTTTTATTCATATATTCTTTAACTTCGGGATAGGTTTCAAAATATTTATTAATATAGTCTTGCGCCTCTTTAACAGAGCATTTAATATTTTTTGAAAGCCCGTATTCGCTAATTCCGTAAATTATGCCAAAGTTAACGGCTTTTGCCTTTCTTCTCATATCCGAGGTAACGTTCGATAGCGGAACGTTAAACACTTGGCTTGCAGTTATCGAATGGATATCGTCACCGCGCTTGTACGCGTCAACAAGCTTTTGGCATGCGGAGAAATGAGCGAGTAGCCTAAGTTCTATTTGAGAATAGTCGGCGTCGATTAACACTCTATCTTCACCCCTCGGGATAAAGAATTTCCTGAGCATCGAGCCCTCTTCATCGCGCACGGGTATGTTTTGGAGATTAGGCTCTTTAGAAGAAAGCCTACCCGTTTGAGTTAGCGTTTGATTAAACGAAGTGTGAACGAGCCCATTGTCCTTTACCGCTAAATCTTTTATTGCGTCAACGTAAGTTGATAAAAGCTTTTGGATAGTTCTATGGCGGAGTATTGCAGGGATAATGGGATGCTCGTTTGCAAGCTCTTCAAGTATTTCAACGTTGGTTGAATAACTGCCGTTTTTGTTCTTTTTGCCGTGCTTTAAGCCAAGCTTTTCAAAGAGTAAAACTGCAAGTTGTTTGGGGGAATTTGGGTTTACCTCCTCGCCTGCAAGTTTTTTAATTTCAGATAGAATTTCCGAAATTTCCTTGCGATATTCATCTCCCACCCTTTCAAGTGCGGGAATATCAACCTTAAAGCCAACCCTCTCCATATCCGTTAAGATTTTGGAAAGCGGGAGCTCCACGTCGTAATAAAGCTCGGTTATACCCTCTTCTTCCACCTGCTTTGCAAAGCGAGAATACAACTTGTAAAGAGAGTAAGCCGGAGTGTTTTTATCTAAATTGTAGTAATACAAAGTATTTTCAAGCGTTTCTTCTCTACCTGAAAAATCACAGAGATATCTCAAAATCTCAACGTCTAAAACGCTTGCGTTTAAAGTTATCCCCAGTTCAAAAAGCAAATCGTCAAGCCTCTTTCGAGAATACGCTACGATTTTGTATTTTTCGTTTTCAAAATACGGTTTTAAAAGTGCGAGAGCCTCGTCAAGTTCAAACCCCTCGTCAAAAAAGGATTCTTTTACCTTTAACCTATACTCCTTATCACCACCTAAATATAAGCAAACGTCACCGTCGATTACGATTGAAAATTCGTTCGTTATCTCAAGCGCACTAAACTCCGATTTTGATTTTATTTCAATTTTTGCAAGCGATAATTCGTTCTCTACGGGAGTGCTTTCCTCCCCGTCGAAAAGCTCGTTTCTCTTAATTATCCCTCTAAACTCGAGGTCGGAAAACATTCTTTTAACGTCCTCGCTAAAGGGGAACTTAAAAGTCATTTCCTCAATTGACATAGGAATTTCAACCATTGTGTTGATAGTAGCGAGAGTTCGGCTTAAATATGCACTATCCTTGCCGAGAGTGAGTTTTTCAAGCTGTTTACCCTTAAAATCAGCTAAATTTTGATAAACCCCGTCTATAGAAGAGTAATTTTGAACGAGAGATAGCGCCGTTTTTTCGCCTATTCCGGCAACGCCGGGGATATTATCGGAACTGTCGCCCATAAGCGCTTTAAGCTCTATAACTTGGCATGGCTCTATGCCCGTTTTTTCCTTGAAATTTTCCGCATTTAAAACGTCCGTATCAGAAATACCACGCTTTGTAAAATACACCGAAGTCGTATCGTCAACAAGCTGAAAACTATCCTTATCGCCCGTTAAAATTATCGTTTCACCCTTATACCTCTTTGCAAGCGTTCCTATAATATCATCCGCCTCAAAACCTGCAAGCTCAAAGGTTGCTACACCCATCGTTTGCAATAATTTTTTAAGGAGTGGAATTTGCGGACGCAAATCCTCGGGCATAGGCTTTCTCGTGCCCTTATACTCAGTATACATATTGTGGCGGAAAGTTTTGGCGTGCACGTCAAACGCAACGAGCATATACTTGGGCTTTATTTCCGTTATAACTTTTACGAGCATATTCGTAAAGCCGTATACAGCGTTAGTTGGCTGACCGTTTTTATCGGTTAAAGGCCCTATTGCATAAAACGCTCTGTTTATTAAACTGTTTCCATCGATAAGAACAAGTTTATCCATAAAATCACCTTTTATAGTAAAAAAACAATTGCTTTTTTAAAAATACTGTGTTATTATAAGTGTGCTTGATTGCTACTATTTATTATGCCACAATCAAAGCAAAAAATCAACAATTAAATGCCGCCGTGGTGAAACTGGCAGACGCACGGGACTCAAAATCCCGCGGTAGCGATACCGTGTCGGTTCGATTCCGACCGGCGGCACCATAAAAATACGAAATGGATATTCCCATTTCGTATTTTTATTGCTATAGGGAGGAATTGAACCGAAGGTTCGTAGTTTTTGCCGAGGGTTTCCCTACATAGTAGGGTTTCGGCAAATTCCGACCGGCGTTAAGGCAAATGTAATTTGACGTTTGGGAGGAATTGAACCGAAGGTTCGTAGTTTTTGCCGAGGGTTTCCCTACGCAGTAGGGTTTCGGCAAATTCCGACCGGCGTTAAGGCAATAAAAAAGAACTTGCAAAACGCAAGTTCTTTTAATTTTATATCAATCTACGTTCACTCCTTTATTAAAGAGCCATTTGCAAAGCAAAACGTGAATAAACGTGTATACGGGATACAATACAAGAGCTAAAATCATCACCGTCATAAACGAACTCGCACTCATAACCTCAGCTACAAGCTCGCTTAAATTTCCACCGATTGCAAATACGATTACGGCAATAATTAAGGTAACTATAGTCGAGCCGAAATAGTATGCAATAAACCAAGCAACACCCTTAAATCCGCGATTTCTATTATAGGTATTAGCTTTTACTATAGCGGTGTACGCCATGCTCATCATCGCCGTAATTTGAGCGAGAATTATTACTATTAATATTGCAATGAACGCACCAGAACTCATATTAAGCCCGCTAACCGCTACGCTTATTAACGATTTAACCGTAAGCATTACATCTTTGCTGTAAAGCATTATAAACAAGGTTAACACGCAAACGATAACGCTTGATAAAACAACAGCGAGCCCTGCAAGGCATTTGGAAATAAACAGCTTGTTTTTACTAACGGGAAGAGTATGAGTTAAATAGCTTTCATCTCTGTAAAAATCGTAGAGGAACACCCTTAATATATGGATAAAAGTGTTTATCAAAATGTTAGCGATAGCAGAATAAGTAAAGCCTGCAAAAACCTGCCCTATTATGTGTATCGCCTGAATTTCTTTTCCTATGTTTATAAGCCTCGTAATAACGGCAAACGCAATCGAAATCAAGTAAAACCACTTGAGTATTTTCGTCATTTTTTTAATATCATAATAAAAAAGTTTTCTAATCATTTTACTTCTCTCCTGAAAATTCCGTCGATTGATAAACCCTTTTCTTCCCTAAGCTGTTCAGCCGAGCCTTGAAGAATAATCTTTCCGTTATCTATAAACAACACTTCGTCAAGTATCTTTTCAACGTCCGCAATTAAATGGGTAGTTATGAGCATTGCGGAGTCATCGCCAAAGTTTTTGAGTATGGTTTTCATAATATAATCTCTCGTTGAGGGGTCAACACCTCCGAAAGGCTCATCCAAAATATAAAGCTTTGCTCGCCTTGACATAACGAGAATAAGCTGAATTTTCTCTTTCATTCCCTTGCTCATTTTAGATAAGCTATTCTCGCCGTCAAGCCCCAAATCTTTGAGAAGTTCTAACGCTTTAGTCTTATCAAAATCAGCGTAAAAATCGGAGAAATATTTAATGCAATCGGATACCGTTTGACTACTGTCAAGATAAGTCCTTTCAGGAAGATAGGATACTATCGCCTTGGTCTTTTCGCTAATCTTTTCGCCGTTTATTAAAACTTCGCCCTCGTCAATAGTCAAAAGGTCGTTTATCATTTTAATAACGGTGGTTTTACCGCTACCGTTTTTGCCAAGCAAGCCTACTATTTTACCGCTTTGAACGGTAAAAGAAACTCCGTTTATAACCTTTTTATTATCAAAACTCTTATATAAGTTTGAAACCTTTAATATATCCATAATTACTCCTTTTCCTCAATCATTTTTATAACCTCGCTCGTTTCATAACCGAGATTTTTCATAGACGTTAAAAATTCACTTATCATTACCTCTACGGTATCGCTCGTTACCGCCTTTATAACATCACCGTCACCCGTAACGAACTTGCCGTTAGTTCTCTCAGTGAATATAAGCCCCTCCTCTTCAAGCACGGAAAGCGCCTTTTGCACGGTATTTGGATTTACCTCGTAAATAAGCGAAAGCTCTCTTACCGACGGCAACCTATCGTAAGGCTTATACACCTTAGTTATTATTTGCAATTTTATATGCTCTATTATTTGCAAATATATAGGCGTGTCACTTTTAAAACCAAAACTCATTGCGCCCTCCATTGTATTACTTGACTAATACAATGATACATCATCAAATTTTGTTTGTCAACTGTTTTTATTTATTATTTTCGAATTAGGCTCTATTATAATTTATTACTAATTTAAAAAGAACGCCTCGAACGCGGTATCGAGCCACGTTTTAGGCATAATCATATCAGTCGTAGGTTGTGACAGAGCGTTACATTAAAAAAAAGCGGAAATTTATCCGCTTAATTATTTTTTTAAGTTTACAGCAACTATTCCCGAGATAGCGCCAACGCCTAAGCCTAATAAGATATCCCACAAAAAGCTTAGTGAAAAGCTAAAGTTTTTACCTATAATTCCAAATAGAATAAACGATAACAGGCTAATAATAAAGCCGAGTATCGCACCCTTTAACAAGCCTTTTTCACCGCCGATTGAAAAGATTACGCCCAAAAATACGGCTATAATTTTAATAACTGTAACAATCGGTTTTATGCTACCCATCGGCAAGGAGAAAACCTTTATAATAAAGGCAAATACCAAAACCGACAATAGTGAAAATACGAGGGCAATGATTACCCCTTTTAAAAATACGGCTAAATTGCTTTTAAATTCTAACATAATAAAACTCCGCTTTAGGTTTAGTTTAACCTATGCGGAGTTTTTGTTTTTTATTACTTATTCAGCTTTTTCTTCAGCCTTTTCTTCTGCAATTTCCTCTTTCTTTTCGGGAGCGGGAGCAGATTTTGCTTTCTTTTGAGCCTTCTTTTGAGCTTTTGCAGCCTCTTGTGCAGCAACGAGAGCAGCAGCCTCAGCAGCAATCTTAGCCTCTACCTCAGCAGGAAGTTGCATTTGGTAAATTGCGCGCATATCGAATTTGATTAAAGTGCCGTTAGTCTCTAAAACGAAAGACTTTTCGTCAAGGTCAACCGATACTACGGTACCCATAATGCCACCGATAGTGATAACGGTAGTGCCTGCGCAAATTCTGTTTCTCTTTTCTTGTTCTTGATTAGCTTGCTTTTTGCGTTGTTTGTTTTGGAATGCCGACATTGCAATAAGACCAACAATCAATAAACCAAAAATAATTAACATAGTAGGATTCATAATCTTTCTCCTTAATAACCTCTTTAGGTCGTTTTTTTACTTTCTCTATTTTACAATATTTTTAACCGTTTAGCAAGTATTTATTTCAAATTTAAGGGGATTTCACAATATTCCCCATATTTTTCATAAAACTCACGCGTGTAGTCTTGAAGATAACCGCCGATTATCGCCTCGCGCATACCCTCCATAAGCTTTACGAGGAAGGTGATATTGTGAAGGGATAACAGCATTGCACCCGTCATCTCGCCCACGTTTATCATATGGCGAAGGTACGCCTTTGAGTAGTTGCGACAGCAGTAACAATCACACTCAGGGTCAAGCGGAGTAAAATCGTTTTTGTACTTTCCGTTTCTAACAACTACCTTTCCCCTACTCGTCATAGCCGTTCCGTTTCTCGCTATTCGAGTTGCCAAAACGCAGTCAAACATATCAACGCCACGCTTTACGCCCTCTATAAGACAATCAGGGCTACCAACGCCCATCAAATACCTCGGAACGTCTACCGGAAATTCAGGATACATAGCCTCGAGCATATCGTACATAACTTGCTTTGGCTCGCCAACCGATAAACCGCCTATGCCCATACCGTATTTAGCGTAAGGCTTTACCGCTCTTAAACTCTCTAAGCGGAGGTCTTTGAACATATTGCCTTGAACGATAGGAAATAACGCTTGCTCTTCTACCTTGTGATAATTGTAACATCTATCAAGCCAAGCGTGAGTTCTATCCATTGCGCGCTTTGCGCAGTTGTAATCAACGCCGTAAGCCGAGCATTCATCAAAAGCCATTATGATATCAGCACCGAGGTTATTTTCGATTTGAATTGCCTTTTCGGGCGTGATAAAGTGCTTTGAGCCGTCAACATTTGACTGAAAGGTAACACCGTCGTCTTTAATATCGTTGAGTTTGGCAAGCGAAAACACTTGAAAGCCACCGCTGTCGGTCAAAATGGGCTTTTGATAGTTCATAAACTTATGAAGACCACCTGCCTGCTTTACAATCTCGTCGCCCGGGCGCATATATAAATGATAGGTGTTGGCAAGGATAATTTGAGCGCCAGCCTCGTTTAAATCGCGAGGATATACGCCCTTTACCGTAGCTTGAGTGCCAACGGGCATATACACGGGAGTTTTAATATCACCGTGGGGCGTATGAAGTATTCCCGCTCTTGCTCCCGAGTTTTTATCGGTAGCAACGGTTTCAAAATAAAAATTTTTCATATTTTCCATTATTTAAGCAATAAGATTTTTAGAAAACGTTGTTGGTCATCGAAGTCCACACCGCAGTCAGCAAACGAAGTATAACGAAGTTTATAAAAGCAAACAAGCGTCGCCAAAGGAAAAGAAACGATATCTTTCCGATACGGCGTAGTTGTAAATTTCCATAACCTTTTCACGAGTTAAAAATGCGGATACAAGCATTATTAAAGTGGATTCGGGGAGATGGAAATTAGTTATAAGCCCGTCAACACACTTAAACTTGTAAGGGGGATATATAAAGATTGAGGTATCGCCGGACTCGGCTTTTACAAAACCGTTGTCATCGGCAACCGTTTCTAAAGTTCTAACGGAGGTTGTTCCAACCGCTATCACACGCCTACCCTCTCTCTTTGCCCTATTTATAATCTCAGCGTTTTCTTTAGTTATTTCATACCACTCGGTATGCATAACGTGATTTGTTAAATCTTCTTCTTTTACGGGACGGAAAGTTCCAAGCCCCACTTTCAACTCAACGGTGGCAAATTCAACGCCTTTATCTTTGAGTGCGGATATAAGCTCTGGCGTAAAGTGCAATCCAGCCGTCGGCGCTGCGGACGAGCCGAGGTTTTTAGCGTATACCGTTTGATACCTGTCTTGATCTTCAAGCTTTGCCTTGATATACGGAGGAAGGGGCATTTCGCCAACCCTTGAAATAATATCTTCAAACACACCGTCAAATATAAAATCAACTATGCGCCCACCGCTTTCCGTTCTCGATTTAACGGTTAAAGAGAGCTCTTCGTTTACCGTTAACCTTGCACCCTCCTTAGCCTTTTTGCCAGGCTTTACCATAACCTCCCACTCGGTTAAGCTATGGCGTTTTAGAAGGAGAATTTCCACCTTGCCACCGTGCTCTGTATATGAGAACATACGTGCAGGTAAAACCTTAGTGTCGTTAATAACGAGAAGATCTCCCTTTTGAAAGATATCTAAGATATCTCTAAATATTTTATTTTCGATTTTACCCGAAATCTTATCGTAGTGGAGTAACCTCGAACTATCTCTTGGATATACGGGAGTTTGGGCAATAAGTTCTTCGGGTAAATCGTAGTAATAGTCAGATTTTCTAAGCATTTTAAACGTCCGTATCGAATAAGCTCATTTGCGTTTCAGCCTTAAGAGGTGGTTTAAGCCCTAAATGCTCGTATGCACTTTTGAGCGCCACCCTACCGCGCGCAGTTCTGCCGATAAAGCCGAGCTGGAGTAGATAAGGCTCATAAACATCTTCAATAGTGTCTTTATCCTCGTTTATGGTTGCAGCGAGAGTTTCAAGCCCAACAGGGCCACCGCCAAACTTTTGAATTAAGGATAGAAGTAAATTTTTATCGGTAGCGTCAAGCCCAAGCCCGTCTATATCCAAACGGTTAAGCGCAAGCTCGGCATCCGATTTTAAGATCTCGGTGTGGCCAAGAACGGAAGAGAAATCTCTCACCCTCTTTAAAAGCCTGTTTACTATTCTCGGCGTTCCGCGACTTCTCTTTGCTATCTCGATAGCCGCGTCTTTATCAATTTCAAAGCCGAGCGTCTTACTTGAACGATTTGCAATTTCAGCAAGCTCTTCCGTAGAATAAAGCTCTAAGCGGAGCATTACGCCAAACCTATCTCTCAAAGGGCTTGAAAGCATACCTGCTTTGGTAGTTGCACCGATAAGCGTGAACTTTTTAAGTGGGATTTGCACCGTTCTTGCGGACGGACCTTTGCCGAGTATCAAGTCGAGCGAAAAGTCTTCCATTGCAGGATATAAAACCTCTTCGATATTGTGGCGGAGGCGGTGAATTTCGTCAATAAACAATACGTCTCCATCGTTGAGGTTGGAAAGGATTGCAGCTAAATCACCCGTCTTTTCAATAGCGGGACCGGATGTGATTTTTATCTGCGTACCCATTTCCGCCGCAATAATGTGTGCGAGCGTGGTTTTACCAAGACCGGGAGGACCATATAACAAAACGTGGTCGAGCGCCTCACCGCGAAGTTTGGCTGCTTTCATAAATACGGTCAAATTATCCTTAACCTTTTCTTGACCAACGTACCCATCCATTGACTTGGGACGCAAAATATTTTCAACGTCGTCATAAACGGTTCTCTCCACGTCAACAACGCGTTCTTCAGTTTCAAAATCTATAACGTGTTCGTCTATCATAATCTACCTTAGGCAAGTCAATATAATCCGAACTTTGATTTTGACTTGCTAATTTTATTTTATACTTTGTTAAAGCCCATAGGCAATAGTCCAAACTATTGCCGTCAGTCTTTGCCTCGCCTAAACTAAAATTTTCTAACTCAAAATTGCGTAGCACCTTAAAATGTGAAAATTTGAGTAGATTTCATAATAGACGAGTAAAGCCGTATAGTGAATATACGTGCATTAAGGCAACGTTCGGATTATTTTGACTTACCTTATAGTTTGTAACGCTATCGTGATAATAGTTTCAATGGTATCAGCACCGCGCTCTTTGGCAACGGCTATAGCCTGCTCGCTCTCAGCCCTTGAAAAGCCTAAGCTCATAAGTGCAATGAGCGCGTCCTCATCAATTCCGCTAAGCGCGGTAGCTGTTTTAGACTTCTTTTCGGGAAGGTCGAGTTGAGAAATGTTTTCTCTAAGCTCGAGAATAATTCTCTCAGCCGTCTTTTTACCTAAGCCCTTTACCTTAGAAAGTGACTTAACGTCCTGCGAGGCAATGATAAAGGCAAGGTCGTTAAGAGGCATCGAGGAAAGCACCGCTATGCCCATTTTAGGACCAACGCCAGATACCGTAATTAACTTTAAGAACATATTTTTCTCTTCGGGAGAGATAAAGCCGTAAAGATAAAACCCGTCCTCTCTAACGTTTAAATAGGTGTAAATTGAACCGCCACCGCTGTTGACTAAAAGCTCATAAGCCTCAGCCGAACAAGTAACCTCGTAACCTATTCCACCCGTTTCTAACAAAACGAGCCCGTTTTCACCGTGAGATAATAATTTTCCACTCAAATATCCTATCATAAATCACCTTATTTGGAAACCCGCACTCAAACTCGTGCTCGTTTGTGAGTGAGTGAGAGCAACTGCCAAAGCATCGGCAGCATCATCGGGCTTGGGGATTTTGGAAAGCCCCAAAAACGTCTTCGTCATTTCTTGAATTTGGCGTTTCTCCGCCCTGCCGTAACCGGTTAACGCCTGCTTGATTTGTAAGGGCGTGTATTCGTAAAGCTTGCCGTTACTGCCCTTTATCGCCGTAACTAGTATAACTCCACGCGCCTGCGCCACGTTGATTGCCGTGGTTACGTTGCTGTTAAAGAACAATTCTTCAAGCGCAATTTCATCGGGCTTATACTTATCTATTATTGACTTTACGTCCTCTTCAATAATCGCGAGGCGCTCAGGTAGTCTTTTTTCCTTAGGGGTTAAGATAACGCCGTAAGAAACAACTTTGGGTTTACCCCTCTCAACGTCAATCACTCCCCAGCCTACTGTTGCAAGCCCCGGGTCAATGCCTAAAATTCTCATAATACTATTTTAATATATATATTAAAAATAGTCAATACAAAACGCTCCGACTTGGGAGCGTTTTTTTATCATTTGGCTTTGTCACAATTTATGACTGATTTAAAGAGGATGCCTCAAACGCGGTGAAAGACAAGGCAAAGCCCGATGGCAACACTCTTTGTCTTGCCGAGTGGCTTTAACGATGGATTACGCCACGTTTCAGGCATAATCTTATCAGGCGTAGGTTGTGATAGAGCCTTATCATTCTAAATTTTCGCCGAGCAAGCCTATCGTTATTCTAACGCGAGTTTGCTTTGCGCTATCGCTTTCAAAAGTAGCTACGTTATCACCACTTAAAATTACGGGGAGTTCACCCTCGAACGTAGGCGTTGCCAAGAGGTTAAACTTTTTGTCAATCACGCGAACGTTGCCGTTATAATCACACTCTAAAGTGTCGGTAGAACGCAAGGTTGCGTTGAATTTTATCTTCTTGCCATTGATAACAAGCGCGGGGTTAACGAGCTCGCGCTCTTCGTGCCCTACCGCCTTAATGGGCTTTAATTCAACGCTACCGCCACCTCGATAGTTTATATCAAAAGTTTCAACCTTAGTGTAATCAACGGATGAAATGTAGTAGCCGTAGAACTTTTGAAGGTTGTGGTACGTTGAGTTGTCAATCTCTTCGATAGGAACTTCCCTCTCGTCACCCTGCTGGTGTTCAACGAGTGCAAAGTATCTCCAACCCACGAAATCGTTTCTTATATACATAACACCACGGCAAGGAGTGTTTCCTTTAAGAAGACCTATTGTAAACTCGATAAGACCACCGCCGTTATCACCCTTAACCCAAACGCCTAAACCTAAGTGTTTGGAAAGGTCAACCTCGGGGAATACGCTCTTTAAAACGTCACCGTCTTTTAGAGTGCAACCGTCGCGAATGATAATTCCGTCACTATCGTAATCTTTAGCGCTGTAGAGGTTTTCAATGCGGATAAAGGGCTTTTGCTTATCGAATTTGTTAACTATATTGTTAACCTTATCGGGATGCTCGAAACGGTAAACGTTAAAGCTTGCCTTTTTCAAAACGCCGTTATCAATAAGACACTCGGCTTTATCGCCTTGCAAATACTCTTTAGAACTCTCTGAAAGTTGGTGCAAGTTTTTATAATCGTTATATTCTTTAATTACGTCGCGATATTCAAGCACGGCGGGAATTTGTTGCTTTTTGGGCACTATTTCAAGATAAGTGGTGCAACCGCCAGTCGCCATAAGCTTGCCGTATAAGAAAGCAAAATTTTCCTTCCTCTGCGGAATAAGCTGTAAATAATAATCGGAGCGCGGAGTTTCGGGATAAAGCTCAAGCCAACCGAACTCTTCCGCTACGCCCATACGCCTTGCAACCTTTTTGTTATAATGCGCTTGAGCCTCCTTGTAATCGTTATAAGCGATAACTTCCCTATCAAGCGCACCAAATCTCGAGCGAACGAACCAAGTGCCCGTATACTGCATATTGTGGCAGGCATCAAAGGTCGGGTCATGGTCGATATGCGCAAAGAATTCGCGAACGAAATCCATTGCGTGATACCAAGCGTAGTCCTCACCGTCAAGCTGAGCAGCTCCGTCAAGCGCGTCAAAATACATAGAGTCAAAGCCTATCTCGTTGTATAGCTTTGCCATATTCCTTGCAATTTGGTAGAAAAGTTCAGAGCCCGGCTTTGCGAGATAATGGTAAAAATACTCTTTATATTGAGATATTTTAGCGCCTTTTTTATGCTCGGCAATCTTAGTTCCAAGCGCACCGCGCTCTACCTCGTAAAACCTACCCGATTCGTCAACCGCTTTGAACTTTACAAGCTCATCGTCAATCCTAAGCGTTTGAGAATTTAGAAATACGTAGGACATAAACGGAGTAACCCCGTCAAGTCGCTCTACTGTAAAAATTTCCGTATCGCTAAGCCCCATATCCTCTTTTAAAGTAAACTCTCTCAAAACGTCAATATCGTCGTGAGGAACGGGAGTTACGTACTTATCTTTTGGGTTGATAAAGAAAACGTATGGGTGGAAACCGAGTTCAAAACCCTCGGCTTTGAGCATTTGAGTAATTTCCTTAAACTCTTTAAGCCCACCAGGGTATGCACTTTCCATAATATCGTACGAACCGGCGTAATATACCATTGAGTTGTGAATGTTAATTTGCTCAATCCCAAAGCTTTTAAAATACTCAACCTGCTCTTTGAAATTTTCTTTATTGATAACAGTCCAATGAAGAGTATAAGTTTTACCCGCACTCTCGCTTACGTTCTTAGCGTATGGACCACCGCGCTTGCTCTTGGGGAGCTCACCGTCGGGAATAATATCTAATATATCGCGCTCAATGCGGATTAAATCTTTGTTCTTGCAAAGCGTTACAGCACATGCAGGCTTGTAAGGACTTCTCTTGTTTCCAGCTAATCCTATATGCGTATACGCAGTCGCCCTCAACACCTCGTTTTTGCCCGAGTGCTCTTTCATGTGCGTTGCAAGCGTTAAGGAAATAAGGCAAGCGGACAATGCGTTTTCATCTTTTTCCTCATTGTCGTAATCGATATTTACCTTTGCATTGAAAAATGATACGGAGTGAAAATCTGAACCTATTACGTTATCTAACGTAAAGGTTATAAACTCATCGTATAACTTAACGGCAACGGAAATCTCTACCCCGCAATCAAACACTACGTTTAAAATATTATCTTGATAGCTTGCAGAAGTTGGATAACTTTCACTCTTATCGTTTTTCGTTAAAATGCAAACGGGGGTTCTTTCACAAACGCTATCCCTGCCGTTATAACAAAACTCGGTAACGTAACCAAGCTCGTCTACCGATAATTTGAAAGTGTTGTTTTTAATTTCGTAAGCCATAAATATCTCCCTAAAATCTTATTTACGTTAATTATACACTATTAATTTTTATATTTCTATATAAAATTAAAAAAATTCCCGATTTTATACGGGAATTTTGTTTGTTACAGTTTTTTAATAAACGCCCTGCGACGCTTGTGTTGGCGAACCTTAAAATATTTCCATTGAGCTTGAACTTGGTGATTAGTTTCCAAATTCAAATTCGTTTCGCAATACTTAAGGTTGTTTTTCTTAAACATTTCAACGAGCGATTGAAGAGCAACTGCATTTACGCCCTTTGACTGATATTTTGGAAGTACGCCGATAAGCGCCATATCGATAATTTCAGGCTTTTTAATTGCCCTTAATAGCCTAAATATCGCAGGGATAGTAAGCCTACCACCACTCTTTTGGAGCGCCTTTGAAAGCGACGGCAACGCAAGTGCAAACGCAACGACGTTTTCGTTTTCATCTAAAACGATTATTAAAAAATCTTTGTTGACTGCTATCTTAAAGCCCTCAACAACCTGCTCCATACTATCTTTATCGAAAGGAACAGTGCCGTATAAGTGCTTGTAGCACTCGTCTATGCAATGGAAAATGCCGTCCTTATACTTTTCAATAATTTCCGCATTGCTCATTTTGCTAAGGTCAGCAAGGTGCAAGTTTGAAAGCCTTAAGGCATGCTCGGAAACGCGCTTTAACTTTTCGTTCGGCTCGTCAGGGAGCATAACTTGATATTCTACCCAGTCGATTTCCTTTTCATAGCCCATATTTTCTATGTGCTTTTGGTAATATGAATAGTTGTACTGCTCTTCATACGTTGAAAGTTCTTCAAAGCCCTCGATTAACAAACCTTCGCGCTCTAAATCGCTATAACCTAAAGGTCCGCATACGGTATCAAAGCCGTTGGCTTTAGCGTACTCCTCAAGCGCATTGAAAAGCGCGGTAGATACCTCAAGATCGTCAATGCAGTCAAAGCGCGTAAATCTGATGCGCTTTTCGCTATTCATTTCATTGTAGACCTTTTGAACTATACCTTGAATTCTACCAACGGTTTTCCCGTCCTTTTCAGCGAGGAAAAAAACTTGGTCGCACGTCTTTAAATATGCGTTTTTATCGGTAAAAACACTCATTTCGTCCATATAGATGGGAGGCACGAAATAAGGGTTGTTTTTATAAAGCCTTAAAGGGAAATTAACGAACTCTTTACGGTCTTTTTTCGTTAGAACTTGTTTGATTTTTATCATAGACTTTTAAAATTTGTCAACCTGTGAAAATATATTACGTAGCTTGATAGAAGATTTTAAGGCGTTATTTGCGAGTTAGGCAAGGCTCGTGAAAGTGATAGTAGATGTACTTGTTGTACAAAAGTGAGCAAAGCACAGCACAACGCAGTATAATGCCCGAAATAACGGCTTAAAAATAAGGCGTTAGAAACAAACACAAGTAGGCTCGACAAGGCGGGGCGATTACGATAGACCTTATCGGTCATCGTAAATGCAACGGCTTGGCAGTAACGACCTTGTGTGCCGTTTATAACGGATTAGTCTAAGGGTTCGTCGTCACGGCGAATAAAGGACAACCCGTAACCTGCAAGCCAAGGTCCGTTAGAAGAACCGGGGCCCGGAGTCATCATAACTTGCTCGTGATTTACCTTGATGCCGTATTCTTTCTCAATTTCCTTGAGAGTATCAAGAATGCTTTCGCCCGTGTAGATGTGATATAAGATGTAGTCCTCGGGCTTTCTATCACCGATTAAGGGAAGAATTTCTTTGCAAAGCTCGTGGAGCGCTTTTTTAGGCGTGCGAACGGTTCTGATTGAACCCAAAACGCCGTCACGGTCAAAGCCAACTAAAGGACAAATGCTGAGCATTTTACCCATAAACGCCTTACCGCCTTTAAGCCTTCCGTTATAGATAAGGTAATCGAGCTTTGCGTCAACACCGATAAACTGTTGAGTCTTTTTAACCCACTCGAGTTCCTTAACGATTTGCTCGGTGGGAACACCCTCGTCAACAAGCTTTTTAGCAAGGTGGCAAAGATAACCTTCGGGGAAAGAACAAATTTTAGTATCAACGATTGTAATTTTTAACTTATCTTCAAACTCTTTAGCTACAGTTTGGAATAAAGAATAAGTTCCCGACAAATAGGAGGATAAACAAACAACGATAACCTCGTCATACCCGTTATCAACAGCCTCTTGATACACTGCCCTAATATCGTCAGCTTTTGCCATGGAAGAACGAGGAAGATTTTCCTTGGGGTTTTTTAAAGTTTCAAGCTCAGCGTAAAAAGCTTTAGCGTCAACTTTATTTTCCTCATACTCTTCACCCTTAAAAATAAGACCTAAGGGTATAATTTTGATATCTTTATCTTGATATCTTTCGGGTGCAAGATACAAAGCACCGCTGGAAGTTCCAACAACGAGTCTTTTACTCATAAACACATCTCCTTTGATGTTTTTAATTATTTTTGCGCCGTTTTCGGCGGTTTTTAATTGTTTTTTAATTAATTAGTTTAATAGAACGTTTTAAGCTTGAACAACGTGATATTTTAGAAACAAGAAGGCATGAACAACGTGACATTTTAAGACGTTAGTTGCTAGGCTTGAACAACGTGACATTTTAAGACGTTAGTTGCAAATAATAGGGTTCCCGAAATTGTTTTTAGTATAAAAAGAATTTTGGGATAAAGGAGCAACCGCTTTTTTGTCTTGGCGTTTACCTTTAGGTTAACGCTTGACAATCTATGCGTGTTGCGACGCAAATAACGGATTAAAATTTAAGACGTTAGTTGCGAGTAGAACAAGGCTCGCGACGTGTTTTGGATGAGACTAACCTTGTTGGTTGTCGAAGTCAAAACACTAAGCAGTAACGCAGTTATACGACGCAAATAACGGATTAAACTCGTTTAAGACGTTAGAAACAAGTTAGGCAAGGCTCGACGGCAAGTTATCGGGTGTAATAGACCTCTTTGGTCATTACAGTCGTAACTTGACGGCAGTAAACGTAGCATAACGCAGTTTATAACGGATTAAAAATTATTCAAGACAAATAAGAAAGGAATAAACGTCCTGCCCACCGTCGTAGGGGCAATACTCAAGGTCGGGGAATTCGCTTGCAACCTGCTCTTCAAACGCCTCGCGTTCTTCATCAGTAACGTCTGCACCGATGAACACGGTTAAAAGTTCTTTTTCGTCAAGACTATCAACCTCTTTGATTGCCTTAATGCCTGCAGTAACTTTATTGTGCGCGGTTGCTAAAAGGCTTTTTCCCGATATTCCCATAAAATCGCCTTGCTTTACACTCTTACCGTCAACGGTGGCGTTGCGAACTGCGTAAGTTACGTCAATTCCAACAACGTCTAAAAGCATTTCTTCAATCTCGGAAACGTGAGTTTCAAAGTCCTCAGCTCCGGTATTGATGAGCGAGAGAGCAACGTAGCCTTGCTGTAAAGTTTTGGTGTTGATTACGAAGATATTTGCGCCTTCGTACATCTTTGCCGACTGCATTGCCGTGAGAATAACGTTTGAGTTGTTAGGAAGAACTAAAATAGTTTTCGCATTGACCTCATCAAACGCGGATATAAAATCTTGAGTGGAGGGATTTGAGGTTTGACCTCCGTCAACGATAACGTCCGCTCCTAAATCGGAGAAGATTTCCTTAAACCCGTCACCCGAGGCAACTGCTACTACGCCTACGCTCTTGGAGGGGGTTTTCTTCTTCGTTTCGTTGTGCTGAAGAGTCATATTCTCAATCTTTAAGGTCAAAAACTCACCGTAACGTTGGCATACGTTTAATACTTCGCCAGGGGTTTTGATGTGCACGTGAATTTTAACAATATCCTCAGTCTTGAAAGCAACAATACTGTCACCACCCAAAGCCTCAAGCTCGGAAACGATTACTTTTTCATCAAAGTTATCAACGTCTACCTTAGATTTTTGAAGTCTTAATAAAAATTCAGTACAGTAGCCGTAAGTTAATACGCTATCACTTGTAAAAAGAGAAAGATCAACCGAGGTGGTCTCTTCTTCACCCGCATCAAACGTAACGGCAACTTCTTCACCGGTGAGCATTTTAAGCCAACCATCTGCAACGTAAACGTAACCAGCACCGCCACTATCAACAACGTCAGATTCCTTAAGTACGGGGAGCATTTCCTTAGTTTGAACGAGCACTTTGGACGCCTCTTCCACGTGTACTTTAATAAACTCTTCAACGGGCGCGTCATCACTAACGTTTGCGCACGTGTATTCAGTAGCCATACGGAACACGGTTAAGATAGTTCCCTCAACAGGATTTTGAACTGCCGAATATGAACACTTGACACCCTCGTTAAACGCATTTTTCAAATGGGCAACCGTTGCATATTGAACGCCTTGCAAACCGTTTGACATACCCTTAAACATTTGAGAGAGTATTACGCCCGAGTTGCCTCTTGCGCCGAGCAAACTACCGCTTGCAAAAGCTGACATAAGTTCACCTACGCTGTCACCCTCGTAATCTTTAATTTTTATAATACCGCCCTCAACGGTTTTGAGCATATTGAAACCCGTGTCACCATCAGGAACGGGGAACACGTTAAGTTCGTTGACTATTTTAACGTTGGCGCTAAGCTCGTTAGCACCTGCAATAAGCATGCTTTTTAAAGTTGATGCATCAATAAAATTCACAACTACACTCCATTTTAGGTATATTATATATACCTATCATAAAATACCATTATCATTAAAACATATTAAAGTTAATTTTTAGTTAACTTTTTGCAGTTTTTAAGATTTTTTGTCGAATTTTATTACAAGT
The DNA here is from genome assembly GCA_017398825.1 of Clostridia bacterium. Taxonomy (GTDB): domain Bacteria; phylum Bacillota; class Clostridia; order Christensenellales; family Borkfalkiaceae; genus HGM11412. The sequence goes on from JAFQEV010000015.1 coordinate 28,420, forward strand.
GCATAAAAAAATACTGTAGGAAAAATCCTACAGTATTTCTTTTAGTTAGTTTGCTTATGCAGCAGTAGTATTACCTACCCAAGTAAGAGCACCGCCGTTAACAGCCCAGAGACCGTTACCTGCGTCGCCTACGAAAGATGCGAACAAGGCATTGTTTGCATTGTAAGCCGCCTTCATGTCAGCAGTGCTAGCGAACTTATAGGTATTAGCAAATACCATTTCACCAGTAGTGGATGCAGCATCATTGTTAACAGTAGAACACTTAGTGAATTCCCACTTGTAAGAGATTGCCTCTCTCCAAAGGTTTGCAGACTGAGTAAGCGCAACGCTACAAGTAGTACAGTTGCCAGCCTCGAGCGAGAATACCTCACCACACTCAGCACAGTAGTAACCTGCGATAGCAGCACTGGTTGTGTAATTTGCAGCTATAGTAGCAAAGCCAGCCTTCATACCTCTATTGATGGTCGTATCACCATATTCCATGTTGGATGCGTAACCGAAGTAAAGCTCAGGATTGTAAGTGCCACCACCGTTAGCGTCAGCCCAACCAGCGTTCTTAAGATTGTGAGTGTACGGAGCTGCAGAACCAGTAGTCTTAAACCACTTCTCGTAAGAGGTAGTTGCTATAGAGCTTGCATTCTTAACGAGTGCGCCCTTACCTAACGATACGAAACTTTCAGTAATATTAGCTACGTTTGTACTTGCACGACGTAAGCTCGAGTACAAGGTACCGCCGTAGTAACCTAAAGACATGTTTTCGTATCCACCCTCAGCTACGTCTTTACCGTAAGACACGTTGTTTTCAATGTTGACCATTACGTTTCTAATAATAGTACCGGCATTAGAAGGTTCATAGATTAAACCTGCTTGAACTGCAGTTCTAAGCCAAGTTACGTAAAGGTTCTCAATGAGAGCACCTTTATTGTAGGTGTGATTTGTACCAAATTGAGCAAGTACGGGTTTCCAGTTTTGAGAATATTCAATAATCGCAAGGTTTTTAACGGTAGCAGGTTGTTTAATACCAACACCACCACCAGTTGCTATTGCTCCGAATATACCGAATTCGCCTGCACCAGTACCATTAAAGTCAATAGTATAACCGCAACCGTCAAATATACCAGCAAAACCAGCACCACAAGATAAACCATTCCACGTAGTAGATGCTTTCAAGTCGGAATAATCAATAGCAGTCCAAGTAGTCTTGTCAATATCGATATTATTAGCAAGTTTATAGAAACCGAGGTTGTTTTTGTTGCTAGTGCTATAGTCGTAATCAAGTGCAGCTTTAAGTTCTGCCTGATTCTCGATAACAGATCCCCAGTACGCAACATTACTAAAGTTATAAATTGCATCTTCAGTTTTAATAACCATTGAGAAGTTTTGAGTGTTGCTTAAATTGTTGAGTTCGGGAACGCCAACAAATTTACCTTCAGTATAAGCAACTTCCGAACCGTTAGCGGTTGCAGAGATAATAGTTTGACCGTCTAATACAGAAGTTTTTAAAACACCTTCAGCCGCATCAAAATCAACTGCCGAATCAACAACAATAGTTGCGGTTTGGCTATGCCATAATAATTGACCACTTACAACTTTGAATAAACCAGTTGCGATAAGCTTGTTAGCGTATTCGCTATCAGCAGCCATTGCAGTAAGGTCATCGTAACGGCGAACACCGGTAAGTACTCTGTTCTTTTGCTTAGTGATATCGAAATCTTCAGCGCTAGTTTCAAGGCTAACTGCCTGTTGAACGGTTAAACCAGTGAATTGACCAAAGTCATAGAAGAGTTCGGTTTCGTTTTCACCGTAAGTTACGCTAGTAACGTTAGCAAGTTTTGCAGGAGCGTTAGAGTAGAAGTTTACAGGCATAGCAGAGGATACTAATACGTTTTCGTAAGTAGCAGACGTGCTAATGGGCGCGTTTTGACCGCCTAAAGCACCACTACCGTAAGCATACGTATCGTAATAAGTATCGTTGCCTTTATTTGCTGATTCAAGGTGAGAGTTGATACTATAACCTTCAGCTCTCGGGAAGTTAACTACTACGTTCTTAAGAACGGA
>JAFQEV010000016.1 GCA_017398825.1 Clostridia bacterium
AGCCGGAAGGACCTATGATTGATACAAATTCACCGTTTTTAACCGTAAACGAAAGGTCTTTTAATGCCATCGTTTCCGAAAGGTCGCTTTGATAGGTTAGGGAAACGTTTTTAAATTCGAGTATATCGTCCATACTTTCTCCTTTGCGTAAAAATTACGGTTAGTTAGTAGAGTTCATTGTAAATTTTGGTGGCAAAACTGTTGTCAACAACGTCTAAATAAGTCACGCCGTCCGCGCTTTCACCCGCGCTTGTAATAACGCTAATAAGCGTGTTGAACATACTCTCGGGAAGAGCCATATTCGTCATCCAAGTGTCTACCGATTTATAGTTTTTAAGCGACTTTGCAGTAGAGGTGACATCCGAGCCTTTAAAGTGCTTTACAAGCTCTTTTGCAACCTCTTCTTCCGATGCCGTTTCAACGTACTTAATCGCCTTATACATTGCTTTTACGAACTTTTCAATCTTTTCGGGATTATCTTTCATAAAGCTTTCAAGAGCGATAAAAGAGGTGTAGGGAATTTCACCGCTATACTCACCGACGCTCGCTACGATATGACCCTTTCCGCTTGCTACAAACTCGGTTGCAACGGGTTCGAATAAAGTTACGTAATCGGCGGAAGAACTCTCAAAAGTGGGCGCCATAAGGTTGAATTGAATATCGGTTCTAAGGTTTACGTCAACTCCTTCTACAAAGCCTAAGTTTTTAACTACGTACTGGAAAGTCATCGCGGGAAGACCGCCCTTTCTGCCGATGATAATTTCTTTGTTTTTAATATCTTGCCAAGAAAAGTTTGGTTCTTCCTTTTTGGAAATTAAAAAGCACCCGTCGCGCTTGGTGAGCTGGGCGAAAACCTTGGGAGCGTCGTCACGCTTTTGGCGGTTAACGTAAACTGCGGTTTCAGGTCCAGCTAAGATAATATCAGCGTTTTTGGATAGGAGAGCCGTCATTGAAACGTCAGACCCGCCACCGTTAGTGAGTTCTATTTGTAAGCCTTCCTCTTCAAAAAACCCCTTTTCGATAGCTACGTAGAAAGGGGCGTAGAAAAACGAGTCGGTAACTTCGTTTACACGCAAAACCCCGTCGTCACCGCCTTTTTTGCAGGCGGTAAGGGGAAATGCGAGCAATATAAATGTTGATAAAATTGCAATAAGTTTTTTCATTTAATTATCTCCGATAAAATTTAAGGAATAATACATTGTATGAAAGCAAAGTTTTGTTTGACAATAATTTAAAAATTTTATATACTATAAAAAGTCAACTATTCTTTTTAAATAAAGTCAATTACTCTTTTGGAGAAAAATTATGGAAATTTCAACAACCTACAATCCTAAATCGTTTGAGGATAGAATTTACAAAGAGTGGGAGGAAAAGGGTTACTTTAAAGCAAAACCCAACCCCGATAAAGTTCCTTTTACCGTGGTAATTCCCCCGCCGAACATAACTGGTCAGCTCCACATGGGGCACGCGCTTAACGATTCGATACAAGACAGTATCATAAGGTTTAAGCGTATGCAGGGTTATGAAACGTTGTGGTTGCCGGGTACGGACCACGCGTCTATCGCAACTGAGGTTAAGATTGTTGACGCACTTCGCGAGGAGGGCTTAACGAAAGAACAAATCGGGCGTGAAGAATTTCTCGTTCGCGCTTGGGCGTGGAAAGAAAAGTACGGCGGTAGAATTATCGAACAGCTTAAAAAACTCGGTTCTTCGTGCGACTGGTCGCGCTTGGCGTTCACTATGGACGAAAATTTAAATAAGGCTGTAAGAGAGGTTTTCGTAAACCTTTATGAAAAGGGTCTTATTTATCAGGGTAAGAGAATTATCAACTGGTGTCCAGTATGTAAAACCGCGCTTTCTGACGCCGAGGTTGATTATACCGAAGAGCAGTCCGGTTTATGGCACATCAAGTATCAAGTAAAGGGTGAGGATAGATACGTTGTAGTTGCAACTACGCGCCCTGAAACTATGCTTGGTGACGTTGCAGTTGCAGTTAACCCCAAAGACGAGAGATATAAAGATATCTTAGGCAAAACCTTAATTCTTCCTCTTGCCAACCGTGAAATTCCCTTGGTTGAGGACGATTACGTTGAGCTTGATTTTGGTACGGGCGCAGTAAAGATTACTCCCGCGCACGACCCGAACGACTTTGAGGTAGGTCTTCGCCACAATCTCCCCGTTATCAAAACTATGAATGACGACGGCACTATGAACGAAGAGGCTGGCAAGTACGCAGGTCTTGATAGGTTTGAGTGTAGAAAGCAAGTAATTAAAGATTTAGAGGCGCTTGGTCTTTTGGAAAAGACTGAGGCTTACGCTCACAACGTTGGTCATTGCTATCGCTGTTCAACTATAGTTGAACCTATCATTTCTAAGCAATGGTTCGTAAAAATGGAACCCCTTGCAAATCCCGCGATTGACGTAGTTAAGAAAAAGAGCATTAAGTTCAATCCCGAACGCTTTACCAAGATTTATTATAACTGGATGGAAAACATTAGAGACTGGTGTATTTCCCGTCAGCTTTGGTGGGGTCATAGAATACCTGCTTACTATTGTGAAGACTGTGGTGAGATGGTAGTTTCTAAAACTGACGTAACGGTATGCCCTAAGTGTAACAGCAAAAAGATGCATCAGGATGAGGACGTTTTGGATACTTGGTTCTCCTCAGCGCTCTGGCCGTTCTCAACGCTCGGTTATCCTGAAAAGACGGAGGACCTTAAATACTTCTATCCTACCGATTTGCTCGTTACCGCATACGATATAATTTTCTTCTGGGTAGCTCGTATGATATTCTCGGGCTTAGAGCACACCGGTCACATTCCTTTCCGTGACGTTTTAATTCACGGCCTCGTTCGTGACGCGCAGGGCAGGAAGATGAGTAAAAGCTTAGGCAACGGTATCGACCCGCTTGAAATTATTGACGAGTACGGCGCTGATACTTTGCGTTACGCCCTTTTAAACGGCATAGCGCCCGGTAGTGACACGAGGTTCTCTAAAGATAAAATCGAGGGTTGTAGAAATTACATCAACAAGATTTGGAACGCATCTCGTTTCGTTTTAATGAACTGCGAGGGCAAGAAGATAAAAGATATCTCCGAGGTTAAATTGAGCCTTGCGGATAAATGGATAATTTCAAGGCTTAACACAACGATAAGAAAGGTTACCGTTGATATGAATAAGTACGAAATCGGTCTTGCTTGCGGTGAGCTCCAAGACTTCTTCTGGAACGATTTCTGCGACTGGTATATCGAACTTTCTAAGCCTTATTTATACGGAACTGACGAGGAGAAGAAGACGGGGGTACTCAGCGTTTTAATCTACGTGTTAAAGAATACTTTAAAACTTCTTCACCCCTATATTCCGTTTATCACGGAGGAGATTTATCAGCATATCCCCGGTGTAAACGAGAGCATAATGATTTCCGAGTATCCGAGATACAATGCAAAGCTTGCATATCGTAAGGACGCGGAAGATTGCCGTTACGTTATGGATATAATAACCGCAATCCGTCAAATTAGAGCGGATAGTGGCTGTGCACCGTCGAAAAAGGTTGATTTATTCGTAGTTACAGAGAAAAAGCACCTTATAAATAAGGCGCTCGTGTATATTGAAAAGCTTGCAAACCTTAACGGAGTTAAGTTTATCGATAATAAAGATGCGCTTGATGGAAAGACCGTATCCGTAGTTCTTGATAAAACCGAACTTTATATTCCGCTTGGCGAGCTCGTTGATTTTGAAAAGGAAATTGCGAGATTGCAAGGCGAGCTTGAAAAGGTTGAGAGCGAGATTGCGAGGGCTAACGGAAAGCTTTCCAACAACGGTTTCTTGGCAAAAGCGCCCAAAAACCTTGTAGATCAAGAGAGAGAAAAACTTAATAAATACATTGATATGAGAAAGAAAATCCTTGCAAATATCAAGGAAATTTCTGAATAAATAGATTAAAAAAGCACGGTTTTATACCGTGCTTTTTTTCGTGCTTTAATATTCAGTTCTGCCTGCCAAAAAATCAATAGAAATTTCAAAAAAATCGGCAAGTTTTATAAGGTTTGATAGGGTTGGCTCCATATTGCCTTTCTCCCACTCGGAAATGCATTGTTGCGTTACTCCTATCGAATGCGCCAGCTTTTGCTGACTTATTTTACTCTCTTTGCGGAGTTCAATTAAAACTTTACTAAATTCCTTCATATTTATAGTTTACAATAATACTTGTATTTTTATTGACTTAACAAGTATAATTGTGATAATATTGAGTTACAAGTATACTTGTAATAGGAAGGTGTATAATATGAAAAAAAACTATTTATCACCGTCAATTGAAGTTATTTTGTATAACTTCGTTGACATAGTAACTACGTCCACCGTTCAAGACTATGCTCACGTTAAAGAGAGCTGGCTTGATAGCGAATGGCTTAATTAGTGAGGTGTTAGTATGAAAACAAGCATTAAGAAGAATATATTATCTTTAGTAATTTTTGTTTGCACGCTAAGCGTTGTTTTTGCGATTGCAACGTTTTTACCTAACACTATGGTTAAGGCTGAAGAAATTAGCGGTTTTCACGCTTACTTTGAATCGGTTGAAGACAATGGCAACGGGGATAAATTACTAAAATTTGAATGTAAAGTAGGCTCCGATTGGATTGAGGCAAACCCATCTTCAGTTTATACATTCGGCGCTATTATTTTCCCTTACGAAAAATTTGGAAACGGCGTATATATTGACTACTCTAAAACTCTTTCTGAAAACGTTGACGCTTTAGACGGCGTCAACGTAACGTCAAAAACAAATCAAGTTCTATCCGATAGTTTTACTTATACTACGGGCATTTTATTTGATAAAGAAACGCTTTCGTCTTGGATATTATCAAAAAAGCCTGAACTTGAAAATGATGAAAGCGGTTTAGCAACCGCGCTTAATAAAGTGTACGAGCATCTTAATTATAAAACCTTTTCAGCGATACCTTATGCTATAACTGATAATGGTGTAATTTATTCTATTGCTTCGACTAGTGCCTCGCTTGGTGGAATGTGTTACGTTGTGAAAGATAATTCATACGCTGTTTTACTTGAATGCCAGTCTAATCAAGCCGAGGTTGAGGTTTTAGATTATTATGAGGGTTATCCCGTAACGTATATATCTATGGCGTTTGATAACTGCACTTTACTTGAAAGCGTTAAAATTCCCGATACAGTAACAGATATAGGAATGTTTGCTTTTAATGGTTGCACTTCACTTAAAAACGTTGAATTATCTAACAACTTAACGAATATAGGTTATGCTTTGTTTCAAGGTTGTACTTCGCTTGAAAGTATAAAGATACCAGATAGCGTAACAAGTATAGATAGTAGCGCGTTTAGTGATTGCACTTCGCTTAAGAGTATAGAAATTCCCGATGGCGTAACAAGTATAGGTAGTAGCGCGTTTAGTGATTGCACTTCGCTTAAGAGTATAGAAATTCCCGATGGCGTAACAAGTATAGGTAGTAGCGCGTTTAGCGGTTGCACTTCGCTTGAAAGTATTGACCTACCTGATAAGATAACAAGCATAAGAATGTCTTTTTATGGTTGCACATCACTTAAGAGTATAGAAATTCCCGAAAGTGTAACAAGTATAGATAGTAGCGCGTTTAGTGGTTGCACTTCGCTTGAGAGTGTTGACCTACCTAGTAAGCTGACAAGTATAGGGGATTTTGTGTTTCACGATTGTACTTCACTTAAGAGTATAGAAATTCCCGATAGCGTAATAGGTATAGGTAGTAGCGCGTTTAGAGGTTGCACTTCGCTTAATTCAGTTTTTATAGGAAATGGCGTAACGAGTATAGAAGATTACACTTTCTATGGTTGCACCTCGCTTACTTCAGTTACTTTGGGTGAAAGTATAACGAGCATAAGCGATAACGGCTCTTTTGGCGGTTGCACTCTTATATCTTACGTCAACTATCTTGGGGATATAAACGATTGGGTGGAAATAGAACATCCTTTTGCTGGGAATCTTACTCAGTTTGCTAAAGATTTGCATATAAAGGGAGTATTATTAACCGAGGTTGAACTTAGTACTGCAACTACAATATCAAGGAATGCGTTTTATTTTTGTAAATCAATAAAGTCGGTAGAAATACCCGCAACGGTAACAAGTATAGGTGATAGCGCGTTTTGTAATTGCACTTCACTTGAAAGCGTTGAAATACCCGCAACGGTTGCAAGTATAGATGATTACGCGTTTTGTGGTTGCACATCACTTGAAAGCGTTGAAATACCTAACAGCGTAACGAATATAGGGAACAGAGTATTTAGTGGTTGTAGCTCGCTTAAGAAAGTTACAATACCGGATACTGTAACGAGCATGGGAAACAATGTGTTTACTAGTTGCAGTAAACTCGAATATAACGTAAAAGACAATATTAAGTATTTAGGCAATACAAAAAATCCATATTTATATTTATTCTCAGTTACTTATAGTGGGACAACTGTAGAGATTGATAGTAACTGTAGATTTATTAGCGAATCGGCATTTCGTAATTTTACAACGCTTGAAAGTGTAATAATTCCAGATACCGTAACGAGTATAGGGCAAGGTGCGTTTCAAGGTTGCAGTTCGCTCGCGGGTATAGAGTTCAATGGAACTACTACTCAATGGAACAATATAACAAAATACTATGGCTGGAACTATAACGTTCCCGCAACTAAAGTTATTTGTTCCGACGGTGAGGTTGAACTTTAAAATTTAATAAAAAAGCACGGTTAGCCGTGCTTTTTTTGTTATAAAAGGTCGAATATAAAGTTGGTTTTTAATTTGTGTTTACAAAATAGGCAAACTGTGCTAAAATACTATTAAAAGTATTTTAATATAAAGGAATTTTTTGCTAGTTATGAAAAACAAGAATACGTTAAAAGTGAGATTTTTAGGCGGTGTAGGTGAGATAGGTAAAAATATGACCGCCTTGGAATTTCAAAAAGATATAATAATAATCGATGCGGGGCTTACCTTTCCAACGCAAGATATGCCGGGAATTGACCTCGTTATCCCAGATATTACTTATATAATTCAAAACAAAGAGAAGATTAAAGGCTTATTTTTAACTCACGGGCACGAGGATCATATAGGTGGTGTTCCGTATCTTTTAAAAGAACTTGACGTTCCCGTTTACGGAACTAAACTCACGCTTACGCTACTTGAAAACAAAATAAAAGAACAAGGTGTTAAAGGTGCAAAGCTTTTTTCTGTTGAGCCTAAAACGGTTATAAAAGCGGGGTGCTTTTCCGTTGAATTTGTCAACGTTAACCACTCGATAGCAGGTGCTGTTGCGCTCTCAATCAACACGCCTGTCGGCATAGTTTTCCACTCGGGTGACTTTAAGGTTGACTTAACGCCGATAGGTAACGATATTATCGACCTTGCTCGATTAACTGAAATAGGCAAGCGCAAAGTGTTGCTTATGATGTGCGAATCAACTAACGTTGAGCGCTCGGGATACTCTATGAGCGAAAGCGTTGTTTACGATAACTTGGATAGGTTGTTTTCTCAAAACAAGCACCGCCGTTTAATAGTTGCAACTTTTGCCTCGAACGTTTACCGCATACAGCAAATACTCAACCTCGCTCAAAAAAACAAGAGAAAAGTTGCGCTGTCTGGTAGAAGTATGCTAAACGTTATTGAGGCTGCGAGAAGTATAGGCGAACTTTCCGTTCCTAAAGATATTTTAGTTGATATTGAACGCATTAAGAATATCCCTGATAAAGAACTCGTAGTTATCTCAACGGGCTCTCAGGGCGAGCCTATGAGCGCGCTTACGCGCATGGCGTCAGGCGAATCGCGTGACGTTACTATCGGTAGAAACGATACGATTATAATTTCCGCATCGCCCATTCCCGGCAATGAGAAAAATATCTATCAAGTTATAAATAACTTGTATAGAAAGGGTGCAGAGGTAGTGTACGAGAGTTTGGAGAAAATTCACGCCTCTGGTCACGCTTGCCAAGAAGAACTTAAAATTATGCACTCGCTTATTCGCCCTAAGTTCTTTATTCCCGTTCACGGTGAATACCGCCATCTCAAAAAGCACGTTGAACTTGCAAAGGAGATGGGGCTTAAGGATAGCCAAAGCTTAATTTGCGATATAGGCGATACCGTTGAGTTAACGGCAAAGACTATGCGCCGAGGTGAAAAATTCCCTGCGGGCAGTAGGCTTGTTGACGGGCTTTCCGTAGGAGAAGCGCCGAGCGTTGTTAGAGATAGGCGATATATATCTGCTGAAGGCATTGTAGTTGCGGTGGTGTGTATCTCGGCAGAAAGCGGTTTAATTTTGCAAGAGCCGGACGTTATAGGCAAGGGTGCTGGGCTTACCGACGAGCACGTTGCCGATATGAAGGCAATTATTTTAAAGGTATTTTCAAACTACAACGTAAAATCAGCAGGCGATAAAACCGAGCTTAGAAACAGCTTGAGGAAAAAGCTTAGAGATTACGTTTTCAAAAAGATTAAGAAAAATCCTATGATTTTACCCGTTATTACTGAAGTATGATAAATAATTACGTTAAGAAACTAACTGAAAAAAGCGCGGAGTTTTCTCTACCTGAAGAGCTTAACGCGCTTAGAAAATTTTATAAAGAAAGCGGAATTCCTACTATTTTAGACGAGAGCTTATCCGAACTTCTTCTCGCCGTTTTAATAAAAAACCCTGAAAATATTTTGGAGCTTGGCACGGCTACGGGCTGTTCGGGAACGGCAATGCTGTTAACTCAAAAAACGGCAAAGCTCACAACCATTGAAAAGCATCAGCCATCTCAAGAAGAGGCGATAAAAAACTTTAAAAAGTTTGGCGTTTACGATAGGGTTACTTGCATTTTAGGCGATAGTTACGAATCCGCCACCCAAATTCAAGGGGAGTTTGACTTTATCTTTTTAGATTGCAACAAGGCAAGCTATTCAAGGTTGCTCCCCGTGCTTAAAGGGCTACTTAAAAAGGGAGGGGTTCTCTTTACCGATAACGTGTTGTTTAGAGGATACGTTTCCGGTGAGAAAGAGCCACCGCGCGAATATCGCTCACTTGCAAGAAAGATAGGCGAGTACAACGAACTTTTAGCCTCCGATAACGAGTTGATTACTTGCTTTTTCGATGTTGGCGACGGAATATCAATCTCTTTTAAGAAGTGATAAACGGCGCAATACTTCGTTACTGTTTTGTTTTTGGACTTCGATAACCAAAGAGGTTTATCTCACCCCAAAAACTTCACGAGCCTTGTCTTGCTTGTTTCTGACTTCTTAAAGAACGCATTGAATAAACTGTTATAAACTACAACGACCAAAAATAAGGATTACTTATGAAAAAGATTGAACTTTTAGCGCCTGCGGGCAACTTTTCAAAACTTAAAACAGCGCTTAACTTTGGTGCGGACGCAGTTTACGTTGGCGGAAAAACTTTTTCCTTGCGCGCTTTTTCCGATAATTTTACGGATGACGAGTTGAAGTCTGCAGTAGAGTATACTCACTCTCTCGGTAAAAAGCTTTACGTTACCGTAAACGCATTTATGAAAAACGCGGATATCGATAAATTATCCGAGTATTTTAAATTTTTATATTCTATAAACGTCGATGCGGTTATCGTTACTGACCCCGGTGCTATTTATTTAGCAAAATCGGTTGCTCCTAATTTAGAGCTCCATTTATCCACTCAAGCAAACACCCTCAATAAACTTTCTTGTAAATTTTGGAAAGAGCAGGGCGTAAAGAGGATAGTTTTGGCGAGGGAGTTATCTATTGCCGAGATTAAAGAGATTAACGAATATAATAGCGAGCTTGAGCTCGAGGCGTTTATTCACGGTGCAATGTGTATAAGCTACAGCGGTAGGTGCTTGCTTTCAAATTATCTTACGGGGCGCGATAGCAATCGCGGTGAGTGCGTTCAAGCGTGCCGTTGGAATTACGGCATAAAGGACCTTTCTAAAGAGGGGGATTATTTCCCTATAGAAGAGGACGAGCGCGGTACGTATATTTTAAACAGCAAGGATTTAAACCTTATAAACTACGTAGGCGAAATGATTTCGGCAGGCGTATGCTCGTTTAAAATCGAGGGGCGCATGAAGGGTGAATATTACCTTGCTACAGTTATAAACGCATACCGCCGTGCGATTGACGAGTATTACGAGAAAGGGGATTGTTACAAGCAAAATCCTCTGTATATGAGCGAGCTTAAAAAGACTTTTCACCGTGCGTTTACCACGGCTTACGCGTTTGGAGATAACGCTGAAACGGTTAATTATGAAAACAGTCAGTCAACGGGTGACGCGTTGTTTATCGCAACCGTTTTATCTTATGAAAACGGAGTTGCTACCGTTGAGATGAGAAACCGCTTTAAAGTGGGGGACGTTTTAGAGGTGCTCTCGCCCTCTGAAAGTTTTAACAAAACCTTTACCGTTACCGAGATTTTGGACTTGAACGGCGAAGAGGTGTTAGACGCTAAGCGCGTTCAGCAAATACTCAAGGTAAAATGTGATATTCCTTTAGCTCAAGGGGATATGTTAAGACGTATAATTTGATATAATTCGACATATTTTTACTTTTAAGGAGTAAAAGTATGTTTTTAGAGTTTTTAAATTTTTTAGTAGGTAAAATCTTATTCTTTTGTGGTAGTATTGCCGGTGATTGCTTTCCAAAACCGTTGACGGCTGAGGAGGAGGCAAGGTGTATAAGGCTATACCGCGAGCTTGGGGATAAAGATGCGAAAGATAAGCTTATTCGCCATAACTTAAGGCTTGTGGCGCACGTAGTTAAAAAGTATCAAGGTGCGGATAATAACGACGATTTGATTTCTACCGGAACTATCGGGCTTATAAAGGCAATCAACACCTTTGACCCTGATAAAAATACCGCGCTTGCAACTTATACTGCAAGGTGTATTGAAAACGAGATTTTAATGCTTATTCGTGCCAACAAGAAAAACGCACACCTTATATCGTTATCCGGAGTTGTTGGTAGCGATAAGGACGGGAACGAACTTACTTTGCTTGACGTTATTCCCGATGACAGCGAACCCCTCGTTACGCAAATAGAGCGAAAAACTGAGAATAAAATTTTAAACGAAATCGTTAAAAAGTGCTTAAACCCTCGTGAATACACGGTAATAAAGCTGAGGTTTGGTTTGGAGGGGGCAGTACCTTTGGCACAAAGAGAAGTTGCAAAACTACTAAAGATATCCCGCTCGTACATATCGCGAATTGAAAAACGGGCGGTTGAAAAAATACGCGAAGAAATGTTTAAAAGGGGAACGTATTTCGATTGATTACTCATTCACTTGTAACGGGTGCTTGCGGTGGCATAGGCAAAGCGCTTTGCCGTGAGCTTGCACTCAAAGGAGAAAACTTAATATTATTTGGTAGAAACGAGGAAAAGTTAAACGCGTTAAAGGATGAGCTTTTAGGAGTTAATCCGTCCATTTTAATTATTTTACGGGCGGTTGACTTATCGAGCGAGGTTGAAGTTCAAAACGCGTGCTCTTTTTTAAAAGAACAAAGCGTTTCAATCTCGGCGTTTTATTACGTATCGGGCATAGATACGAGAAAGGCGTTTGTAAAGTATGATAGCGATAAGATAATCCGTCAAGCGAGGGTTAACTTTGAAAGCGCTGTTACGCTTAGTAAATTTTGCCTCGATAACAGGGCGGGCGAACTTAAAATGCTAATTGTATCCTCTGCGTGCGGATTGACGCCTATGCCGTACTTTTCATTATATTCCGCAACGAAATCCGCGCTCGTATACTTTTTCAAGGGTTTAAAAACCGAGCTTAAAGGGGAGAGAGTAAAAATTACTATAGTATGCCCGGGTAGCGTTCCAACAAGAGAGGATATAATCGAAGATATAAAGGCGCAAGGCGTGCAGGGAAGATTATCTAAAAAATCGCCTGAATACGTCGTTAAAAAGAGTTTAAAGGCGCTTGATAGAAATAAGACGGTGTTTATTCCGGGGGCGTATAACAGGCTCGTTGCGTTTATATCCAAAATTACTCCATACTCAATCAAGTCAAGAGTAATTGCAAAAAAATTCAAAAATAAAGAAAAGGATGCATTTTGATTATTTACTTTTAGTAAATAGTATGATAAGATATAGTAAAATCCAAAGGAAAAGTTATGAGTTACGCAGATAAAGTTTTTATTGAAAATTGTAAAGATATTATCAATAACGGATACTGGGATACGGATCAAAACGTTCGTCCTCGCTGGGCGGACGGTACGCCTGCTCACACCGTTAAAAAGTTCGGCGTTGTAAACCGTTACGATTTGCAAAAGGAATTTCCTATTTTAACTATAAGAAAAACCTTTTTCAAATCGTCTATTGACGAGCTTTTGTGGATATGGCAAAAAAAGAGCAATAATATCCACGATTTAAACTCGAAAATTTGGGATCAATGGGCGGACGAAACGGGGTCTATCGGAAAGGCTTACGGCTATCAACTCGGCGTTAAGCATAAGTACAAAGAGGGTGAGATGGATCAGGTTGACAGGGTGCTTTTCGACCTTAAAAACAACCCCTATTCAAGAAGGATAATGACGAATATTTATACTTTCCAAGACCTTCACGAAATGAACCTTTATCCGTGTGCGTATTCTATGACCTTTAACGTGTCTGACGGTAAGCTTAACGGTATACTCAATCAGCGCTCGAACGATATGGTCGTTGCAAACAACTGGAACGTAGTTCAGTATTCGATATTACTCATTATGCTTGCTCAAGTTTCCAACCTTAAAGTTGGCGAGCTCGTTCACGTTATATCTGACGCGCACATCTACGATAGGCATATCCCCGCGCTTGAAAAGATGTTTGAAAACGAACAGTTCGAAGCGCCCAAGCTCATCGTTAATCCTGACGTTAAGAATTTTTACGACTTTACCGTTGACGATTTTAAGCTCGTTGACTATAAGTCCACACCGCTCGATACCAAGTTGGAGGTAGCAATCTAATGAAATCAATAGTTGCAGTAGATAAAAAATGGGGCATAGGCAAAAACAACGACCTCTTGTTCTCTTTAAAAGAAGATATGAAATTTTTTAGGGAAAAAACAAACGGTAAGGTAGTTTGTATGGGTTATAACACCTTGCTTTCTTTCCCTGGTTCTAAGCCGTTAAAAAATAGAACTAACATTGTTTTAGCGCCCGCTGGTGTTACGCGTGACGATTGCACGGTTGTTTACACCTTAGAAGAGCTTTCAAAGGAACTTTCTAAATACGATACGAACGAGGTGTTTGTAATCGGTGGCGCAATGTTTTATAAGACTATGGTTGATTACTGCTCCGAAATTTTTGTTACCAAAGTTGATGCGGACGGAGATGCTACGGTATTCTATCCAAACTTAGATGAAAAATCTAACTTTGAAATGGCGTATTCTTCCGAGCCTATCGAAGATAACGGTTACACCATTAGATTTACCACCTATAAAAATAACGACGTTAAACCTTTTTAAAACAAAGCCCACTAAAAGTGGGCTTTTTTATTTTACGTATTTACAAAAGCAGAGTTTTTGGATATACTAAAGGTAGAGATTTAAGGAGAATTTATTATGCCAACACCACACAACAGCGCAAAGCTCGGCGATTTTGCCAAAACGGTTTTAATGCCGGGAGATCCCAAGCGTTCAGCTTTTATTGCGAAATCTTTTTTAGATAATCCCGTTTTAGTTAACGACGTTCGCGGAGTTCAAGGTTATACGGGAACTTACAAGGGCGTTCCAGTATCGGTAATGGCGTCTGGAATGGGTATGCCGTCAATGGCGATTTACTCGTACGAGTTGTTTAAGTTTTACGGCGTTGAAAATATTATAAGGGTAGGCTCTGCCGGCGCGCTCGTTGCAGACCTTAACCTTTACGATATAGTAATTGCCGAGACTTCGTGCACGGATAGCAATATGATATCTTCTTTTAACGTTAAAAAGGGCTTTGTTCCAACGGCGGATAAAACTTTGCTTTCCTTAGCCGTTTCGGAGTGCGAAAAGCAAAATCACCCCTACAGCGTTGGAAAAGTATTTTCAAGCGATTGTTTTTATAGCGACAAAGGTTCGCTTGCTCGCGCGGAAGAGGGCTCTTTAGCAGTTGAAATGGAAACGGCGGCGCTCTATTTAAACGCCAGCGTTTTAGGCAAGCGCGCGCTAACTATTCTTACCGTATCCGACAGTTTAGTAACGGGCAAGGAAACTACGAGCGAGGAGCGCCAAACGGCGTTTACCGATATGATGACGGTGGCACTCGAGGTTGCCGTTAAGATGGATAAAAACAATGACTAAGCGTATATTTTTAACGGTTGTTGATAGCTTTGGAATAGGTGGGGCGGACGATGCTGAAAGGTTTGGCGACCTCGGCTCAAACACCCTACAAGCAATCGAAAAAAGTGAATATTTTAAATGTGATAACCTTAAAAAACTCGGGCTTAAAAATATAGACGGGCTGTCGGGTGGAATTTCTCACCCCATTGCAAGCTATGCGCGCCTAAAAGAACTTAGCAACGGCAAGGATACGACCTTGGGGCACTGGGAAATAGCTGGAGTTATATCGAGCGACCCCTTGCCAACCTATCCAAATGGTTTTCCATCGGAGATTATAACCGAGTTTGAAAGGCGTATAGGCACTAAAACGCTGTGCAATAAGGCGTATTCCGGCACGGAGGTTATAAAAGACTACGGCGCTGAGCATATAAAAACGGGCTATCCTATCGTTTATACCTCGCAAGACAGCGTGTTTCAAATCGCCTGTCACGATGGGGTTGTTTCAGTTGAAACTCTCTATAACTATTGCAAAATTGCAAGGGAATTATTAGTTGGAAAATACTCGGTAGGAAGGGTTATTGCAAGACCTTTTACGGCGGATTATCCATACGTTCGCACGGGTTATAGAAAGGATTTTTCCCTTCTTCCACCTCAAAAAACCATGCTCGATAAATTATCCGAAAGCGGTTACGACGTTATTTCCGTTGGCAAGATTTACGATATTTTTGCAGGACAGGGAATAACTAAGAGTTACAAAACTAAGTCAAACGCCGAGGGATACAGAAAGGCGATGCAACTTTTAGACGAAGATTTTAAAGGGCTTTGCTTTATAAACTTCGTCGATTTTGACAGCGTTTACGGTCACCGTAACGACGTTTCGGGTTACGCTCGAGAAATTGCTCGCTTTGATGAGTTTTTAGGAAAATTTGTAAACGGCTTAAACGATGACGATATGCTCATAGTTACAGCTGACCATGGGTGCGACCCGTCAACCCCCTCTACCGACCATTCGAGAGAGGACGTTCCCTGTTTAATTTATCAAAATGGAAGAGATATAAAAAACTTGGGCACGATTTACGGCTTTAACTATATTTCAACCGTTATTTTAAAGGAGTTTAACTTATGACCGCCTACGATATAATAAAGAAAAAGCGAGACGGGTATGAGCTTACTAAACAAGAACTTGACTTTATAGTTCAAGGCGCTGTATCTGGCGAGGTTAAAGATTACCAGCTTTCAGCGTTTTTAATGGCGGTGTATTTTAGGGGTATGACTGAGCGCGAAACGCTTGATTTCACCTTAGCTATTGCAAACTCCGGCGATAAGGTTAATTTTGGTGAAATAAAAGGCGTTAAGGCGGATAAGCACTCAACGGGTGGAGTTGGCGATAAAACGAGCCTTGTGATTTCTCCCGTCGTTGCATCGTTAGGACTTAACGTTGTTAAAATGAGTGGTAGGGGTTTAGGTCATACCGGCGGAACGGTTGATAAACTCGAGGCGATAAATGGCTTTAAAGTGGAACTTAGCCGAGAAGAGTTTTTATCCGTTGCCAAAAAAACGGGGCTTTCTATAATCGGGCAAACGGGTAGTTTTGCTCCTGCCGATAAAGTTTTTTACGCTTTGCGTGACGTTACTGCAACCGTTGATAGTATTCCTCTTATTGCCTCAAGCATAATGGGCAAAAAACTCACCGCAGACGATGACGTTATAGTTTTGGACGTAAAAGTGGGGGCGGGCGCTTTTATGAAAACGCTTGAAAGCGCTAATGAGCTTGCAAAGGTTATGGTAAACATAGGCAAGGGCGCAGGTAAGAAAATTTCCGCTGTTATAACTCAAATGGACGAGCCTCTCGGCACTCATATAGGAAATGCTTTAGAGGTTAAAGAGGCGATTGCCGTGCTCAAAGGGGAGGTTAAAAACGACCTCTACGATATTTGCAAGGCACTTTCAGTTGAGATTTTATCGCTATCTGGTTACGGTGACGTAAATGCTTGTGAAAACGCGTTCGATTACGCTATATCGAGTGGAGAGGCATATTTAAAATTTGAAGAATTTATAACCGCGCAAGGTGGAGATTTATCCGAAATACTAAACGGTAATTACAAAGCTAAAAATTCTTGCGTGGTCATCGCGGATAAGAGTGGTTATATAACTAGGCTCAATGCTGAAACGATAGGTCTTTCAGCTTTATCGCTCGGCGCTGGAAGAACTAAAAAGGAAGACGATATCGACTACTTAGCAGGTATAGTTTTAAATAAAAAGCTTGGCGATAGGGTGGAAAACGGCGAAATAGTAGCAACTCTTTACTCTTCTAATGAAAACTTACTTGCGCCTGCTAAAGATAAGTTTTTATCGGGCGTTATGATAACTGAGCAACAGCCTAAGTTTACTAATAAAGTAATAAAATACGTAAGATAAAAAATTCCGCTTGTGCAAAGCGGAATTTTAATTGCCAAAAAGCTCGTTATTATGTATAATAAATTCGTTATGATTACTAAAAAGCAAAATTTACTCGGGCAGTTATTGTTGCTACTTGCAACGCTTGCGTGGGGAACGTCATTTTTTATATTAAAGGAAACGATTGAAAAGGTAAACGAACTTTACGTTTTAGCTATAAGGTTTATTTTATCAGGCTTATTGCTCTTTGCAATATTTTTTAAAAGGATAAAAAAAGCGGATAAAAAAACTCTCGTTCACGGCTTAATTTTGGGTGTTATACTCGTGTTTGCTTACGTTATTCAAACTCGTGGGCTTTACTTTACAACTCCCAGCCGTAACGCCTTTTTAACCTCAGCTTACTGCGTAATGGTTCCCTTTATTGCGTGGCTACTTATTAAAAAAGCTCCAAAGCTATACAACGTACTGTCGGCAGTGCTTTGTATCGTAGGTATAGGTTTTGTGGCGTTTTCAGGTAAGCAGGGTACGGGTAGAAACTTATTGCTTGGAGACGGGTTGACGCTTATCGCCGCCGTATTTTACGGCTTGCAAATTATCTTTATTGCAAAGTACCAAGGAAACGGCGAGGATACGGGCGTGCTACTTACTTTCGAGGTGTTGACGGTTGGCGTCGTTTGCGCTATTTTATCTCTTGCTACTGAACTTCCAAAGGGAACGGCTGGATATGCGCTTAATCTCGAACAAATGTTAAAGATAGGGTATTTGGCAATCGTTTGCACGTTGGGTGCTCAAATGGCGCAAATCTTTGGGCAAAAATTCACTACTGAAAATCAAGCCTCGTTAATACTAAGTTTAGAGGCGGTGTTCGGAACGCTGTTTAGCGTTATATTAGGTGACGAAAGGTTGACTGTTGGCTTAACTATAGGCTTTGTTATAATCTTTATAGCAATGATGATTACCGAATTTAAGCTCGACCCGATTAAATTATTCAACAATAAAAAACACTTGTGAAAAACAAGTGTTTTTTATTTCTATTTTCTATTTTTTGCCCACTCTTTCATTCTAAGGTCTTTAGATAATATCTTCTTTCTAAGCCTGATTGACGTGGGAGTAAGTTCCAAAAGCTCATCGTCAGCAATAAATTCCATACATTGCTCTAAGCTCATAAGCGTTGGGGGAACGAGTTTTAACGAATCGTCACTACCGCTCGCCCTGTTGTTCGTGAGGTGTTTTACCTTGCAAACGTTAACAACGAGATCCTCGTCACGCGAGTTAACGCCAACGATCATACCCTCGTAAACCTTAAGTCCCGGGCCTACGAATAGGGTGGAGCGCTCTTGAGCATTGAACAAGCCGTACTGCGTTGTAACGCCAGCCTCAAAGCATACGAGAGAACCTCTGTTTCTCTCTTTGATATCGCCCTTGTACTCTTCGTAACCTGCAAATACCGATGCCATAGTGCCAAAACCCTTAGTGTCGGTAAGCATTTCATTGCGGTAACCGATTAAGCATCTTGATGGAATTTTAAAGTTGAGTTTTGTGCCACCTCTATCGTCCGCGTCCATAGAAACGAGTTCGCCACGGCGTTCGCCAAGCTTGCTCATTACCGCGCCTACGTATTCGGTGGGAACTTCAACTACTAAGTCTTCCATCGGCTCGTGAGTTTTGCCGTTAACCTGTTTAAAGATAACTTTGGGGCGAGATACTTGGAATTCGTATCCCTCACGGCGCATTTCTTCTATAAGTATTGATAAGTGGAGTTCACCTCTGCCAAACACTTGGAAAGTATCGGCGCTATCGGTATCTTCAACCCTCATCGAAACGTTCGTTTCAACCTCTCTATAAAGCCTTGCTCTTAAATGGCGAGAGGTAACGAATTTTCCCTCTTTTCCAGCAAAGGGTGAGTTGTTTACCATAAACATCATAGAAATGGTAGGCTCGTCTATTGCAACGAAGGGCAAAGCGTCGGGCTTATCCAAAGAACAAACGGTTTCGCCTATATTTATATCGGTGATGCCGGAAATTGCTATAATATCGCCAACGGTTGCATTTTCAACCTCTACGCGCTTAAGCCCCTCGAATTGATAAAGCTTGCCGATTTTGGCGTTTGACACGCTACCGTCGGTATGGCAAATGGTAACGGTTTGCGCGTCCTTTACCGAACCTCTAACAATTCTTCCAACGCCTATTCTACCAACGTACTCGTCGTAGTCAACGTTGCAAATAAGGGTTTGAAGCCCGCCGTCAAAATCACCTTGAGGTGCGGGGATTTCTTCAATTACCGTTTTAAGTAGGGCGGACATATCGGTTGCTTGTACCGAAAGGTCTGTAGACGCCCAGCCTTGACGAGCCGATGCGTAAACCGTTTTAAAGTCAAGCTGATCGTCGTTAGCGCCGAGCTCGATGAAAAGTTCGATAACGCTATCCATAGTTTTATCGAGGTCACCGCCTTTATCTATCTTATTGATAACTACGATGGGCTTTTTATTTAAGGAAAGAGCTTTCTTTAAAACGTATCTCGTTTGGGGCATACAGCCTTCAACCGCGTCAACGAGCAAAATAACACCGTCTACCATAGAAAGTATACGTTCAACCTCACCGCCAAAGTCTGCGTGACCAGGAGTGTCAATAATGTTGATTTTAACGCCGTTATAGTTAACCGCGGTGTTTTTTGCAAGGATAGTTATGCCTCTTTCACGCTCTAAATCGTTACTATCCATAACTCTATCTTGTACAACCTCGTTGGTGCGGAAAATTCCGTTTTGCTTTAAGAGTGCGTCAACAAGGGTGGTTTTGCCGTGGTCAACGTGTGCGATTATTGCTATATTTCTAACATCTTCTCTCGTTTTCATAGATAAAATTTTAGTCTTTTAAACGTGTTTTGTCAATTATATTGACACGACTTTGAAAAAGTTATAAAATATTTTTTATGATAAACGCACTCATTGAAAAATTTAGCGAAAACTATTTAAAATACGTTTGCATTATCGAGAACTTAAAGTCTCAAGATAAAGAGATTTTATATATTTCTAATTTCTCGGTTGCTTTTAGGTTAATTCCCTCGAATATAGTTATGCTTGCAGGCGTTTCGGATTATGAAAACGCAGTAAACGCCGTGCCGAATTTATCTTCTACTATTTTTACGCCCGACGAAGAGTTTAAAAGCCTTCTTATAGATAGAGGGCTTGGCGCGATAGAGTGTAAGCAGTATTTATACGGCGACCAGCAAGTTGAAAGTGGAGAGGTTGAGATTAAAAAGCTTTCCGCAACGAACGAGAACGTTAAGCTCGTAAAGGAAAATTATTCGCTTAATTATACGGATGAGCAAATTGTAAACGTTCTTAGCGGTAGGTTTTTGCTCGGAGGCTTTATCGGCGGTGAGATTTGCGGCTTTGTTGGAATGCACGACGAGCTTTCCGTTGGGTTGTTACAAGTTCTACCTAAGTTTAAAAGAAGGGGTATAGGCTCGATTTTACTTAAAACGTGCGTTAATTATTGTATAGATAATAATTTCGTTCCTTTTTGCCACGTTAGAAGTGAAAATTTTGCATCTATTGAGCTACATAAAAAATTAAATTGCAAAGTTTATGAAAATAACGTGTTTTGGTTTTAATTTTTTTTATAAACGCCATTCAAACGCTTGCGTATATTTATAAATTTTGGTATAATTTAGAAAAATAAATATTCAGCCGTTAAAACTTGCAGGTAAAACTGTGAGTGTAGGCAATCCGGAGAATCTCTTAAAAGAGTACCGAAGGTGCAAGCGCTATGATATGAGCGTGAAACTCTCAGGTAAAAGGACGGAATTTATCTTATATCTATATTTGATATAATTTGATATATCGTTAATTTTCGGAGTTGTCTTACAAAGTGTAAGTAACTCCGTTTTTAATTTAGTAACAAATTTTTTATATATAAAGGAGTAAAAATTATGTGGGCACAAATTGAAGCAGCTTTACTCAAGTTCTTTGCGGATTTTAACACGTATTTCTCGGGTTACTTTCTCGTAATTTTACTTGTTGGTGTAGGCTTATTCTTCACAATCAAAACTAAGTTTGTTCAAGTTCGTTACTTTGGGCAAGGCGCTAAACAAGTTTTTGGCAATATCAAACTTATCGGCGATAAGCAAAAGAGCGGTATGAGTTCATTCCAAGCATTTGCAACGGCGGTTGCAGGTCAAGTTGGTACTGGTAATATTATCGGTGCAACGGGCGCAATCTTAACGGGTGGCCCTGGCGCAATCTTCTGGATGTGGCTCATCGCGTTCTTAGGTATGGCAACTATCTATTCCGAGGCAGTTCTCGCTCAAAAAACGCGCGTTGTTAATGAAGATGGTAGCGTTTCAGGCGGTCCCGTATACTATATTAAGAAAGCTTTCAATAACGGCTTTGGTAAATTCTTGTGCGTATTCTTTGCAATTGCAACGATTATAGCACTTGGTTTCGTTGGCGGTATGGTTCAGGCAAACTCCATAAGCGAATCTGTAAGCAATGCAATTGCCGGTGAAAAGATTTGGTGGATTAGCCTTATAGTCGGTGTTGTGATTGCAGTTGCTGCGGGTTTTGTATTTATCGGTGGAGCAAAACGCCTTGCATCAGTAACGGAAAAACTCGTTCCTGTTATGGCTCTTATTTACATCGTTGGCGGTATTATTATTCTCTGCTGTAGAATTACCTCAATACCGAGAGCTTTCGGTATGATTTTCGAGTACGCGTTCAATCCTC
>JAFQEV010000017.1 GCA_017398825.1 Clostridia bacterium
ATACTTAAAAACGGCTACGATATAGAGGTTGAAGTTTTAAAACGGGAGGGGTGCGATTACAACAGCACCGTTATCAATGGCAAATATCCCTCCGCCCTTTCAATAAGGCAAGCGGTTTTAAGCGGTGACTTTTCTTCTATTAGCGGAGTTGCCCCCTCTTTCGTAATAGGCGATTTACCAAAAACCCTCCCCTCGTTAGACAGGGAAATTTTATATTCCGTTCTATCCACTCAAAAGAGTGAACTCAAATGTGTTTTGGACTGTAACGAAGGGCTTGAAAATAGGATTAGCGCCCTCGCAAGAGAGAGCGTTACGATAGAGGAACTTCTTTCAAAGCTAAAGACTAAACGCTACACTACCGCAAGGCTTAAAAGGATACTTTTAGCCTCCCTTTTAAAGATGGATAAAACGCTTATTCGCTCGGCACTTAAAGCAAAGCTTTATTTAAAACTCTTGGCAATCAGCGGTGACAAGAGTGAACTTTTATCTATCCTTTCAAAATCGCTATTCCCAACGCTTGCGAGAAAGAGCGACCTTGCAAAGCTTGGAAAAACCGCTTACTCCGTTTTTGAAAAGGACGCGTTTGCTTGTAACCTCTATTCTCTTGCAACGGGGAATAAACAAAACGAACACAATATGATTATAGTCAAGTAAAAAAGCGTGGCACTCTCGCCACGCTTTTTTAGTTTATTTAGTTTTTAGTTGACGTAATCCTCGTCACCCTCGCCTGCGTACTCAGCGTAGTATTCCTGCTCGAACTGAGCAAAAATTCTATCGAGGAGCGCATCGTCTTCAACGGGGATTAAGGTCTTGTTCTCAACGTCCATCTCAAAGATAACAACCTCGTCCGGATCAGAACCCTCTATGCTTTCACCCGGCTGGAAAAAGGCGTAGTTCTTGCCCTCGAAATCCATTGTGCCGATATGGTAAAACTCAAGCTTATTACCGTCGTCATCGATAAGTTCGATAGGTCCGTCAAGTTCTTCTAAAAGTTCCTTTTCTTTATCCATTGTTTTTTCTCCTTAATAAATAATTTTCTAATATGTAAGACGCGGCTACTTTATCAATAACCGATTTCCTATCCTCTCTGCGAACGTTCCCCTCGATTAGAATTCGCCTTGCCTCTAAAGTGGTAAAACGCTCGTCCTCAAACACGATGGGAATATCCGTGTGCTTTTTAAGCTCTTCAACAAAGCTTTCAGTCTTTAGGGTTTGCTCGGACTTAGACCCGTCAAAATTAAGCGGAAGACCGCAAACGATAACCTCGGCAAATCTATCCTTTGCCAGCTTTGCAAGATACTCGATATCTTTATTAAAATTTTTGCGGTAATAAGTTTCAAGCGGAAGGGCAAATTCACCGAACGGGTCGGAAACAGCCACGCCTATTCTCTTATCACCTATATCAAACGCTATTGCTTTCATAATTTTTTTTCGACAAATTTCGTATATTTTGTATTTTACCGTTCATACTTATATTGACCCAAGCGGTCAGGGAGAGATTATGGACGGAAAAATGTTTATTCTCGGATTGTCTCTCGGTATGATAGGAGGCGCAATACTCGTTGCTAATTCCTATAAAGCTAGAAAGCTGGTGAGAGACAGCCAAGAGCAAATTCGCAAAAAGGCAGACGAACTTTCTAAGTGCAAGTGCTGTGATTGCGAAAACGAAGGAGAAGAGAACTCCTAATCTTTAAAAATAGGCGGGCAAATTATCGTCCGCTTATTTTTTTTATTGCAGTTTTTAAAAGTTCTACTACCCTGTCAACCTCTTCTGAGGTGTTTTGTTTATAGAGCGAAAATCTTATCGAGGACTTTGCGTCCTTATCGGATAAGCCTATTTCCTTTAACACGTGAGAAGGCTCGATAGTTCCCGCCGAGCACGCCGCGCCGAGTGACGCACACACTCCATAGAGGTCGATCGCGTATAATAACGCCTCGCCGTCAACCCCCTTAAACGTAACGTTTACAATTCCGGGCAACGTTTTATCTCCACCGTTTATTACAGCGCAGGGAATTTCTCTTAAAATGCCTGCTACTAAGCGGGTTTTAAGTTCACGTATTTTAGCCGTTTCTTCTGCTAAATTTTCCCTCGATAGCTCAAGCGCCTTTGCAAGCCCAACAGCGCCTGCAACGTTGCTCGTTCCTCCGCGTTTGGACCTCTCTTGATGCCCTCCAGAAATTATCGGAGATAATTTAACTCCGTTTTTTACGTACAACACTCCAACGCCCTTAGGCGCTCCGAACTTATGCCCGGATAGCGATAGCATCGATACACCGAGTTCCTTTACGTTAACGCGCTCAACGCCAACCGCTTGAACAGCGTCGGTAAAGGATAAAATTCCCCTTTCATTACACGCCCTTGCAAACTCTTTAACGGGTTGGATAGTTCCAAGCTCGTTGTTCGCATACATCATACACGCCAAAAAGCAATCGCTCGTTAACTCTTTTTCGTAATCGGCTACGCTTAAATAACCCTTGCAGTCGGGCTTAACTCTAACTACCTTTGCGCCCTGAGTTTCAAGTTGCAACGCAGTTGAAAGCACCGCCGAGTGCTCAATCGAGGATATAACGAGCTTGTCTTTCCCATCTAATCTCGATAGAAAGCTCCCGCGAAGAGCAAGGTTATCGCCCTCCGTTCCGCCCGAGGTAAAATATATCTCGTTAAAGTCCGCTCCCAAGATATAGGCAATCTTTTCACGAGCCTCGTCAAGCCCCTTAACCGCCCGTCTTCCAACCGAGTGAACGGAATTTGCATTACCGTAAACCTCGGTCAAATACGGCGTCATTGCGTTCAAAACCCTTTGGTCTAAAGGAGTAGTGGACGCGTTGTCAAAGTAAATTGTTTCTTTCATAAAATAACTTTACGGTCTTCTAATAAGGTCAACCGGTTTTTCTCTTGCAATTTTAATAATGGGAATAATTGAGGATACGAGTGCCGCCACCAAGCTTATTCCAAATATAACGAGAACTTGCCTAAGCCCAAACAACGCAAACTTAACTATAAAACTCATTACGTTTATAAGGTAGGTGTTTACGAGCGTGCAAGCTATCCACGAAGTTGCGGTTGCAAGCACGGCGTTTATCAGCGCGATAATCAAGCTTTCGGTAATAAACATCTTAAATACGTCACCGCTGTTCGAGCCAAGCGCCCTAAGTATACCGATGGAACTGCGCTTTGATACGATACTTGCCGATATGTAGTTAAACAACATAAACATCGAAAATACCGCGAGCACGATTGACGCATACAAGAATATATCGGTAAACTGGCTTATCCAAGTTTCGTTTTTCGACAAGGTAGACATAACCGAGCTACCATACCAAACGAGAACGATGCCCTCTTTCTTTGCAAGCCTCGATGCAACTACGTTAGACGCATCTTCGTTAGTATTTACGAGCGAAATCGCCATGGGATAGTAACCTTGCTCAACGTTGATGCCTATGTTTTTCAAAGTGCTCTCGCTAAACACGAGGGGCTCGTAGTTGGTATCAAAGCCGGAGGTTTTATCCTGCATGCCGAAGTAAATACCTACTACTTTTAAGTTGGTTTTATAGGTAATGCCGTTTGCGGTAACCTTTCTATTGAGAACTACATCTCTTGAGAATCCAGGCTTGTTTTCCGCGGAATATCTATCGCCGTGAGAGTGAATGGTCAAGTGGGTGTTTGCGATGTTGAAAACGCTTAAAAGCTTTGCCTCAACCTCTTTTCTATTACCTTCAATTCCCGCTTGGCGAAGGTCTCTGAGTTCTTCACTTATAGTGTTTGCGTAAAATTTCTTTCTCGCATCGACTATATCAACGTTTTCCTCTCCGTTAAAGTAGGAAAATTGCGACTGCTCTCTTTCAAAGATTAAAGGAAGGTCGGTTATGTTGAGGAGTACCTCGTTTTCGCCGAGCTTGTAAGTAGTTTTATCCTTGTAGACGTCATAACCCTCTTCGTCCTTTCCGATGGGAGTTAAGGTGTCGAACATTACGACGTTTTCAGCCGAAACGGTCTTTTCGCAGAAGAAGTTTGAATTCATACTGTTTATGTAACCGCCGGAATAATCGTCGATAAAGTGTTCGGCAGGCTCGTCCTGATAAGCAATGGGTTTGCCAAAGTATTCAATACTGTGTTCAATCTCGCCCTCAGCCACCATTATAAGCTTTTGAGTGCCCGAGCTTAAATATGCATAAAACTCCTCGATGAGCGCCTTGTTAGGATCGTCGTTCGAGGCAACGTACGAGGTCTTTAAAATATCGTACTTTGCAGGAAGTTCACCACAATCGTACACGCCTACGATTATAAACCTCGGCGTTGTAGAAAGCATGTTGAGCTGACCGGGTTTAAACTTTACGCCTATTAAATCTTCGTAGTAGTTATCATCGGATAAAGGCTTGCCAAAATAATTCCTGTCGTCCTTAACGTAATGCTTTAAAGTATCCGCCATGTACTTAGAGATTGCAACCTCGGTGTATCCAACCGTGCTCTCAGGCGAACCTGAGCGTAAAGGATATCTACCTGCAATACACTCGTAACCATAAGAGGGAATATTGTAAAACTCATCGACTTCGCTATCTTTAAACTCTATAACACCGCTTATCTCGCCGTAATAGTAACCTCTGCCCTTCATTTCCTCGGGGAGTTTGGCGTTCTTTTCGTTAGTTATTATGTAGGCGTTATCCGTTCTAACGCTCGAATACGTTTCCACAACGAAATCTTTAACGTTATAAATAGGTCTAAAATCGTAGCCCGACTCCTCGTTTAGCTGGTCGATATACTCTTGGCTCATATTCATCTTGAAAGATGCACCCGTAGAGGAAATATTCTCGGCACTTACCGTAAGGTCGGTATAAGTTCCGCTTTGCAAAACGTCGGATATAGCGCGCGCTCTTTCGTAGCACGCGATTGTATCGAACAAGCCAAATACTGCAAACGCAATCGCCGATAAAATTATCGTAAAGATAAGCCTGAGCGGTTTTACCTTTAACGATTTTATGCCGAGCATCGCAGCGCTCGCAAATTTCATTTTACTCTTTATAAAATCAACCTTTTCGGTAGACTTTTCATACTTGCTCGCTTCGGTGGGAGTTTTTACCTTAATGGTAGACTTATCGGTGAATTTTATCTTCTTCTTGCTTTCGATTGCACCGATAATTACGTCCTTTTCACCCTCGGTTAATGTTGCGCCAGACTTAACGGTGATAACGTCGCCACCCTCGTAAACGTTGGAGTTAAACTCGTGCTCACCAACGGTAACGTCTTCTACAACCTTGCCGTCAACAAGCCTAATGATACGGTCGGCATAGTTGTTGGCAAGTTCTAAATCGTGAGAAATTACGATTACGAGCTTTTCCTTGGAAAGCCTTTTAAGCTCTTCGATAACTTGAACGCCGGTAGCGCTGTCAAGAGCGCCGGTAGGCTCGTCCGCCATGATAATTTTGGGGTTTTTAATGAGCGCTCTCGCGATTGCTATACGCTGTTTTTGACCACCTGAAAGTTGGCTTGGATTTCTGCCTTTATAACTGGTGATATCAACGCTTGCAAGCGTTTCCTTTACCTTTTCAGCATCGGTTTCCGCGCCCTGAAGTTCGTTCGCTATACCGACGTTTTTCTCGATGTTGTAATCGGGAAGAAGATTGTATTCTTGGAAAATAAAACCGATTAACGTGTTGCGATAGCTATCGTATTCGCTTTGCGAAAACTCGGAGAATTTTTTACCGTAAATTTCAATCTCGCCACCGTCAATACCGTCAAGACCACCGATGATGTTAAGTAGCGTTGTTTTACCACTACCCGATTTACCGGTAACGAAAACCATTCCCTTTTCGGGGAAGGTTATGCTAACACCGTCAAGCGCAGCAACGTCACCAGCCTTGGTCGTATAGATTTTTCTAACGTTTCTTAGTTCTAACATTTTAGTCCTTTTTGCGAGAGCATTATCCCGCATTTTAATGATAATTACTTAATTATCATAAAACAAAAAGGCTTTTCCGTCAATAGCAAATTTTATAAAATTTGTGAATATTAAATGAAACTTTTTCTACTCGGTTTGAAATTTTTTAAATTCTTTCTCGTTCATCGTGTTTTTAACAACCCTTTTTAGCGCGTCGTTTTGCCTCTTTAGCGCACGGTTTTCCTCGGTAACTGAACGGATAATTTTAAAAAACATTTCGTTTATTTCTATTTCGAGCTGAGAATAAAATGGACTGTTTTTTAAGTTTTCAACCTTTTCTTCAATGATTTTTGCAGTATTTTCCATAAATACCTCCTGAGTTTTTTAGCTATTATTGACAACTTTTTCATATTAAAAACCCTTTACGAGTATAATTTTTTTATGAACTGCTATTTTTTATCGGACGTTTTATCCCACCTTAAAATTGACGGAGAGTATGCCGGAACGGTCTATCTAAACCCACTTTATCTTAAAGCGGAAACACAGCCGTCGCTCGTTGAATTTTTACCTACGAGTAGACACTTAAGCCCCGTGTATTTTAGCCCAAACACGCAAGAATTAAGTGGGTTAAGGGTTGAAAACGGCTTGCTTTTTTACCCTCAATTTTCACAAAAAAACGATTTTTCGTTTAAACTTATCTTTCAGCAAAAATACCACTCGAGCGGGGGTGAAATCACTTTGACGGTGGTGGAGGACGGCTCGCCTAAATTCTATCTCGACGGTGCTATTTATTCAGTTAAAAGCTTGCCCTTTACCCCCGAGCAATCTACAGCGGAATTTTACGGAGAATATTTAGCCGTTTCTTTTTTTAAAAAGAAAACCGCGCTTTTTTTATTCAATTTACATAGTGGTGAACTCCTGTTTTCAGACATAGTTGACGAGTTTTATCTAACCGACGTTTTAACCGTAAAAAAGAGCTACAAAACGGTGACTGAAACGGTAATCACGGAGGCTTGGGAGCTCGGGCACACGGCAAGGCTAAAAAGCGTATCGGACGAAAAGGGAAAAGAGCTTTTATCCCTCAATAGAAAACTCCTTCCTCTCGCCTTTTTTGAAAATGCGATAATAGGTGCAAGAGTAGACGGCGTTTGCACGGCTGAATTTGCAAAAAACTCATCGAATTTAAGAGAGTTTTTAGGTAGCGTTAAAAAGGTTTTACCCTCTCCTACTTGCGATAGCGCCGTATGGCTTATAGGGGGTAATTGCGTTACAAACGCAACGCTTTCATATAAAAACGGGCTTATCGACAACGTTTTTCTCGATGATTTTTAATTTTTCCCCACATTTAAGTTGATTATTTTATGCTAAAGCGTTATACTTTTTGAGAAAATTATAAACTTGGAGCTACTAATGAAGATTTTTGAGCCAAAGCTTTTTACATGCTTTAAGGGCTACACCAAACGCGATTTACTTTCGGATATCGTTGCGGGCATAATAGTTGCCATCATTGCCCTTCCCCTTTCAATCGCACTTGCGCTCGCCTCGGGCGTTAAAGCCGAACAGGGTTTATTCACCGCTATATTTGCAGGCTTTGTTATAGCTATGTTTGGCGGTAGCAAGGTAAATATTTCAGGTCCTACCGCAGCGTTTGCAACTATAGTTGCAGGAATATATGCCGATAAGGGTATGGAAGGATTAGTATTAGCCACTATTATGGCTGGTATTATTCTTATTTTGATGGGCGT
The DNA here is from genome assembly GCA_017398825.1 of Clostridia bacterium. Lineage (GTDB taxonomy): Bacteria > Bacillota > Clostridia > Christensenellales > Borkfalkiaceae > HGM11412. The sequence goes on from JAFQEV010000017.1 coordinate 7,622, forward strand.
TTTAAAACTCGGCACGCTTATTAAATTTATTCCTAAAACTATAACTGTAGGCTTTACCGCAGGAATTGCAGTAACTATACTTGTCGGTCAAATAAAAGACTTTTTGGGGCTTACCTACCCCTCGGGCGCTGAAAACATCGAAACGATTGACAAGGTTGTGAATATCTTTAAAAACATAACTACTATCAACTGGTTGGCACTCGCCGTCGGCGCAGGCTCGCTCGCCATTGTGATTGTTTGGTCTAAGTTTATTAAGAAAATTCCCTCTTCGCTAATAGTTGTGTTGATAGGTGCTTTGTGCATAGGACTAACGGGCGTTCCCGTAAATACGATAGGCGACGTATCGCCCATCACCTCGGCAGTTCCCAAGTTTACTCTTCCCTCAATTGACGGAAAGCTTATTTTATCAGTAATTCCAAACGCGTTCACCATTGCGTTGCTTGCCGGTATCGAATCTTTGTTATCGTGCGTTGTTTCCGATAATATGATAGGAGATACTCACAACCCCAACACCGAGCTTATCGCTCAAGGTCTTGGCAATATTTGTTCGGGCTTTTTCGGTGGAATTCCGGCAACCGGAGCAATCGCAAGAACCTCTGCAAACGTAAAAAACGGAGGTAAAACCCCCGTTGCAGGTATGGTACACGCCGTAGTTTTATTGATAGTTTTACTCCTTTTAATGCCTTATGCATCGCTTATCCCCATGCCGATTATTGCCTCAATCTTGTTTATCGTTGCATACAATATGAGCGAATGGAGGAGCATCGTTAAAATTTGCAAAACGAAAAACGTAGTTGATATAATAATTTTATCGTTGACTTTTACACTCACCGTAGTATTTAACTTAGTTATTGCAATCGCGGTTGGTCTCGTTCTCCACTACGCTATCTTCTTTGCATTAAAATACGCAAATAGGAAAAAACAAAAAGCTGAATAATCAAAACTGAAAAGAGGTGGCACGTGCCACCTCTTTTTATATGCTCTTATCTTCAGCTAAATTAGTAACTATAAGCCCTCTTCTCCTTGCTTTCTCTACCCACTTATACGAGCGATAAAACGAATATTTGGAATATGCAATTACAAACCGAGAACTTCGGAGCATCCAGTCATTTCTTTTAACGATAGCAAACTTTGGAATAAAATTTTCAAAACCCTCAGGATAAACACTATTTTCATTATCCTCATTTAATACTTTTTCATTCAATCGCGATAACACTATGAAATACTCTATTCCGCTACGCAATTTTTTTACCTCTTTTAGCACAACTTGAACTATAAAATCAAAACCGCCGTTATTGCCAACGTAAAACTTATTAACACCATAATTATCAATTAAATTTAAAACTTCCCTCTTTATCTCATCTTTTAGTGAACTTGGAACTGTACTGTGTCCAAAAAAACTACATACCATATTTTACTCCTATTTGGGATATATCGTATATTATAACACAAATTTTTAATATTTGCGATATATCCCACACGATATGTCGTAAATTTAGTTAAAATATGGGTATATTAGTATAGAGGGGAGCGAATGAATACAAAACAAGCGATTGCACAAAGAATAATTGACTTGTGCAATGAACGAAATATAGCTATAAATGCGCTCGCAAATCTTTCGGGAGTATCTCCGTCAACGGTATATAGTATGCTTAATGAAAAAAGTCAAAATCCAGGAACGGTATCTATTAAAAAACTGTGTGATGGATTAGATATTACACTCCGCGAGTTTTTTAATAGCCCTATTTTTGATAACATAGAGCAAGAAATAAAATAAAAAAGAGGTGGCACGTGCCACCTCTTTTTAATTATGCTTGACTTTCTTTTATTCTTTGAGAGATTTTTCCCGCAAAGTCAATCTCCCCAGCTTTCGTGAGGGCAACTTTCGTTAAGAAAGGACCGATAAGTTCGTAGATTAAAACTGAGAATAAGGTGAGGTTTGAAACTATCATGCCTATTCCACCACCAAGCTCACCAGCTTTCATTGCCATTCCGAGAGCAACGCCGGCTTGAGGGAATAACGTAATACCCAAGTACTTTTTAATATTAGGCTCGCTGTGTACGATTTCCGCGCTGAACCTTGCGCCAAAGTATTTACCAACGCAACGGAATATTATGTAAACTACGCCGATTAAAACTATTAGTAAATCAGTTACAACGGTCAAATCGAGTTCCGCGCCACTCAATACGAAAAAGAGAATAAAGAACGGTGCCGTCCATCTATCCAGCCTATCCATAAGCTGTTCGGAAAAATCACAGATATTGCAAAATACCGTGCCGAGCATCATGCAGGAAAGCAAGGGTGAAAAGGCAACGTGAACGCCCCATAAAGTAAACGAGAGGTTTGAAATGCCTACCGTTAAAAGAACGAATGCAACCGACATTGCAAGGCGCTTTGACCTCGAGTGGAAAAACCTTTCGCAATAGGTAAATAAAAATCCTATTCCTGCACCAAGCCCGATTGATAAAACAACCTCGATAATAGGTTCAACGATTATGCCTAATATGCTAACCTGCCCCGCAATCAACGCTTTGGCAACGCCAAACGATACGGAGAAGAGAACTAAGCCAACGGCATCGTCAAGAGCAACTACGGGAAGTAAAACGTCCGTCACAGGACCTTTAGCCTTGTACTGCCTTACTACCATTAAAGTTGCTGCAGGTGCGGTAGCCGATGCTACTGCGCCCATTATTATCGCCGCGGGAAGTGGGAACTTTTCGGGGATAATAAAGTGAAGGGATATAAGCGCAACGTCCACCACGATAGTTGTGAACACGGCTTGGAATATTCCTATAACCGTTGCTTGCTTGCCTATTTTTTTAAGCTGAGCGAGCCTAAACTCGTTGCCGATTGCAAACGCAATAAAGCCGAGAGCTATATCGCAAAGTATGGAAAAACTCTCAACGTTTTCCATACTCGTAAAGCCGAGCCCGTCAACCTTAAACGCACCCAAGCAAAACGGACCTATCAAAATACCTGCAACGAGGTACGCGGTAACCGCCGGGAGCTGGGCGAGCTTTGCAAGACGTGAAAGCATCAAGCCTGCAAAAAGCGCAATGGATAAAGAAAGTAAAATTGACTGCATAATACACCTTAAAACTTAAGTTTTATTTTTCTAAAAGTAACAAACCTTATTGATTTTAATACTTTTAGTTTTATTTGTAAAGCATAAACAGTCAATTTATGATTATTTTTTAAAATTTTTCGTAAACGGTTTTACCGTTTATTTTTCTATAGGCAAGAGGCGTTACACCTGCATGCTTTTTAAAGAGGTTTATAAAATAACTCTCGCTGTCATACCCTATCGCCTCGGAAATCTCCAAGACGCTCTTGTCCGTGTCGATAAGCATAGTTTTAGCAAGTTCCAAACGCCTTTTCATAAGATAACTAACAACCGTTTCACCCGTCAATCTCTTAAACGCCGAAATAAGTCCCGAAAACGCAACGGGATAGGAATGATATAATTCAGTAACTCCTTTGGAAATTTGCTCGAGCCCATCTATCTTCTTCTTTAAATCGAGAGCGTACACCTCGGCAATCCCGCTAACATTTAAATCGTAATCTCTCTCTAAAAGCATACACGCGTTTAAAAGTATTTGCCTTGCAACGCTCTGCCTTTGTTCAAGCAAAGCCTCGCATTTAAGCTTTTTTGCGAGAAAAGTAAAATAGGAAAATTCCTCTTGTGTTAGAAGTATCTTAATCCCACCACTCGCGTTTTTGAGTATTGAAAGAGCTTGAGGTGAAAAGGAACTAACCGCCCTTTCAAAATAGTCTTTGTAAAAAGCTAAGTTGAAATGGTTATTGCCGTCGTTTTTAAAATATTCAAACTTGTGCCTATCGCGCCCTGGTTTCATAAAATACAAAACACCTGAGGGCAAAACCTCCGTTTCTCCGTTAAGAATATGATTGACCCCATCTTTTAAGGTGATAAAAAGCTCGTAAAAGTCAGCATGAGAATGCTCAGGGCTCACACTACCTGCAAAAAAGTGAGATTCGAAAAAACTTTCCGAAAGTTCGTGATTTTTAAAAGTTAAAACCTCTATCATAGTTAAAGTGTAACTTAATTTTTATAAAAAAGCAATATTTTCACTATATACAAAGTTAAAAATTTGCAAAAAAACGATACTTTTATAAATTTATTCACAATACTTTTTAATCAAAAACCGCTAAACTAAAAATATCATAGGAGGAATTATGGATTTTTTAACAGGCGTTAACTACTGGGCAAGCAATGCCGGAGTAAAAACCTTTGCTGATTTTAACGAGCAAGTTATAGATAGAGATTTCGCAATTTTAAAAGAACACGGAGTTAATACGATAAGGGTTTTCCCTCTGCTATCCGATTTTATGCCAGTTGAGCGTTCGCACGCAAAAACAGATACTTTTGCTTTGAGGAAAAATGGAGTTCCGCTTGAATATTTAAGTTTTAAATCGGGGCTTTGCGAAGAGGCTTGCGAAAAATTTAAAACGCTTTTACGCCTTGCCAAAAATTACGGCTTTAAAGTAATAGTTGCGCTAATTACCGGCTGGATGAGCGGTAAAAAATTTGTTCCGCCATTTTTTGAAGATAGAAATCCCATAACGGATAAAGAGTGCATCGTTTACGAATGTAAATTTATAAAAGATTTCATTTCCGTATTCAAATACTACGATAATATTATTGCGTGGGAGCTTGGCAACGAATGTAACGCACTTAGTCTTGACAGTCCCAAAGCGGATAACGAGCTTTGGCTCACGGCTATATCCCAAGCGATTAAATCAAGCGATGGCTCTCGCCCGATATTTTCTGGAATGCACGGGCTATCAGCTAACGGAAAATGGAGTTTACAAGCGCTCTCCGAGCTCGTTGACGTTCAAACCACTCACCCCTATCCACTATTTACGCCGTACTGTTCTAAGGAAGAACTTAATTCCATGCGCGCATGCTTGCACGCGCCTGCGGAAAGCGAATACTACTTAGGAATTTCCAACTCTCCGTGTATCGTTGAAGAAGTGGGAACGTTAGGGCCTATGGTATGCTCGGGAGATACGTCGGGCGAGTATTTGGAAAAAGCCTACGCCTCCTCGTTTGCATCGGGCGCTAAAGGCTTTTTATGGTGGTGCGCATTCGACCAAGATGAGCTTGACTTTCCTCCATACGACACCTTTGCCGTCGAGCAAAACTTAGGGCTTTTCAAAAGCGATTTAACACCAAAACAAACTGCTTTAAAGTTAAAATCGGTAGCTAAATTTTTTGAAGGAATAAACGGTTTTGTGCCCCAAAAAGACGTTTGCGTTATCTTAACCAACGAGCAAGACGAGTGGGCGATATCTTACGCCTCATACGTGTTAGCTCTTCAGTCGGGTAGATACGCAACGTATCAGTTTGAAAATCAGCCGTTAAAAGATTATCCTTACTACGTTTTACCCTCGATAAAATCTCTAACGGGTATTCCAAAATCACTTTATAAAGAACTTGTGAAAAAAGTTGAAGAGGGTGCAACGCTACTTATTTCTTACGATGGCGGATACCTTTCAAATTTTGAATATCTCACCGGACTTGAGTGCTACGGAAGAGAAGAAGTAAACGAGTGCGTTAGCTTTGAAATATCGGGGAATAAGGCGGAAATCAACCGCACAACAAAACTTTTATTAAAACCAACTACAGCGGAAATCTTAGTTGATAACGGCGGTGTAATCTTGAGTAAAAATCAAGTTGGAAAGGGCTATGTTTACTTTTTAAACGCACCGCTCGAAACGGCTTTTACAAATATGTACTATCCAACTAATTCTAACCTTTACACCATTTACGAAACAGTGTTTAAGAAGGGTGGGCGCATAATATCCGAAAACAAAAACGTTGCCGTGTTTAACGGCGATAAAAAAGCCGTTATCGTAAACTTTTCAAAAGAAAATTCGTTTAGGATAACGGGGTGCAATAAAATAACTAAAATCCTCAACGCAAACTATAATAACGGTGTTATCACAATGGAAAAATCGTATGCGTATATAGAATACGAAGAGTAAAAAATCTCACGGCAATCGCCGTGAGATTTATATTATTTTGCAAAATCTAAAAGTTTTGATTTTTCAAGCTTGTCAAAGCCGTTTATAAAGGAAACGAGTTCCTTTGCAATCTTCTTTGCACCGCCTTCTTCATCACTTTCAATATTTAACGGGAGCAAGGGGTCATGAAGAGAAAGCCTTAACAAGAACCAGCCGTTGCCGTGCTCTTTATCGAGGTTAACTCTAACTCCCTCGTAGTTATCGTTAGCGAGCGCCCAGCCCTCCTTATTCTTAGCGTATTCGGTTAAACTGTCAATCACCTTTTGACCGTATTCTTTAAAGTCGTCGAGCAATATATTCATTCTAAACTCAACGCTTTCCTTAGGCTCGTCTAAAGTACCGATAAGCGAGCTTAACGTATAACCCTGCTTTTTGCCCTTTGCAAGCTCTATCAAAAGCTTGGTAACTATGTATGCGCCGTCGTCCAAGAAATAGTTCTCTTTAAACGCGCCGTGACCTGACGTTTCTATTGCGAGCTGACTGTCTTTCCCCTCGTTATTTAGCCTTATAGCCTCGTTTATAACGTTCCTATACCCTCTTTTAAAGCGATGATGAACACCGCCCTTTTCCTTTATGAACTTGGCAAGACCGGTAGAAGTTATCGAGTCGGTAACGATGGTCGTTCCGGGGTGGTCTTTTAATAAAATAGCGGAAAGCATTGCTATAATTCTATTGCGGTTAAGCTCAGAACCGTCGGATAATACTGCGCCTGCCCTATCAACGTCCGTATCAAAAATTATGCCAAGATCAGCGCCCGTTTCCTTAACGGCGTCAGTAATGCTCTTCATAGCGTCTTTATCTTCGGGGTTGGGGATATGGTTGGGGAAACTTCCGTCCGGCTCTAAATATCTACTGCCTGCGGTATCCGCACCCAACGGTTTTAAAACTTTATCAACGTAAAAACCGCCTGCGCCGTTGCCAGCGTCAACTACGATTTTAAAACCCTTTAACGGTTGGTCTTCCCCCGTTGCTTGACGGATTTTATCGGCTAAAATTTTGGAGTACGCGTCCATAAACTCGCCCGTTTTATACGAGCCTTTTTCAAGCCCCGTTTCCTCACCGCTCTCGGCAAAGGTTAAAATCTCTTTGATATCAGCCTTTTCAAGACCGCCGTTTGCAGTAAAAAACTTAAAGCCGTTCCTGTTAAAAGGTAGGTGGCTGGCGGTAATCATAACCGAGCCGTCATACTCGTAACCTTTGGTTACGGTAGACATAAACATCGCCGGAGTTGATGCCATTTTGAAATCCGTAACGTCAATTCCGCTATCTACCATACTCGAGCATATCCACTCGCTAAGCGCCTCGCCTGAAAGCCTGCTATCGCGACCAACTGCAACGCGAAGGGTTGATTTACCCGTTTTATTTTTAAGCCAAACGGCAAAGCCTCTGCCTATATCCTTGCACACCTTTTCGGTAAGATTTACGCTTTGACCTTCAATCCCGTCTAACGCTACGCCACGAATATCACTTCCGTTTTGAAGTTTTTTATAGTCCATATTGCACCCCTTATGTAATCTTTAGGTTAATTGTACCACAATTACGTTTGCAAATCAATAAATTGCGAGTTTATTTTATTGACAAAAATATAATAATAATCTAAAATAAAATCGCTATGTTAGAACTTAAGAATATATCGTTTACCGCCGAGAATGAAGACGGTAAAAAACAAATAATTAACGACGTTTCGTTAACGCTTAACGAAAAGTTTATAGCTTTCACAGGCCCTAACGGTGGAGGCAAGTCTACCCTTGCCAAAATTATAATGGGCATTATCAAGCCAACGAGCGGTAAAATTTATCTCGACGGTGAGGATATTACCGATTTATCTATCACCGAGCGCGCTCACAAGGGTTTGGCGTTTGCTTTCCAGCAACCCGTTAGATTTAAGGGCATAACGGTATCGGATATCGTTAGCCTTGCAAGCGGTAAAAAGCTTACCGTTACCGAGGTTTGCTCTTACCTTTCGGAAGTTGGGCTTTGCGCGAGAGAATACGTTAATCGCGAGATTAACGCAAGCTTATCAGGCGGTGAACTTAAACGCATTGAGATTGCTGCAACGATGGCGCGCGGTGCTAAGTTTACTATATTTGACGAGCCTGAGGCTGGCATTGACCTTTGGAGCTTTAACAGTTTGATAAAAGTTTTTGAAAGATTATCCGATAAAACTCAAGGTTCGCTCCTTATTATTTCGCACCAAGAAAGAATTTTAAATATTGCAGACCGCATTATCGTTATTGCTAACGGTAAAATTAAGTCTGACGGTAAAAAGGCAGAAGTTCTCCCGGATATTTTAGCAAATTCCGCATGCTCCGCCCTTACCGAAAAGGAGAATTGATATGGCACTCGATTCTATTCAAAAAAACCTACTCAAAGAGGTTGCCGACCTTGAATCTATTCCCACCGGCGCATACAATATTCGCTCAAACGGCTCTCTCCACTCGAGAAACGTTACTGCAAATATTGATATCGTTACGAAAACTGACAAGCCGGGGATTGATATTATAATCAAAAAGAGCGAGAAAAGAGAGAGGGTTGATATCCCCGTAATCATAACCGAAAGCGGTATAAAAGACTTGGTTTACAACGATTTTTATATCGAAGACGGGGCGGACGTTATTATCGTTGCAGGTTGCGGTATTCACACCGTTGACGCAGGTGACAGTTCGCACGACGGTATTCACTCCTTCCACGTAGGCAAAAACGCAAAGGTTTTATATTACGAAAAGCACTACGGTAGCGGTGACGGAAACGGCAAAAAGACTATGAACCCCACCACCGTTGTGGAGATTGACGAGGGCGGTTCTATGACTATGGAAACGGCTCAGATAAAGGGTGTTGATTCCACCGTTAGAAAGACGACTGCAACCTTAAAAGAAAACGCTACCCTTATAATTCACGAAAAGATTATGACGCACGGCGAACAATACGCCGAAACTGATTTCAACGTGGATATAAACGGCGCTAATTCAAACGTTCACGTTGTATCGAGAGCTGTTGCAAAGGATAATTCCGTTCAAAAATTCTACTCGGTAGTAAACGGCAACTGCGAGTGCTCGGGAAGAACTGAATGCGACGCTATCGTAATGGATAAAGCAAAGGTTTTAGCCCTCCCCGGACTTAACGCTAACGACGTTAACGCCTCACTCGTTCACGAGGCGGCAATCGGCAAGATAGCAGGCGAACAGCTCATTAAGCTTATGACGCTCGGTCTTACTGAACAAGAGGCGGAAGAGCAAATAGTAAACGGCTTTTTGAAATAGATTTACAAAACCCGTTAAATTTTGTTGATTTTTTTTAAAATATCATATATAATGATTGAGCGTTGCAAGATTGTAACGCTCAATAGTTTGGAGAGGTGTCAGAGCGGTCGAATGTGCTCGCTTGGAAAGCGGGTAGGCCTTAACGGGTCTCGCAGGTTCAAATCCTGTCCTCTCCGCCACAATAAAAGGAGAAGGTTTTTGCCTTCTCCTTTTGTTATTGCTGTGGTTTGGTTTTTTAAAAAATATTTACATGGCGAAAGTTTAGTGATATAATTACATTAAATTTAGAACAATTTGTTTTATATAAGGAGATATATTATGTGTTTTTTTAATAAAGCTATAAAAACAAAAAACGTTTATGCGTATCTTGAAAGAACTGTTCCTGAGTGGCAAATGTCCGGCATTCCTAAAAAAAGCGAAAGAACTAGCGATAACTTTGTGACTTACCCGCCCTATGAACTCGATAAAAAGTTTTGCTCCTACTATTTTTCAACAAAAATAGACGGATTTGAAACGGCGTTTAGAGTTAGATATTCAAGGCTTAATAAGACTTTATACGTGTACGCAACGTTTAAGGGCTTAAGTTTTGGTAGTACCCTTGACCAAACGAAAGAAAGATTTAAAAAGAGATATGAAAAATTTCTTTTTACCTATGACAAGACCTCGACCGAAATTTGCTATTTTGAATGGACTAACGTAACCGATTTAGACGGGGTTGAGCGTTGCATTCGCAACTTTATCGACGAATGGGAAAAGACCGGTATCTACAAGGAAATGCAAGATTACTATCACCTCTTTAAATAAACTGCAACTAAAAAGAACTCAGCGCTGGCTGAGTTCTTTTTTATGGAGCTTTTCAATTTAATTCCAGTAGTCAGTTTGTTCCTTTACGCCGATATCCTTTGCCTTAAACACGGGGTCTTTGCCCTGTTTTTTCTGAACGTAATAATCGCTCAATGCGCGGAAAGCATACTTCCCAAGATAAATGATAACGGGTATGTTTATGAGTGCCATAAGCCCCATAGTAACGTCCGCAATGCCCCAGAGTAAATCGGAGGAAAGAACCGCGCCGAAAAGTATTAAAAGCGATGCTATTATATAATAAACGGAGTTAAACTTCTTGCCCGCAGGCTTTTTGAGAATGTGGCTTATGGACTGGTTTACGTAGAATAAATTACCTATTAGCGTTGTAAATGCAAATAACATCATTGCAACCGTTATAAATATCGAACCGAAACCGCCTAAGGTGGAGCGCATTACGTCTTGAATAAACGGAGCACCTGCATAATCAGTATCAGCAATAGGTTCAACGCCCGAGCACATACACATAAACGCGGTAGCCGAGCAAATAAGAAGAGTATCGATAAACACCGATAAAATTTGAACTAAGCCCTGTTTTGCAGGGTGCTTTACGTCAGCCGAGGCGGACGCGTTAGGCGCAGATCCTATACCAGCCTCGTTGCTAAACAATCCCCTCTTAATTCCGTACATAACGCACGAACCGGTGAAACCGCCGAATATCGACTTAAAGTCAAACGCCTCGGTAAATATCCTTGCAAACACGGCAGGAAGAGAGGTGATATTCATACAAACTACAACGATTGCAACGAGTATGTAAGCTATTCCCATAAACGGAACCATCAAACTCGTAACCTTTATAATTCGCTTTCCGCCACCAAATAAACATATAGCAACGAGTACGGAGATAACGCCACCGATAATCCAAGGCGTAACCTTAGCATTATAAAAGTTGTAGCTTGAAAAGGTTGCCTGCAAGTTATAAGAGGCAAGCATATTAAACCCAACGCCGTACGTTAAAATTAGCAAAATCGAGAAAATAATTGCAAGCCACCTGCACTTGAGCGTTGCCTCAATATAGTATGCAGGCCCACCGTACGACCCATCTTTCCCCCTCTTTTTATATATTTGCGCGAGGGTGCTTTCAACGAAAGCGGACGCACCGCCGATGAGCGCGATTATCCACATCCAAAAAACACTTCCAAATCCGCCCAAGCATATAGCGCTGGCAACGCCGATAATGTTGCCCGTGCCCACTCTTGACGCAGTTGAAACCATAAGTGCGTGAAAGGAGGAAACCCCCTTTTTATCCTCGGGTTTTTCAATAACTACCC
>JAFQEV010000018.1 GCA_017398825.1 Clostridia bacterium
ACTTCGGAGAGAAGGTCTTTTGCAAGCCACTCAGCCTCGTCGAACACGTCGCTTGCCTGATACAAACTAACCCTATCGGTAACCATGGGCGAAAAGTCCTCGCCAACGGGGGTAAAGAGGTTGCGCTTAATAAACTCAGCCTCATTAAGTAAATTTCCGCAAACGTCGACAACGTTTGCGTTTTTATCTATCTTTAAAAGCTTATAATACGTTTCACCCGTATACAATTCGCTGTTCTTGTCAAACGGAACTATTGCGTGAAAGCTCTTTGCCAAGCCGTTTAACGCCTCAAAAACGTCGTAACGCTGTTTGGTGACCGATTGAAAACCTGCAACTACCACTTCGCTTTGCAATATATTCTCGTCACGAGCGCAAATTTCGGGCATTAGCGAGAGATAATCGTTACTATCGAACACGCCTGCCTCCGTTACGCGATTGCCGTATTCTTCGTAAACGCACACAACGTCCTTTATCTTACTTTTGAGTGCAGGCGTTAAAGTATCGTCACTGCTCAATAACTTTTTAAGATCCGAGGGCTTTACCTTGGCGCTGGCAAGCTGAGAAATGAGCTCGTATAAAACAAGGGCAATGTTTGGGGAGTTTACCGCGTTTTTAAAGCAGTTGAATTGCTTTTTTAAATCGGAAACGATTTTCCTAACGAGCATTACCGAGCTTTCCTTAGATAAAACCTTGGCGCTTGCGTTTTTAGAGAAAAGATACCTTTTAAAAGTAGTTACCTCGGCGTTAAAAAAGCCACCGCCTAAACGGGAGGCTATTTCAAGCTCTAACGATAGCGTTATCTTATCCTCCGCAAAGACGATGCATTTTTTACCCTTTTCTATTAAATTTTTAACTACCTCAGCCGTCGTTGATACGGTTTTTGCCGTGGTATCTGCAAGATAAATATTCATCAATGGTATTTTACCATATTTTCACCGACTTTTAAAGATATTTTTTGCAACTTTCTTTTGCATTTTTTAAATTGTGTGATATAATGAAATAGTATTTGGAGATTACTATGAAGATTTTTAAAAAATTAACTTTATTATTAGTTCTTGCGGTTTGCGCGTTTTCAATGACGGCGTGTTCCTCAACGAACTTATCGACGGACGGCTATCTTTGGTTTAAAGACCCGTCGGCATTCAAGCCCGGCTGGACTGAGGAATGCGTTTACGACGTTTCCTTCGTTCACACAACGCCAAACAACAGCACCGAGTTAAAGGCGGACGGTTATTCGCTTGACGTTCAAAACGGAACGTACACGACCAAGCTTACAACTTTTACAGATAACGGGCAATACTACGTTTACGAAACGGAATTTAACCTCACCTTTAAGTATATTGAACCAAGCGCAAAGGACGAGGATGAGGACGGAAATCCCGATTACAAGACGTGCGTTGAAACGTTTACTACCGTAACCGAGTTCAAAAGCAATCTTACTCCCGTTAGGAGTGAAAAGATTTACGCAAGCTCGTTTTCAAACTACAAGTACAACTACGTTTTAAATTACGACGGTTCTACCGCAACCGCGGTGTTTAAGGAAAGTGACTACGAGGGCAAAGCTCCAAACAATCAGACTTTCACCTTTAAAAAGTACAACAAGAAAGCTTATATCGACAACGATATTATCCTCTTAATTCCCAGGCTTTTTAATATAGACGACGATTTTGGCAGAGAGTTTAAAACGGTTGACGTTCTTAGTAATAAGCTCTTCGATATGCAGTTATACGCGTATCTCGATAACGGAAATCTTGACGTTAAGAACCTTGCAAACTACACCCTAAACGGCGTTGAGCCTACTGAAAATTCAGCAAACGTTTCCTGTGCTCACGTTCAAATCACTATTGACGATACTTTCTCGGGTAACCCCATAGATTGCTACTACGCTCAAGATAGGAATACTCACAGGCACAGGCTCGTTGAAACGTACACTCGCTTTGGAACTTTAGGTTATATTAAATTCCACCTCGCAAGCGTTACGGTAAACGGCGATTAATTAAAAAAGAAAAAGTTCACGGATTTTCCGTGAACTTTTTTAATGCCGAATAAAATGTATCGTATCCACTTTGAGAGGCTAAAAATTTATATAATTTTTCTCCACTTAATAAAACTACTTTACCCTGTGACAAAATTTTAAGTTCGTAGTAATAATCGCTCGTAATTAAAGGATAAATAGACTTTACTAAAGAGCCCTCGCCAACCGCTATTTCTTTGACTTCTAAAGGACTTGTAATCGGCTTGAAAGTAAAACTTTCAAATATTTTAACGTACTCGCCGTCTCTACCATTAAAGAGTGCACCAACGAGCGTAAATAGAGCAAAGAATAAAATTGTATAATTAACGCTTGTAAAAATGGAATAGATAAATAGCGCAAGGAGTACAAACGATAGAATAACGCCGAGCGCCCTAACGATTTTTCTTGCCCTCCGCCTATCAAGCTTTAACGATAGCGTGGCAAGCAAAAACCTACCGCCGTCTAACGGATAACACGGCAGTAAATTTATAAGCGCTAACGATGCGTTTGCAATAACTATTTCTTCGGTAAAGGGATACGTTACGGGAAACAGCCACCAAAGCGCTACGAAAAACACCGATATAACGCCGTTTAAAAGCGGGCCTGCCAAGGCAATTTTGCACTCGTCTTTATACCTCAATCCGTCGGCGTTTCCAACGATGAGTGCTCCGTACGGCATAAGAACTATTTTATTAAGCGCGTAACCGTGCTTTTCAGAGGCGTAATAATGCCCAAGCTCGTGTATAACTGCAGTCAGCGTGTATACGATAAAAGAAAATACTTTGCCCGTAAAGGCAAAGTATATTCCAAACAATATAAACAGCGGATGCAGTTTAAATTTTAGCTTAGCCACTCGATACGCTCGTCAGTAATGATATAAGAGGTTAAGATTGCGTCGTCACTAAACATACTTACGTTTGACTGCCCCTCGCTATATCCTACGGGAATACTCGGATATACAGTATCGCCTGCGCTTACGTAAACGCTTTCAAGCCCGCTTATAACACTTAAAAAGCTGTCGCTATGGCAAACGGTAACAACGTAACCGCTATCGGAACTTACAACGCTTTCAACAACGCCGTCACAAGGGGAATAAACGCTACCGCTCTCAACGGTCATAACGCCGTCCACAAGAGATACGCTACTGCTTTTAGAGGGGGAAAGCGCGGTAAACTCTGAGTATTGCTTTTCTATAGCCGTACTCTCATCAGAAAGAGCGGAACGCATAAGCCTATTCATACCGCTGTTTTCAAAGAAAATGTTAGTGAGAATTATTCCTACGATAAGTACGAATATCGTTACAACCTGCATTGAAACGATATCAAAGCCACCGTTTTTAATCTCAACCGAGCCTTCTTCTTTTTTGGACTTTTCTTTCTTGGGTTTTTTCTTAAACGAAAGCCTCAAGCCCTTTTTAGCTTTCTCTGACGTTTGGTCTTTTTCACCCTCACCGTTCACCTTTTCGATAACGCGCTTTTTAACGTCTTTCTTCTTTCCTTTTGACTGTTTAAAAATAACCTCGCTGGAGTTCACGGGAACTTCAAGCATTTTTACGTATTCTAACTCGCTCATAAAAAATCTCCTTTTTCGTTTGCTATATGATACTCCCGCCATTTTTAAATTAGAACGATTTTTTTAAATTTGCCGTATAAAAAACTCAAACCTGCAAACACTTATTTTCGGGAGGTATGGTATGAAGAACGTTAAAAATTCTAGAAACTCCAAGACTTCAAGCAAGGCTACGGAATCTACTAAGAATTCTACTAAGTCTAAGGCGAAGTCAACTCAAGATTGTAAATAATGAGAAAAAGAAAGAAAAAGTTCATTTCGCACTTTGATGCTTTAGGTAGTTATACCGGCACGTGCGAGGACGGCGAAAAGCCCGTTCAGGACGCAGACGATTTGTAATCGTTATTTGCAATTAAAAAAGGTTACCTTAATAGGTAGCCTTTTTTCGTGTTCAAAATTTTAGTTTTTATCACAAATTTTATTGATCTCTACTCACAGTAGAGTTGTTTTTTCAAACTCTACTGAACGAGCTTTAAAGAGTATAATTAAAAACGGGCACGGTGGAGAAATGTTTTTATCTCGGCGTTGTATAATCTTAATAGCTACAAATGCTACAAAAACTTAATTTAAGTTTTTAGCCTTTTATATTTTAGGAGATATTTATGAGTTATACAATTTTCACCGACTCTTCGTCCGGATTACCAAAAGTCGTTACCGATAACTACGATATAAATATTATCCCCCTCACCTGTATTATCGACGGAGAGGAAACGGAAATTCGCTGTGACGATGAAAAGTTCTTAAAAGATTTTTACGAAAGATTAAGGGCAAAAGCGGATATGAGTACCGCTTGCATTAACGAACAAACCTTTTTAGATTATTTTACCCCCGAACTTGAAAAAGGCAACGACGTTATTTATATAGGGCTATCTTCCGGGCTTTCAGTTACCGTAGAAAATGCTCGAAAGGTAAGCGCTGAGCTTGAAAAGAAATTCCCAAACAACAAAGTTTACGTTGTGGATAGTTTGAACGCCAGCCTTGGCGAAGGATTACTTGCTTATACCGCCTGCGTTAAAAAGGAAGAAGGAAAGTCTATCAAAGAGGTTTACGACCATCTTCAAAGCGTTTGCTTAAATGCAAACAGCCTCTTTACCGTTAAAACGCTCACCTATCTTGCAAAGGGAGGGCGAATTAGCAAGCTTAGCATGGCAGTTGGCACGGTAGTTGACATCAAGCCCGTAATGCACGTTAATCACCAAGGAAAGCTCGTTGCAAGCCGTAAAGTAATCGGCAGAAAGCGCTCCGTAATGGCGATAGCTGATGATTTTGTATCAACGGTTATAAACCCCGAAGAGCAAACGGTGTTTATAGGTCACGGAGACTGCATAGAAGACGCCGAGCTCCTCGCTAAACTCATTTCCTCTAAGGTAAAGGTAAAGGAGTTTATATTTAACTATATCGACCCCGTAATTGCAATTCACAGCGGACCTGACACTTTAGCGGTATTTGCCTACGGCAAGAAAAGAGAAAACTAAATAGCAATTTAAAATTCCGTGGAATATCCACGGAATTTTTTTATGTTGAGAACGTGAATTTGAAATCTTCCGGCTCACCCTCGGTTGAGTAGCTGAGCTTGAGATAATAATTACCATTTGATAAATTGCTGTTAGTAACGTTCCTTCCACTACTGTTAAGTATCGTTGCGGTAAGACCTTGAACGGAGGTTGTGAACTTGTATTTACCCGTTGATGCACCACCCCAACCACCTACGCTAAACCCAAAATACGCCTCTTTCTGCTTATCGATGTTTTGAACGGTTATCTCCTCGCCGATAATTTCCGTCTCCATAGGTACTGCTGTTGACGTGGAATTACCCTCAGCCCAGGTAGAAACGTCGTAAGTTCTCGTGGTGTTTTGAGTAGTTGCCGTTTCGTAGTAGTATATCGCTCTTGAATAACCAACGGTAACCTTATCTACAACGTATCCGCCTTTCCCGTCAGACTTAAAGGTCGTTCTATTAACGGGATAAATAAAGGTCGTTTCGTTAGAAAACTCTTCTTCGGGAATAATGTAGTTGCCGTTTTCATCTTTAGCGTCAACGTCAACCCTCGTAGTGAATAATTCATAGCCGGGGCTACCGCTAACGAATTTTATAATAACGGTGAGTTCCGGATATTCTTCAAGCCCTAAAATTTCACGAAGTTCACGGCTTTCTCCGGCAGGGTCGTCTGCTGCAAATTCTTTTGGTTGTAGCCAAAAACTACCGCTACTCTTTCTTGCCTCGATAACCTCGTCAAGCCTCGTATTGTTAGCATTAGTGAGCATTGTGGTCATTTCTTTAACGAACCTATCAGCCACTATTTCCTCTGCCATGTTCATATCGCCCGTACCCTCGTAATACTCGAACATTCCGAGCGATACGTTGACCTCGCCATCTATATCTTCAGGAGGTTTTACGGGATAGACGAACGTTGCGAACGCGCCTCCGACAACAGCTATCAGCATAACGGCGATAGCAAGCACGAAAAGATGCCTTATACTTTTCATAACTCACCTCCGTTAATGCACGCCGAGATTAACTCTTTAGCCCATCTAACTTGACGGTCCGAGGTAACCTTTACCCTCATGGGATAGTTGGCGTACGCCTTGCTCGAAGATACGTCTATATACTTATATTTGGTGTTTTCAAACTTTTTGGGGTCAAGCCCGATATACGCATTGAGCGTTTTCCCGCGAATTGCAAGCTTGCAAACGCAAAGGTTTCCCCTCTTATAAGTTTCGCCTTTAAATCCGCGAATAACCCTAACTCTATCAATCGATTTGATAAACGAGGTTATATCTTTGTATCTACCCTTTAAAACGTCATTTGCCGTTCTTAATTTGTAGGTAAACGACTTTGACTTTTTAAAGGTTGAAAACAAGTCTGAAATATTCGTTATCGGCTCTTTTGCAACCTTAAAACCATTCTTTTCGCAAAGCAATAAAATAAGCTCTCTTGCCCATCTAACTTGGCGATTTGATGTGATTTTAACGCGCATGGGATAATTTGCATAATCCTTTTTGTCGGAAACGTCTTCATAGATATACTTGGTATCTTTAAACTCGTTTGGCTCAAGCGCCAAATAAACGTTTAAAGTTTTTCCGCGAATGGTAAGTTTGCAAACGCCTTTATTTCCACACCTATACGTTTCGCCCTTAAAACCACGAATAGCGCGAACTCTCTCGATACGGCAAAGGGTAGAAACGATTTCATTGTACTCTGCGTTTAATTCCTCGCCCGCTAAGGAAAGCTTTTCCTTGAACGATTTGGGCGCGTTAAACATAGCAAACAGCGCGCCTATCGAGTGGGCGTTACTAATCTCAACCTCGTCAAGCGTAACAGCCGTTTCTTCGTGCTCGCCGTGAGAAAGGGGGATAATCTCGCCCTTTTCAGCTTTTTCTTCTTTTTGCTCAAGCTTAACAGCCTCGGCACTACCTTGTTGCTCGGTTGCAACTTGAGGCTCGGGCTTAACAGCCTCGGAACTTTCCTCCGCCTCGGTTATAATACCCATAGCAACGAGCCTTGCATATTTTTCCCTTTCGGTCTTTTTCTCGGCAATCGGAAGTGCGATTATTGCAAAGAGCACTAAAAGAGCGCATAGCCAGCCTGCAGGCGACTGCATAAACATTACGAAACTTCCAACGAAAGGAACGCGAGCACCATTGTAAACACCGCGCATTTGCTTGTAGGTTACGGGGAATCTGTCCGCCACCTCGTTAGCATCGCCGTGCAACAAGAAATGCCTTCCCTCAGGATGTTTTTCGTTTACCTCTTCGATTGCTACTATTCTATGAATAACGTATATGCCGTTTGTTTCGTATAAAACGATATCGTTAACCTTTAAGTCTTCTTCCTTGGGCAGTCTATCTATAACAACGAGGTCAAACACGTCAATGTTTTCTTTTACGTTTTCAGCTTTGACGTATCTATTCTTCTCGTTTACAAAGGACATCGAGTCACTCTGAACCACCTTGAGTGTGGGAATATCGGTTACCACTTTATCTTCCCTAACGGTAACGTAAACGGCAAACGCGAACGCAATTAAAACGAATGCACAACAAAGGATTAGCACGAGCTTTTCAAAAATCGTGCATATAATAGAACTTTTACGAGCTATTTTCTTCTCGTATTCTATTTTAATCTTTTCATCGTCCATTCCCGATTTAATAATTCTTCTGCTAACCTTTATAACGTAAACGACAAACGCCGTGAATATAACGGTTAACACCACGAATACTATTAAACTTAGGAAGAACTTGTATACTGCAAACTGTTCCATTACGTTCCTTAGCGCGTATGCGTAGCGCGTACGCGCGCAAAAGGTTTATCCCACGCACTAAATCGCGCGTGGGATATCATATTAGTAGTATTTTTAGTTTTTATTTAATTATGCTGCGGTAGGAGCAATAGTGCTTACGTGCATAACGATACCGCAAGTAGTACCAACGGTAGACTGGAAGTCAGTATATTTTTCGATAGAACTCAAGTTGAAAGTACCGTTCATTGCAACGAGTTCAGCAATAGTATCGAGCTCGCTGAAATCTACGCTAAACGTACCATCGCCGTTATCAGTCCAAATATAGTTCCTATCATCAGTAGTAACACCGGTAGTTCCTGCAGGGTGAATAGTGATGTAGTTGGTTGCATCATAGGTAAGGTCAAATACGTCAACCAACTGACTCGTAGTACTATCAGTATACTTAATTTCACGAGCAAACTTAAAGTAAACGTAAGTTTTAACAGCTTCGTCCTTTACGGTTTCACTTGCAATAGTAACGGGCTTAAAGTTAAGACCAACGCTCAACTCGCTACCGGAAACGTAAGTTGCCTCAAGCTTAACAATGTAGTTAGAGTTGTTGAGGTCAGTAAGGTCTTGATGAGTGGGAACCATCTTTAACTCGCTTAAGTTAGAGTTGAGTTCGTAATGACCTACGTTACCGCTATCTTCATAACCGTCAAGCGAAATAGTTCTCGAGAACTCGCCAGACGCGTTGTTTTCTTCACCGGGGTAAACCCAAGCTGCGTAAACGCCACCGATTGTTGCAATGAGTAAAATCGCAACGAGTAAACTTAATCTTTTCATAGTTTGTCTCCTTAAAAACAAATTTTGATTTTGATTTATTATATAGCGCAAAGCGCGCGTATATTACACGTACACAGTATATATAACTGTGCCTCAATTATAATGCCATTATAATGCCATCAAATACACTTGTCAAGCATTTTTACAAATTTATAATAACGTCGCCGTGAACGAAAGATTTCACATCACTTCCAACCTTTAAAATAAGGCTTGCCCTTTCGTTAATTCCAACTGCCTCGCCAACGAAAGTTTGCCCGTTTTGAGATAGCGAAACCACCTTGTTTTTAAGATAAAACCTATCGTTGTATTCACTCAAAAAACCGCGCGATTTAAACTCGCCCTCAAAACCTATAAAACCGTTTAAAAGCTCGGCTATAAGGCGGTTTTTATCTATATTTTCAACCACTTCCTCAAGGGATATAGGGGCGTTTAGATTAAACGAAGGAAAGGCTTGTTTTTCAACGTTTACGCCTATCCCGATAACAACCTCGGAAACTCTCCCCTTTAGTACGTTTTCGCACAGTATTCCGCCGAGTTTTTTGCCGTTTAAGTATATGTCGTTCACCCACTTAATTTGTGTGTTAACGCCGACAACTTTATCTATTGCACGAGCGGTTATGACGGCAACGAACGGGGTTAAGAGCAAAAAATCGTCCCCCTCAAGTTCTATAGGGAGTTTTACGCTTAAGTAAATACCGCCCTTTTGAGAATAAAAAGAGCGGTTGTTCGTTCCCCTTCCATTTGACTGTTGTTTTGCAATAACGGAAAACAAATCCCTGCCCTTTATATAGTCGTTAGTAGAGGTCACCTCGTCTACAACCTCTATATTTAAGGGGGATTTTAAAAGGTTTAATATTGAGTTTTTATCTATTTCAAAGCTCATAGATTAATTTTACCAAACAACTAAAAAAAAAGCAAGGCGGTTGCCTTGCTTTTGATTATAATCTGATTTTTGCCTCGATATACGCTTTGAGCTCGCTAATGGGAAGTCTAACTTGTTCCATAGTATCGCGGTCACGAACGGTAACGCAGTTATCTTCAACGCTATCAAAGTCGTAAGTGATGCAGAAAGGAGTACCGATTTCGTCTTCACGGCGATATCTCTTGCCGATTGAACCAGCCTCGTCGTAATCAACCATAAAGTACTTGGAAAGCTCGTCGTAAACCTCCATAGCCTTTTCGCCAAGCTTTTTGCTAAGGGGAAGAACGGCAGCCTTGAAAGGAGCGAGAGCGGGGTGTAAACGCATAACCGTTCTAACGTCGTTTTCTCCAACCTCTTCCTCATCGTACGCACCGGAGAGAACTGCAAGCACGCATCTCTCAACGCCGAGCGAGGGCTCTACTACGTAGGGGATATATCTCTCGTTAGTTTCCGCATCAAAGTACGAAAGGTCTTTCTTGGAAACGTTTTGATGTTGAGTTAAGTCATAGTCGGTTCTATCAGCAACGCCCCAGAGTTCACCCCAACCGAACGGGAATAAATACTCAAAGTCAGTAGTTGCTTTGGAATAGAAACAAAGCTCTTCAGGCGAGTGGTCGCGAAGTCTTAAGTGCTCTTCCTTTAAGCCGATATCTAAAAGCCATTGACGGCAGAACGAACGCCAGTAGTTAAACCACTCAAGGTCGGTGCCGGGCTTGCAGAAGAACTCAAGCTCCATTTGCTCGAACTCTCTTACTCTAAAGATAAAGTTACCAGGGGTGATTTCGTTTCTGAACGATTTACCTATCTGAGCGATACCGAACGGAACTTTTCTTCTTGCGGAACGCTGAACGTTTACAAAGTTGGTAAATATACCCTGCGCCGTTTCAGGACGGAGATATACCGTGTTTTTACTATCTTCAGTTACGCCTTGGAAGGTCTTAAACATTAAGTTGAACTGCCTAATATCAGTAAAGTTGTGCTTACCGCAAGAGGGGCAAGGGATATTATGGTCTTCAACGAACTGTTTCATCTCCTCGTGAGAGAACGCGTCGATACCCTTCTCGAGCTCGTAATTATTTTCCTTAACCCAGTCCTCGATAAGTTTATCCGCTCTAAATCTCTCGTGGCATTCCTTACAGTCCATCAAAGGATCGGAAAAGCCTGCTAAGTGACCGGATGCAACCCAAGTTTGAGGGTTCATAAGTATTGCAGCGTCTAACCCAACGTTGTACTTGTTTTCCTGAACAAATCTTTGCCACCAAGCCTTTTTAACGTTGTTTTTAAGTTCAACGCCTAACGGGCCGTAGTCCCAAGTATTTGCCAAGCCTCCATAAATTTCACTACCGGGGAAAATATAACCTCTCGTTTTGCAAAGCGTTACGAGTTTTTCCATTGTTACCGCTCTTTTATCCACGATTACACCTCTACGTTTTATTTTTTATATTATTTTACTAAAATTGCAAGTAGTTGTCAAACAAAACACACCTTAAAATGATATATTATATCCTTTTAAATTATTGATATTTGAAAAGATTTGTGTTACAATAACATTGTATATACTATTTTATCGAAGTCCGCACGTATTGACTTTAATAGGGAACTTTATGGAAAACGTTATTGAAAGCAAAAACTTTATTGAAGAAATTATTAACGACGAGCTTGATCGCGGTGTTGTAAACACCGTTCACACCCGTTTCCCACCCGAGCCCAACGGCTACCTCCACATAGGCCACGCAAAGAGCCTTTGCTTAAACTTTGGCACGGCAAAAAAATACAACGGCGTTTGCAACCTCTTCTTTGACGATACTAACCCGTCTAAAGAAAAAACCGAGTACGTTAACGCTATCAAAGAGGATATTAAGTGGCTGGGGTTCGACTGGTTTGAAATGCATTACGCATCAGACTTTTTCGATGAGATTTACAATCTCGCCGTTAAGCTTATAAAGGACGGAAAGGCTTACGTTTGCGACCTTTCCGCCGAGGAGATTAAAAATACGCGCGGTACTCTCACCGAGCCGGGTGTTGAAAGCCCTTATAGAAACAGGAGCATTGAGGAGAACTTAAAGCTCTTTGATGAGATGAAAAACGGCGTTTACGCCGATGGTGAAAAGGTTTTACGCGCTAAGATTAACATGGCGTCGCCTAACATCAACCTCCGCGACCCCGTTATTTACAGAGTTTTACGCGCAACTCACCACAGAACCGGCGATAAGTGGTGCATCTATCCTATGTACGACTACGCTCACCCTTTGTGTGACAGTATGCAGGGAGTAACCCACTCTCTTTGCACCTTGGAATTTGAAGATCACCGCCCCTTGTATAACTGGGTGGTAGAAAATACTCAAGTTCCGCACAAGCCAAGGCAAATCGAGTTTGCAAGGCTCAACATCACCAACACCGTTATGAGCAAGCGCTATCTTAAAAAGCTTGTTGAGGACGGGGCTGTCGAGGGGTGGGACGATCCGCGTATGCCAACCCTTACCGGTCTTCGCAACCGCGGTGTTCCCGCTGAGGCGCTTAAGAATTTCTGCGAGGAAATAGGTATCGCTAAGGCAAACAGCGAAATAGAAGTTTCTTACTTTGAACACTTTATAAGAGATTACTTAAATTTTAACGCCGAAAGAGCTATGGCGGTTGAAAATCCTTTAAAGGTAACGATTACCAACTACGAGGGCGAGGAAGATACCGATTTTGATATCAACCCCAACGCCGAGCAAAAGGTTACGAGAAAGGTAAAATTTTCCAAGACTATCTATATCGAGCAAGATGATTTTTCGTTAAATCCCCCACCCAAGTATTTCAGGCTTAAAAAGGACGGGTACGTTCGCCTTAAAAACGCTTACATTATTAAGTGTGACGACGTTGTTTTGGACGATGACGGCAACGTTACGGAAGTTCTTTGTTCGTATATCCCCGAAAGCCGTTCGGGTGACGATACTAGCGGAATTAAGTGCAAAGGCACTATCCACTGGGTAAACGCCAGCGATGCCGTTGACGTTGAGATTAGAAATTACGATTATCTTTTAAAGGACGCGGAGTTTGCAGGGCAAGACTTTAACGAGCGTATGAATTACGACAGCGTTCATATACTAAAAGGTAAAGCAGAGCCTTATATCGCAACCGTTAACGAGGGCACTCCCTTCCAGTTACTTAGAAAAGGCTATTATAAAAAGACGGTAAAGGGCGATAAGCTCGTGCTTTCTCAAATCGTTACTATGAAGGACAGTTTTAAAAAATCTTAACCTTAATTTTTAAGAGGGTTTTATGTATTTGTTAGTTGACTTGATTGCAATAATCTTCGTACTTGGCCTTACCATTTACGGACTTATAGCAGGGTTTACAAAATCAACGGTAAACGTTATTTTGGTAATCGTGTGCGTTGCAGGCGCAGGCGTATTAGCCTACCTTTCAGCTCAATTTATCTTCGTTAAGATAGGCTGGGTTGCAAAGGGGCAAGGCGTGCTTGCAAAGTTGTTTGGCGATTCCAAAATTTCAGGCGGGCAAACCATTATAGATTTGGTGTGCTACTGGATTTCCTTTGCGTTCTTTGTCCTAATATCGTTCGTGCTGTGCTATATCGTTTTAAATATTTTGAGAAAGCTACTTTCAAAACTTATCTACAAGCTTAACAACCTCGCTTTCTTCGGGGTTTTAGATAAAGTGCTTGGAACGATAGTTAACCTTGCATTTTCAGCAGGGCTCGTGCTCGTGATTATGGCACTCTTTTACGCGCTCGGCGCAAGCGGAAAGTTTACGTATGGTGATGAGGTTATAAGAGCTAGCGAAATTTTAAAACTAATTCACCCCATAAACCCCTTAAACAATCTTTTCTTAAATATCTTTAACCCCGTAGTAGTTATATAAAAACCAACGCCCGACGGCAAAAAACCGTCGGGCGTTTTTATAGGTTTTGTTATAATTAGTGATGTATTTGCTGTCGCAAAAGTGATGTTACTTGCTACGCTCATAATGATATTGCTCGCAAAGGCTCGCAGTGATGTGCGTTTGCCACCGTGCCGAAAGCACAACATCACTTGCCCGCAAGGGCAAACATCGTTTAGCGTTTAAGTTTTATTGCAAATGGTCTTCACTTTTCAAAAAGAGGTCTGAACAGCTTATATATACGGGGCGCTCAGGCTCTTGCACCTTAACCTCTTCAAAAAACCAGTTGTAAATTTTATCAAATAATTTTCTCATAGCATTACACTCCTTTATCGTTTGTAATGCTATTTTATGGCTTTATATATGACAACAGTCTGTCATATTAAAAAACTTTTTGTCGAAAATCTTTAGGGTTTGATATTTTTATCGATGGTGATATAGGGGCAGTTCCAAAATTTTAAAACCCCAACCTCATCAAGCCTGTTTACGATATAGGCGTTTACCTTTATCCCGGCATCGTTAAACTTTTGAATGCGTTCAGGCGCGAGCGCAGTGTACTTTATGGTGATGTTGAATTTGTTGCAGGAAAGAAAGGGAACGAGCATATCGTCGTATCCGTTATAAAAAACGTGGATATCAGCGTCCTTTCGAACGGTCTTTATAAAGATAGCTTTTTGAAAATCGTCAACGACAAACGTAACGTCTTTTTCCAGGTTTTTAGCAAAACCCAAGCAATGATTTGCAGGGAGGGCACAAAAATCAAAAAACACTTGCTTTCCACTATCTATAAGTGTTAAAATATCATCGACGGGAACTTCGGGCGTGAGTTTTACGTAAACTCCGTCGTACTCGCCGTTATAATAGTTTAAATCGTTTAAGTTTTCAATACTTACTAAAATTTTGCTCATAGTAAAATTGTAACCTATTTTTGAATATAAATCAAGGAGATAACGCGATATGAAAATAATTTTTAACCCCGACGAAAAGATTGTTAACGCCATTCGTGACGGACTTAAAAGGAAAGACGGTTATTGCCCCTGCCGTTTACAAAAAACGGACGATAACGTTTGTATGTGCAAGGAGTTTAGAGACCAAATTGCCGACCCCGAGTTTGAGGGCTTTTGCCATTGCAGATTATATTATAAGGAAAAGTAAAAAACGGAGCGAATGCTCCGTTTTTTTATTGATTAAATAATCTTAAAGAATTGCAAGTTACGAACAAACTACTCAAGCTCATTGCAAGCGAGGCAATCATAGGATTTAAAAGTATTCCTAATCCGTATAAAACACCGGCAGCCAAGGGAATACCTAAAACGTTATAAAAGAACGCCCAGAATAGATTTTGCTTGATTATTTTTCTTGCTTTTCTACCCGTTTTTATCGATTTTACTGCGGATAAGAGGTCGTTTGAAAGCAAGATTACGTCACTTGAAGAAACGGCAATGTCAGTTCCGTCGGACATTGCAACGCCAACGTCGGCAACGCTGAGCGCGGGGCTATCGTTAACGCCGTCACCTATAAAAGTTACAACTCCGTTATTTTTATAACCGTTTACAATCTCGGCTTTTTGCTCGGGAAGTATTCCGCCGTAAACCTCGTCAGCCCCCACTTCTAATTTAACTCTATTTGAAACCTTTTCATCATCGCCCGATAAAATTACGGTGTGAATGCCAAGTTCTTTAAACTCTGTTATAGCTTGCTTGGAGGTGGGTTTAATTTTATCGTAAACCTCAATAAAGCCTATTACTTCTGCATTTTTGCTGACAAATAATACGCTTTTGCCTGCATTTAACGAAATTTCAGCCTTGTTTTTAAGTTCCTCTCCCATTTTGTAAAGGGCAACGAAAGAAAGGTTGCCTATAACGTAAGAATTGCCGTTTACAACGCCTTTAACGCCTTTGCCCGTTACCGAGAGGTAATCGCTCACCTCGTAAAGCTCGCCACCTGCGTATTCAACCACAGCTTTTGCCAAGGGGTGAGAACTTAAACTCTCAATCGACGCTACTTCCTTTATTTCGTTTTCACTAAGACCGTAAACGCCACCAACGTGAATTTTGCCAAGAGTTACCGTGCCCGTTTTATCGGTAACGAGAACGCTTGTTAAGCCTATCCTTTCCAAAACCTCGGCATTTTTCACCAAAACGCCGTAAGTTGCCATTTTACCCGTAGCAACGGAGATTGCAACGGGAGTCGCCAAGCCCAAAGCACACGGACAAGATATTACGAGAACGGATATCGCCCTCGAAAAAGCAAAGTCGAAAGGCTTTCCGATAATCAGCCACACGGCAAGCGTAATTATTGCAATAAGCGTTACCGTAGGAACGAAAATTCCACTTATTTTATCAGCCAAGCGCTGAACGGGAGCTTTCGTTGCCTCCGCGGAAAGAACGTATTCGATAATCTTTGAAAATACCGTATCTTCACCGCAAGCGGTCACCTTTGCTAAGATATAACCGCTTTCGAGTACCGTTGCTGCCTTTACGCTGTCGCCCACCGTTTTAAACACGGGCATACTCTCACCAGTCAGCGCCGATTCACTCATATCGCCAGAGCCCTCGATTACAACGCCGTCACAAGCCGTGCTTTGACCCTCTTTGATAACCATAATATCGCCGACGGAAACGTTGCTAACGTCAACTGAAACTTCCTTGCCGTCAACTAATATAACCGCTGTTTTAGGCGCTAAGCGCTTTAACTGCTCAACGGCGCTTTCAGTCTTTTTCTTGGAGCGTTCTTCCAAAATTTTACCCACCGTAACGAGTGTTAAAATCATTGCGGAAGACTCGAAATATAGGTTTTTAAGATATGTTTGAACGAGCGCGCTATCTCCTGAGATTTTGCCAACTATTATCATAACGAGCGCGTATACGCCGAATAAAAAGCTTGCGCCAGAGCCAAGAGCCACCAAAGTATCCATATTAGGTGCTTTGTGAATTACAGCTAAAAAACCTTTTATAAAAAACTTTCGATTAAGCACTATTACAGCAAGCGCTAAAATTAGCTGGAGGCTAACAAAATATATAGCTCCGCCCTCGCCTTTTAAAAAGGAAAACGTTGGGAGATTTATCATGTGCCCCATTGAAAAATACATTAAAACAACGAGTAGAATTACTGACGGAATAAGCCTCGTTTTTACCTCGCTTTTTTCCGTGCTTTCTTCGCCACTTTTGTATTTAACCGCCTTAAAGCCCGCCTTTTTAACGGCTTTTACTATTTCGTTATAATCAAACTCGCCCTCTACAACAAGCAGTTTTTGCGTTAGGTTTACCGTTGCACTTATAACGCCTGAAACCTTTGAAACTGCCCTTTCCACCGCGCTCGAACACGCCGAGCACGACATACCGAGTACGGTAATTTTAGTTTTCATTATTTCACCTTCTTAAAATAAATTGCACCCTTATTTTAACATAATTGTTAGCATTATGCAACACCTTTAAACGAAGATTAAGCGCGCCAAACTTGGCGCGCTTAATCTTAATTAGTCTTCTTGATTTTCAAAATTTTTAGGATTTCTTCTTTCCTTGACGCACTCGGTTAGGAGATACTCAATTTGCCCGTTGATTGATCGAAACTCATCGTCAGCCCAACGCTGAAGTTCCACAAACAGCTCCTTGGAAACACGCAAGGGTATTTGCTTTTTTTCCTTGCTTTCCATATTAGTATATGCTACCTGAGTTTACTACGGGCTGAGCATCGTGATTACCACAAAGTACTACGAGAAGGTTGGATACCATTTGCGCTTTCCTCTCGTCGTCAAGCTTAACCATTTGAGTTTTTTCAAGGCGCTCGAGCGCAAGCTCAACCATGCCGACAGCACCGTCAACAATCATCTTTCTCGCATCGATTATTGCAGATGCTTGCTGGCGTTGGAGCATTACGGCAGCAATTTCAGGCGCGTAAGCAAGGTAGGTTATTCTCGCCTCAACGATTTCAATGCCGGCGTTTTCAACTCTCGACTGAATTTCCTTTCTAATTCTCTCAGCAACCTCTTCACTCGAACCGCGAAGACTGCCCTCATCGGCTTGACCGTCACCCGTCGTATCGATACCGGGCGCTACGTCGTAGGGATAAATTTTTACTATTTGGCGAACTGCGCTATCACATTGAAGAGATAAATATTCCTTGTAGTTATCTACGTTAAATACCGCTTTTGCGGTATCTACCATCTTCCACATAACCGCAATGCCGATTTCAACGGGGTTGCCTAAGCAATCGTTGATTTTTTGACGGCTGTTATTAAGCGTCATAACCTTTAAGCTTATTTTGTTTTGCTTAGAAAGCGCAACTTCTTTAGTGCCAGAAGAGGTTAAAGAGGTTGCAACCGAGGAAAGCACGGAAGGCGTAGTATTTACGTCACCACTCTGATTGAGCTTAGTTTGAGCCGCGGGGTTAAACGACTGGCAGAAAGGGTTTACAAAGTAAAAGCCCTCTCCCTTTAAAGTTCCGTAATATTTGCCGAATAAGGTTAAAACGAGCGCCTCTTGAGGCTTTAACACCTTAAGACCAGGAATTATAAAAAAGCTTAAACCAAACGCTAAAATTCCAAGCAAGAAAATTGCAGGGCTACCCTCGTTATCAACGATTATCGCACCTCTTATCGCAACGTAAAGCGAGCCTATCATAACGGCAATCATTAAAATTAATACAGGCATACCTATTTTTTTGCCTATTACTTTTTCTTTCATAATATATCCTCCATTACTTGATATCACAATGATATCATAATAATATATGATTGTCAATACGTTTGCATTAAAAAACTGCTCGGCTGAGCAGTTTTTTATTCAAGCGTTCCTTGAACGTAAGTTATTTTGGAGTTTTTAGCCTTAACCTCGTCAACAAACTTTTCGTAAAGGCTGGGGTTTATAACTATAGTGAAATAGCTTTCGTCCTCAAAGATAAAGTAGAGCTTGCCGTTATCGGTTGCGAACTTTATCTCTTTAACCTCTGAAAGCTTTACCGTGTTTTTGATAATGCCCCATCTTAAAACGACCTTATCTTCGTAAACGGTGTATTTTGAGCTTATGAGCGCGCAAATGATAATTACTATAAACGCGAGTGACAACACTATCGCAAAGCCTAAGGATAAGTAGTTGTAAAAATTGAGTTCTATACCCTTTTGCACGTAAGAGGAATACCTTAAAGCGTTTAAAATTATGCACGCAATAGCGATGAGCGAGCCAACGCCTGCAACTATATAAAATAACTTGGAAAAATTGTACTTAAACTTGTTCATAGGATAAGTATATCACATTTTTTACTATTTTCAAATCATTTGACTAAATTTTTGAAATATAGTAACATTAACGCTATGAGCATACTCGAGATTAGAAACTTAACGCACCGCTATGACGATAGGTATTTATTCCAAAACGCATCCCTCCAAATAAACAACGGGGAGCACTTGGGAATTGTTGGACTTAACGGCGCAGGCAAAACGACCTTTATAAACATTATTGCCGGCAAATTATCGCAGGACGACGGCGAGGTTTTACGCCAGCCCTCAGCGCGCTGGGGATATTTGGATCAGCACGCCGATATTGATAGAAACCAAACGGTTATGCAATATCTCCGCCACGCGTTCGACTATCTTTACGAGTTAAACGATAAGCTTGAGGCTATCTATCTTAAAATGGGCGAAACTGAGGATGCTGAGGAACTCGACAAGCTTGTGAATAAATCTTCGCGCATGCAAGAAACTCTCGATAACGCTGACTTTTACGACCTTGACAGTAAGATTAAAAGGGTTGCCGGAGGTTTGGGAGTTCATAATTTTGGCTACGACACTTTAATTTCAAGGCTTTCCGGCGGAGAAAGGGCAAAATTAATGCTTTCAAAACTTCTCTTAGAAGAGGTTGACGTTATGCTCCTTGACGAGCCTACTAACTTTTTAGATATTGAGCATATCGAATGGCTTAAAAAATACCTCAACGGGTATAAAAAGACGTTTATGGTCATCTCGCACGACACGGCGTTTTTAGATAGCGTTTGCAAGTTCATTATTAATATTGAAAACGGCGGTATTAAAAAGTACTCGGGCAATTATTCAACGTTTGTAGTTCAGCGCGATATGAACGCAAAGCAGTATGAAGAAGATTATCTTCGCCAGCAGGCTGAGATAAAGAAAATGCAAGATTATATCGATAAAAATAAGGCGCGTGCCGCAACCGCAGGCATGGCGAATTCCCGAAAGAAAATGCTCGATAGAATTGAAGTGATGCAAAAGCCTATGACCGTGCACGACGCGACGTTCAATTTCCCCTATATCCCCGTAAACAGCAAGGATTTTTTAATAGTTAACGACTTGGAAGTCGGCTACGATAAAACGCTTATCCCACCCATTAATCTCCATCTTAAAAGCACGGATAAGCTGTGGATAAGAGGTACTAACGGCGTTGGTAAAACTACCCTTATAAAGACGTTGCTTAGAAAAATTCACTCGCTTAATGGCAATTTTATCTTCCACCTATCCACAAAGCCTGCATACTTAGAGCAAGAGCTTAACTTTGAAAACTCCTCGCTCAACGCTATGATTTATTTTAACGGAAAATTCCCAAGGCTCAATCAAAAAGAGCAACGCGCTGAACTTGCAAAAGTGGGCTTAAAGGGCGATTTGGCAACAAAACCGATAAAAGATTTATCTGGTGGCGAGCAAGTGAGGATTAAACTTGCAGTGCTTAACAACACCCCGTCAAACGTTTTAATACTCGACGAGCCTACCAACCATTTAGACGTTCGTGCAAAGGAGGCGCTTAAAAAAGCGCTTATCGCGTACGAGGGAGCAATAATCTTAGTCAGCCACGAACACGATTTTGCGGGCGAGATTTGCAACGTTATATTCGACGCTAAAACTAAATAAAATTATCCCTACAATCAAGTAGGGATTTTTTTAACACCTTTTTTACTCCACTCATATACTAAAGGGAAAAGGAGTAGAATAATGAACCCGTTTAACGAAAAACCTATATGCTTAGAAAAACTTTTTCAAAACTTTAAAGAACTGTACCCCAAGCCGTACGACAAGCGCACGGTAGACCCTTACACCAAAACGAGAATTATCCTCGTTAACGGCGCGGAATTCGAGGCTAACTGGTTTTCTCACCAGTTTGCAAGAAATATTACCGATAACGATTTAAAAAGGGAGCTTGCGCTCACGCGAATGCTCGAAAAACAGCAACAGCTGAAAATCTCCCTCTTAAAACCTAAGGACGAGAGCATTTTAGAGCACACCATAGGCTACGAACAATTAGCCGTTGACTTGACTGCCGAGCTTGCAAAGCGCGAGCCTGACTGCTACGTGAAAACCGCGCTCGATTTTGCATTACTTGAGGACTTCGACCATCTATATCGCTATGCAAATCTTCTTGAAATGGAGCAAGGCGTTTATGCCGAGTGGTTAGTTGGAAGATACACCGAAATTATGCCGGGAAGACCGACTATAGCTCACCACCGTTATCCGAAGGATAACGTAGAACGCGCGCTCAATCCTCAAACTGCGGATACTCAAACTATGCTATCCACAATGATTATAACCGCAGCCGAGCAACAAACGATGAATTACTATATGAACATTACTAATTTTGCTTGCTCAGATATAGGCAGAAGATTGTACCAAGAGATTGCGCTCGTTGAAGAAGAGCACGTAACGCACTACGAGTCGCTTATGGACGATAAGTCCACTTGGCTTGAAAAACTTTTGTGGCACGAGTATTGCGAATGCTATCTGTACTGGTCTAACTATATGACGGAAACGGATAAATACATAAAGATGCTGTGGGAGGAAAACTTTGCAATAGAGATTTCTCACCTACATAAAGCTGCGGAACTTCTTGAAAAGTACGAAAACAAGCATTACAGCGAGGTTATTAAAAACCCCGAGTTCCCAGAGCCGTTATCGCTACACGAAAATATTGAATACGTTCGTAAAATTCTTGGGAATACCGTACAGTACACGTCGGTGCGAGAAGATTATAGAAAGGTTAAAAACCTACCTGCCGACGCAGACTTTTTCAGGTATCAAGAGATTTTAATTCCCTCTACGCAAATAGTTCCGTCACACAACGTTATCGAAACTAAAATTCGACACGACGGATTTGACTACCGCTACCAAGTAGCCGAAAACCCCGTAAAAGAGCTTAGAAATAGAAGAGAAGACAACGTGTTCGTAGGCCGTGTGCCCGACGCCGCTGAATCAACCGAATTTTTCTGCAATGAGTAAAATAAAAACCCCACGGCTTGCCGTGGGGTTTAAAGTTACTTTTAAACTATTAGAAAGTTGTGGGAACGAAGAAGTATACAAGGAATAATACTGCAACGATAATGGTAATAACGTGTAAATCCCAAACGGGCTTAACAGCCGTAGCCTTATCTTTAGCAACTGCATACTTAATAGCGTTAATGATATATTCGCAAATGTCGATTAAAACGTAAGATACGATACCGAAACCGATACCATCAGTAATCGAGTATGCTAAGGGCATCATAGCGATAGTTAAGAAAGCAGGAACTGCGTTTTTAACAGTATCAATCTTGATGTTAACGATACCTTTAAGCATTAATACGCCTACGTAGATAAGAGCAGCTGCAGCAGCTTGACCAGGAATAGAC
>JAFQEV010000019.1 GCA_017398825.1 Clostridia bacterium
CTTGGTAAAGGAAGAGCAAATGAAAATAGTTGCCTCCAAGGCAACCGCAACGGCAGAGAGAAAACTCGTTGATATTTTATACGACCTTAAAAAAGGTGAAAAGGGCGAAAAGCCGGACGAGCTTTTCCGCCAAGAAATTTTAAACGATTTACGCGAGGGTAGATTTAACGATCTCCACATCGAAATGACCGTTCAAGACGCGCCCAAAAGTATGGAAATCTTAGCCGGCGGTGGCGCTGAAATCAATTTAGGTTCGATTTTTGGCGACCTTATGCCCAAGCGCACCAAAAAGAGAAAAATCACCGTTAAAGAGGCTATGCAACACGTTATAAACGAAGAGAGTGATAAACTCATCGATTTAGACGCTGTTAACACTGAGGCGGTTAGGCGCGCTGAGCAAGAAGGCATTATCTTTATCGACGAGATTGACAAAATTGCCGCAAAATCTAAGCAGGGTGGTGTTGACGTATCGAGAGAGGGCGTTCAACGCGATATTTTACCTATTGTTGAAGGTTCAACCGTTATGACTAAGTACGGTCCTGTAAAAACGGATTATATCCTCTTTATTGCAGCCGGTGCTTTCCACATTGCAAAGGTTCAAGATTTAATTCCCGAACTCCAAGGTAGATTTCCCATCAAAGTTGAGCTTAAAAGCTTGACTAAAGAGGATTTCGTAAACATTTTAACGATGCCTCAAAATGCAATAACCCTTCAGTATAAGACCTTGCTTTTAGTTGATAACATCGACCTTAAGTTCACGCAGGACGCTATTGAGGAAATTGCATTTATCGCAGCTGAAATGAACGCAAGTAGCGAGGATATAGGAGCAAGAAGACTTCACACGGTTATGGAAAATCTTTTAGAAGACATTTCGTTTAACGCTGGAGCAAATATCCCCCTCACTACCGTTGTGGTTGACAAAAAATACGTTCAAGAGCATTTTGCAACTGAAGAAAACAACCGCAACCTCAAAAAATATATTCTTTAAGGAGAAGTTATGGTTAATATACCCAAAGGAACAAAAGACGTATTACCTCAAGACAGTTATAAGTGGCACTACGTAGAAAATACCGTTAGAGAGGTTGCAAAGCTCTTCGGCGTTAAGGAGATTAGAACTCCAACGTTTGAGCACACCGAGCTTTTCCTTCGCGGTGTAGGCGACACTACGGATATAGTAAACAAAGAGATGTACACCTTTGAGGACAAGGGTAAAAGAAGTATTACCTTAAAGCCAGAGGGTACTGCAGGCGTAGCGCGCGCGTTTATTGAAAACGGGCTTATAAGTATGGCAATGCCTCTTAAAATGTACTATATAACGCCGGTATTCCGTTACGAGCGCCCTCAGGCAGGTAGACTTCGCGAGCATCACCAGTTCGGAATTGAGTTCTACGGTGCAAAAGGTTCGGATATCGATGCTGAGGTTATTTTAACGGCGTATACGGTGCTTACGAGGCTTGGGCTTAAAGTTGCGCTCAACATTAACAGTATGGGCTGTAAAGAGTGCAGAAAGGCGTATAATGAGGCTCTTAAAGAGTTCTATAAGGACAAACTTGACCAAATGTGCCCAACCTGCCGTGATAGATATGAGAAGAACCCCTTGAGAATTATCGATTGCAAGGAAGAGGGTTGTAAAAAGATTAATGAAAATGCGCCCAAGATTACCGATTATCTTTGCGACGAGTGCAACGAGCATTTCGACGGGCTTAAAAACCGCTTAGATACGGTAGGGCTTTCTTATACCGTAAACCCGAGAATTGTTCGCGGTCTTGATTACTATACTAAAACGGTATTTGAGTTCGTTACCACGTCGCTTGGTTCGCAAGGCACCGTTTGCGGTGGTGGTAGATACGATAACCTTATCGAACAAATCGGCGGTAGTTCAGTTCCTGGCGTAGGCTTTGGAATGGGGCTTGAAAGAGTTTTAATGCTAATGGAGGCAGAGGGTATAGAAATCCCGAATAACGAAAGCGTTAAGGTGTTTATAGCCTCTATGGGCGATAAGGCAAACGCAAAGGCGTTCGAACTTTGCTATAAATTAAGGTTAAACGGAATAAGTGCGGAAACCGACCATATAGGCAGGTCGTTCAAGTCACAGTTTAAATATGCTGATAAAATAGGCGCTGAATTCGTTATAGCGCTTGGCGATAACGAGATTGAAAGCGGTGAGTGCAAAATTAAGAAAATGGCTGACGGTAGCGAAACCGCACTTTCCATCGATAATATTTTAGATTTTTTTAAGGCATAACGCCAAAAGTATTGCAAACAATATTTCACGGAGGAATTTTTATGAGTGACAAAATAGTAATAGTAAACGATTTAGATTTTAAAGAAGTTGTATTAAACAGCAAAAAACCCGTTCTCGTTGATTTTTACGCTACTTGGTGCAGTCCTTGCAGAATGCAAGCACCTATCCTTGCAGAGCTTGCAGAAGAGCTCGGCGATAAAATCACCGTTGCAAAAGTCAACGTAGACGAGTGCGAAAAACTTGCTATATCTTATGGAATAAACAGTATTCCCGCCCTTTATATTTTCAAAGACGGTAACGTAGTTGAAAAAGCCGTAGGCTTAACTTCAAAGCAGGAACTTTCCGCAATGCTTATTAAGCATTTATAATTTATGAATTTTGAATTTTTCATATTGAGCATAGGTTTGGGCTTTGGTTTGGCTGTCGACGCGTTTTCCGTATCGCTTGCAAACGGGCTTAGCGAGCCGTGCATGAAAAAGGGTAAAGCCGTGACCATTGCTGGCGTATTCGCCGTTTTCCAGGGCGTTATGCCTCTTATAGGTTGGCTTTGCGTACATACGATACTTAAATACTTTACCGCTTTTGAAAAGGCTATTCCTTGGATAGCGCTTGCTCTTCTTTCCTTTATCGGAATTAAAATGATAATCGACGGAGCTAAGTGTAAGTGCGAGTGCGGTTGCACAAAAGTTAGTTTTTTGAGCTTATTAGTGCAGGGCGTTGCCACCTCGATTGACGCGCTCTCCGTAGGTTTTACCATTGCAAGTTACAACATATTAGTTGCCCTCGTTTGCGTTGCAATAATTGCCGTTATTACTTTTGCAATGTGTTTTGCAGGAGTTTATATAGGTAAAAAGTTTGGAACTAAGCTTTCGGGCAAGGCGTCAATACTTGGCGGTATAATACTAGTTGCGATAGGTTTGGAAATATTTTTAACAGGAATTTTGAATTAAAAAACAAGGCAAAATTTAATTTGCCTTGTTTTTTATTGCTTTATTTTGTCGTTAGATGGGTTTACGCTAAAGTGTTTTTTGTAGTTTCTTAAAAAGGTTGGATAACTTTTATAATTGAGCATTTCCGCAACTTTAGTGGGGGAATAGCCGTTTTTTAACAATTCTCTTGCTTTGTAGACTCTCTTGAGTTCAACGTAACCCATAATGCCGATATTCATAATTTTTGAAAAGGAGTGGCTCAGATGTGTCTTTGAAACGAATAATTCGTTTGCAATAATATCAACGCTTAAATTTTTATCTAAATTAACTTCAACAAACTTAATTGCATTCTTTATAAGTTTTGGGAGTTTGTTTGATTCACCTCCAGGCGAGTGGGAGGTTATTAGTGCTTCACATAAAAAGGCGTTGAATAATATAGATAATGCGTCGCCGTCATACTTATTGCAATAACCGTCAAATTTCAAAAACAACTCGCGCATGTTTGAATTTGTTAACGAGTGAAAGGTAATGCCTTTTGGTAAAACGCTAGGCAATAAGTTTTCATCAAAATATATAATAATTCTATCATAATCGGATTTTGGAGGCTCGCTTAAAACGTGGAATTTACCAGGCGCAACTAAGAACATAGAGTTATTAGTGAAAGGATACTCGGTATCCTCAATTATAAACTTGCCGTTGCCGTTTAAAATGTATAACAACTCAAAGCGAGGATGCATTTGATTTATAAAATGCGATTTGTTTACTGTAGATTCAATTATTCTTTGATAGGTTGCGTTATTAAAAGTAATCATAATATAATATTAGCATAAAATAGCACGATTTGCAACATATTTAGGCTTAAAATGATATTTACTTTTAAATAGTGTTGTAATATCATGTAACTAACAAAACATTAAAGGAGTTTTAAAATGAAAATTAAACTATGTGCATTTGCAGACGAATACTCTGAAAATTTTGAAGAGCAGTTAAAAGCTTTAAACGAGTTTGGTATTCCATATATAGAACTACGAGGGATTGATGGTAAGAACGTGTCTGAACTTTCTGTTAGCGATGCGATTGAAGTTAAATCGAAGTTAGATGCTTATAATATAAAAGTTTGGTCAATAGGTTCTCCGCTTGGAAAGGTTAATTTAGATTATCCTTTTGAAAAACATTTAGAAGTTGCGGAAAACGTTTTTAAAGTTGCAAATATTTTAGATTGCGATAAA
Organism: Clostridia bacterium; assembly: GCA_017398825.1. Classification (GTDB taxonomy): domain Bacteria; phylum Bacillota; class Clostridia; order Christensenellales; family Borkfalkiaceae; genus HGM11412. Next base: position 4,404 of record JAFQEV010000019.1, read on the forward strand.
GTAAGGGTGTTTTCCTTCTTTACAAAGGATTACGATAGCGTTAAAGATGAAGTTATAAGCCGTTTAATCAAGATGTGCGCCCTTGCCAAAAAATACGGCGTTACGCTATATCACGAAAACGAAAAGGATATTTTTGGCGATAGCGCAGAAAGGTGCAAACTTTTGCTCGATAGCGTTCAAGGGCTTAAATGTGTTTACGACCCTGCAAATTTTATCCAATGTAAAGTATCGGTTGATTATGCTATGGAACTTTTAAACGACAAAATAGACTACTATCATATAAAGGATGCTTTCTACCAAACGGGCGCGGTAGTTCCCGCTGGTAAGGGAGATGGGAAAATAGAAACCCTTATTGATAATATTTCTTTGCAAGAAACGGTTTTAACTTTAGAACCGCATCTTGCCGTATTTAAAGGTTACGATAAAATAGATAAATCAAAACTTGTTAATTTTTACGCGTACAGGACCAATAGAGATGCGTTTATTGACGCTGTAACTCATTTAAAGAACATATTATTAAAGCTTGGCTATAAGGAGATTGAAAATCAATGGATAAAGTAAGGTTTGGCATAATCGGTATGGGGAATATGGGTTTTGCTCATCTTGAAAGTTTTTTCAAGGGTAAAATCAAAAACGCAGTAGTTACGGCAATTGCCGACGTGAAGGTTGAAAGGTTACAAAACGCCGTTGAAAAATTAAAGGGCGAATATGAGTTATTTAATAGTGGTGACGAGCTTTTGGATAAGGCGGATATTGACGCTGTTTTAATAGCCGTTCCCCATTACGATCATCCTCGTTTTGCAATAAAAGCATTAAATAAAGGAATTCACGTACTTTGCGAGAAACCCGCAGGCGTATACGCAAAACAAGTTAGAGAAATGAACGAGGTTGCTTTAAAGAGTGATAAGTTGTTTTCACTTATGTACAATCAAAGGACTAATCCGTTATACGTAAAAATGCACGAGTTAATTTCAAGTGGCAGTTTGGGTGAATTAAGGCGTGTTAACTGGATAATAACCAACTGGTTTAGAACACAATTTTATTACGATTCTGGTGCTTGGCGTGCAACTTGGAGTGGTGAGGGCGGTGGTGCGCTTATGAATCAATGCCCACATCAGCTTGACCTTTTACAATGGATTGTTGGCGATATGCCTTCTAAGATCAGGGCATTTTGTCATTTCGGTAAGTGGCACAACATTGAAACTGAAGACGATGTTACTTCGTATATGGAGTTTGAAAACGGTGCAACCGGCGTATTTATAACGTCTACTGCAGATGCCCCTGGTGCTAATAGGTTTGAAGTTTTATGCTCAAAAGGTAGGGTTATTTGTGAAAATGATAAGCTAACGATTTACCGTTTAAAGCAAGATTTACAAGAGCATATAAACACTTGTAAAAACGGATTTAGTCAACCCGAGTGCGAAATTGAAACTATCGAGCAAGATTATTCTAAAAACACACAACACGCAGGAATAATTAATAATTTCGCAAATGCAATTCTTGGCTTAGAGGAACTTTACGTTGATGGTGTTGAAGGTATAAAATGCGTTGAACTTATTAATGCTATGCTTTATTCGGGTTGGACGGATTCTACAGTTTCGCTTCCCATAAATGAAGACAGGTATTACGAAGAACTTTCAAAGCGAATTGCAACTTCAAGGCTTAAAGATACGGAAGATATTTTGATTGACAATTCCAATTCCTACGGAGGAACTAAATAAAAGAAAACTCCGACTAAAAGTCGGAGTTTTTAAATTAGGGTATGATAAAAGAGTTACCACTTGGGTAACTCTTTTTTTGTTACACTTTTAATTATTTAGATGCTTTTAAAGCGTTGAATCTCTTCATAAGACCAGACTTCTTGTTAGCAGCGGTGTTTTTAGCGTAAACGCCTTTAGTTACTGCTTTATCAAGTGCAGCCATGGTAGCAGGTAATGCTGCTTGAGCCTCTTCGAGATTACCAGCATCAAGTAAAGCGTTGAAGTTTTTGATATAAGTTCTTACTTCAGATTTATCACTTTTGTTGATGTTTGCTTTTTTCTGGTTAACGAGAACGCGCTTTTTAGCCGATTTAATATTAGGCATGTCAATCTCCTTTTTAGTAGTACTTCAATTAAACTATGGATATTTTATCACACTTTTTTGAGTATTGCAACTTTTTTTTAACACATTTATTGATTTGAACGAATTTTTTTGGCAAAATTTTTAACTTTATTCTAAGAAAGCCTCGGCGTAAATAGAATATCGTTGAGTAATTATGAAAAAGCTTGATAAAAATTTACCCATAGGCGTGTTTGATAGCGGTATCGGAGGGCTTTGCGTTTTAAAAGAACTTGCCGATTTTTTCCCTTGCGAAAATTTTATTTACTTTGGCGATAATCTAAACGCGCCTTACGGGAATAAAGATTTAAACACCTTAAAGGCGTTGACAGCAAACGCGGTAGACCGTTTGAAAGGCGAGGGCGTTAAAGCGTTGGTTATAGGATGTAACACCCTTTCTTCTAATCTTTATAGATTTGTTAAAGAGCGCGCAGGCGTGCCCGTTATAAAAACTTTACCCCCTAAATGTAAGGATAAAAATAAAGTGTTGCTGTGCACGGTAAAAACTGCGGAGAGTAATTTTGTTAAACGCTTTTTTAAAGGGAGAGTTATAGGGCTACGTAACCTTGCAGGCGATATTGAGAAAAGCGTGTTCAACTTAGAGCAAATAAACTTAGATTTTCTTGTAAATAGTATCCCCAAAACAGCAAGCGGAGTGGTTTTAGGTTGCACTCATTACCACTACGTTAAGCCTATCATTGAAAGTTTATCAAAAATTCCCGTAGAGGACGGATACAAGAGGGTTAAATTTTCATTACGTAAAGTGCTTAAAAAGCAAAAGCTTTTTAAAAATTCAAAAAACCGCGCGATAAAATTTATAGGCGAAAGTTCAAACTTTAATGAGAAAGTTTACTATTTTCACCTTTCAAAAGGTTAATGGTGGTCAAAAAAATCAAAAAAATACAAAAAAAGTTACA
>JAFQEV010000020.1 GCA_017398825.1 Clostridia bacterium
CATTATTGCATAATGCAATTACAGACCGAGGTTTTTCCCTTGACAACTTTAAGCGTTGTATCTCTGTCAGTAATTTTTCCGTGATCTGCGACATTGTGGCAAACAACGGTGCGATTACCTTTGCTTATGAACCTATCTCCCGATGCCGTGACGACCTTGCCACCTTCTCTGTTGCAGATATGCAGATTAGTGGTGAGTTTAATTTTGTGTATTGCAATGAACGGGTCGCAAGGGAGAAAATAAACTTGCTTTTATCCAGCTAGGAGCTATTCTTCAAGACACAAACATTTAACATTTATAAAAACAAAAAACGGATAGGAGTTTACCTATCCGTTTTTGATTTGTGTTATCTTGACAAAATAGATGCCAATCAGTCAAGAAGATTGATAAATAATCCACCGACTACGCTCCTGTTTCTGAAACCGCGGTAGTCTGCAGTGCTTGTGTAGTACCAATCGGTAAGGGGTACGCGGTCAAGAGTTTCATTTATCATGTTGACGATCGCTTCACAAACAGCATGGAAATACTTCTTGTCGTCCCATATGCAGGTTGACCACATAAGCCAGTCGATTTTTGTGTAATCCGAACGGCTGTCAAGAGGGACACCGTAGCGGTTCATCTTGGACATATAGACCTTTATCTCGTTCTTCTTTACTTCATCGGAGAAAATATTGTATCCAAGCAGATTGTCCCAAACGATGTTATATTTGAGGCTCCACGTATCCGCGCCGTCAAAGGTCAGTCGGGTTCCCTCGTGGTCTGCCTTCGCGTCGATCTCCCACTGCTTTGCGTACTTCTTGGCGATCTCCATATATGTTGTATCTCCCGAAAGCTCGGCATATGCCGCTATGCCGAGAATCGCCTTCAAGCTCAAATTACAGTTGCGCGCGAGATGACCCGCGAAGTCGTCGGTGCAAAGCTGATTTTCAGGATCGTAACCGAACTCTACAAGATAGTCGACCCATTGCTTCATCAGTTCCTTGTTCTCATCAAACAAGGTCTGGTCTCCACCCGAATATTTCTTCACAGCCGCAAGGCAAAGAAACATATTTCCCGCTTCTTCAACAGGCATCTGTCCTACAAAGCTGATTTCTCCGAAAAATATGTTTCTTCTGTTTTCTCCACCGTTTAAGCGGAGATTCTGTACACCGTATACCTGACCGTTGCAAAGAGGATACTGCCCTACATCGTGAGGGGTAAAATCAAAGGTCCAGGCATCAGACTTTGCATACTTAATGATCGGACGAAGCATACCCTTTACAAGCTCGGGATTGTATTTAAGGAAGAGGGGAATTGAGGGGTACGTAACGTCAAGTGTAGCGATACAGCCGTTTGAGCCGTTCTCTTTAGAAAGGAATAGCAGGTTGCCCTCTGTATCCTTTACAAGCTTGTGAGCAGAAATTGCCTGACGGTAAGCAAGGGAGGTAATGTTCTTATAGTTCTCTCCAAGCTTCTCTGTCTGCTCGGTGAGTTCAGCATCAAACTCGTCGCAAAGCTTCTTTATCTCGGTGTACTCGCGGATAGCTGCTTTGACCATTTCTCCAAAGCTTTTGAAATGCTCTGTGTAGCATTCGTCAAGCTGATTGCCAAAGTACTCAATAGGCTTTATCTCGTCATAGGCTACAACGACAACACCCTTCGGCTCGTTTCTTACGGCAAAGAGAAATGCGCCGTCATCATATCCGTTATACGTAGCGTTTGTGGGAAGAATTTCTATTTCTCTATTTTCGCATATTCTGCCAACTCTTGCATTCCTGTCGCAGATGTGGAGATAACCCCAGTCGATCATATCGTTGTCCCCGGATTTGGAGAGTGGTGTCTGACAAGCATTACCGCAGCAAAGCGAAAAGTCGGTCTTCTTGATCTCAACTCGCTGGTTCTTATTATCAACACATGCGCGGGTGCTGATATCGAACATAAATCTCATATGCTTGTCGCACTTTTTCTCGATTTGGTATGCAATGTAGCTTACGGGGCGAGAAAGTATGTCAAGACGGTTGAGAAGAAGAGGCGTGGTAAAGGTAAGCTCAAGCTTTACCCACTCGTTTTCAAATTTGTATATAGAGCTTGTAGGAGTAATCTCCATGCTTCTCTGATAAATACGTCTTTGGACAAGCCTGCCGTCTATGTCAAAGCCGCTTACAGAATGGAACTCATTGTCAACAAAAATACCTGCAACGATAGGACACGGTCTACCCGACCAATGCTCTGTAGGAGATGCGTAAAGCGCATCGTTACACGACCAAATTGAGAAAAAAGGATCAACGGTAATCAGCGGAACTGCCGCAGGTCTGAATTTCATAAAAAAATCCTCCAAAAGCAATTGATTTTATTATATTATACTGCTATAATAACGATAACACAATCGAGAAAACAAGCGAAAAAATGAGGAAAACACGCATGAAAGAAGAATTATACAGAATAAACCAAAAAAGTGAAACACAAGATCTTATAAGGTTTCATCTGTGTGGGACTACGTTCCCTGACAAAAGCTATAAGATATATCGGCCATCCTCTCCGGTGTGGTGCATTGAATATGTAGAAGAGGGCTGCGGTACGATTCATATAAACGATGAAACCTTTTTCCCCGAAGCGGGCGACAGTTATTTTCTTCATGCAGGCAAAAACCACTATTATTACTCAAATTGCGATGATCCGTGGAAAAAGCATTTCATAAATATTTCAGGAAGACTTGTTGAAAGTCTTATTGAGGGTTACGGATTGTCAGACACCGCCCATTTCATCGGACTTAATCTTGGAGGTGAGATCAAGCAAATCATAGAGATCGCAAAAAAAGGGAGAATGGATAATACGCCCGAATTGATCGTCATATTGAACGAGATATTTTTGAAAATGCACGTGAATATGAAAAAGGACGATGAGTCCTCAAGCATAGGCATGGAAATGAAGGACTTTTTAAATACCCAGATCACCTCAAAATTTCATTTGGAGCTTTTGTGCAAGCACATTTCCAAATCAGAATCTCAAACTATACGGATATTTAAAAAGTATTATGGAATCACGCCATACACCTATGTTTTGAATAAAAAAATCGACTTCGCAAAAAAGCTGTTTGTCGACACAAGCCTTTCGGTAAAAGAAATAGCCGCAAAGCTCTGTTTCTCGGATGAGTATTATTTTTCAAACATATTTAAAGAAAAGGTGGGCTGCTCTCCCTCGCAGTATAGAAAATCCAATGCGATGAATAAACCATAAAAATTACACATTCTTATAATACTTATAAATAGTTTACCACGCAAATGATGTTGTGCCTAACGGCACAAATGAAAAAATCCAACTCTTCCGAGTTGGATTTTTTGTATGTGTGGGACTAAATCTCGTTTTTAGGGTATGTGTGTGGGACAAAAAGTATTTTTTAGTTTTTGCCGATATTCCATAAATAGAAATCGATTTTTTTATAATGTTCCTATCTTTAATTTTACACTACTCCACTCTTTACGGAAATCCATATCCTCATACGTTTGTGCTCTAATTAATATAGGCTCTTTCCATAAGCGTAATTCAAAATCCCCTTTATCAATTTTTAATAAATTATCATTATCAAGTTGCTTTAATTCTGATATAAACGAAAATCCTTTTTTGCGTTTAAGTTCAGTCATTGTCAATTCTTGATATATCTTATCATATAACACCATTTATTGAAACGAGTACTTGTTTACATTATCATTATTTTTGGGTGAAATGACGCTTCACAACCTCAAAGGCAAGCTTTTTGCGCCTGTATTCGTCAACGATGCCCTTGTTGTTCATTGCTTTGGGACGGCTGGAAAACCGGCTTTCGTCTACACGCACGTCGCAGAACTGCCAGATGAATACACCGGTAACATCATCGTTTGAAAGAACGGCGGTAAGCTGCTCGTCTAGTATTTGTGCTTGTCGCTCCTCGCTCCACTTGCAGACCGTTTCGCTGCGGTAGCCGTAAATTGCTCCTGCCCCTATTTCGCTGATTATAAAGGGTTTATTATTGCCATTGTGCTTTTCTGCGTAGTCAATAAGACTTGACACCGTCCTTTCCGGTGTGGAGAGATCCTTGAAATCATACCAGTTGGGATAGAGATTAGCCGAAACGATTTCTTCAAGATCAAAGCAAATATCACGGAAATGCTTGTTAGATGCAAAGGTTCTTGGACGGCTGCTGTCAAGCTCATAAATTCTGTCAAAGAGCGCTTTGTAGCAGGATCTGCCGTACTCGGTATCGCTTGAGCATTCATTTAGTATTCCCCAACAGAATATGGAGGGGTGGTTATAGTGGCAGGCGATCATCTCATCTACGCATGCAAGGCTCTGGGGAAGGAAATTGGGGTTTTTCATTTGCTCCTCGCTGAGTCCTCTTGCGTGAGCCTCCTCCCATACCATAATTCCCATTTCGTCACAAAGATCAAGGAAAAGCTCATCGTTTGGATAATGGCAGGTTCTGATGCTGTTTGCGCCTGCATCCTTGATAAGAGCAAGATCACGCATCATCGCCTGTAAAGGAACGGAGCTGCCCAATGAGTTGAAGTCTTCGTGACGGTTGAAGCCGAGAAGACGCAGCGGCTCACCGTTCATAAGAAGCTTTTTGCCTTCCGATTTTATCTCGCGAAAGCCTACCCTGTCTATTAAATCGTCGATAACTACTCCTTCGCCATAAAGTTTTGCGCAAAGAGTATAAAGTTTGGGCTCATCCGTGGTATATGGAATAATGCCATCAAAACTGAAATCGCCCAAAACCTTGACTCTCTCTCCCGAAGGAAGATGAACCTTACCGAGTGTATAGCTCTCACCGTTTATGGTAAAACGCAGCTCGTAGGTCGCATCACTCTTTGAGAGGCTCTTTATCTCTGCTTCGACAGAAGCAGACCAGCCGCTGCTTATTTTTTTGGGTGTAAAGTGTATGTAGTTTATAACGGCATCTGAAAGCTCCTCGATGATAAGAGGACGAATAATTCCGCCGTAGGTGTAATAATCGTTTTCCACGTGGAGCGCAGATGCTTCAGAATAGGAGTTATCAACCTCTACTCTTACCTCATGCTCGCCGTACGGAAGTGAGAGGTCTGCATAGAACTCGGTGTATGCATTGTAATGCTCGCAAATAAAGTCTCCGTCAACGAAAAGCCTTGCTGTGTGGCTGACACCTTTAAACACAAGGCGGATATTACCACCGAAAGTGAATGCCTTTTTGTATTCTGCTTTACCCTTGTAGGCGGCAAGCGAGGGAATGGTTTCCCAGCAGGAAGGAACTGCAAGCTTACCCTTGTAGCTTTCTGTTTCAGTTCGGAAATCCCAAAGCCCCTCTGCCTCATGTATACGTCTTACATTGTGTGTGTTAAACAATCTATACATAGGTTGCCTCCGCAAATAATTTATTTGATGCCGTTCACATTATACACCATTGTCAAGACTTTTTCAATAAAAAATCAAATTGTATATCATAATTTTGTATTTTTTAAATATCAAATATCTGGACGATACTAACCCTTGAACGATTATCTATCCGCCATTCTTGCCTTGCTGGGGCAGAGAGTGGCGGATTTTGCATTTATAAAAGGAAAAACGCCCTAAAAACCATCAAAATCAGTGGTTTTAGGGCTAAAAAGTAAAATTCCATAGCCGAAATTGTATCGACTATGGAATTGTTTTTGGTTGCGGGGTTTCTGCCCCTTGATAAGGGGAAAGCAAACTTTAGTTTGCGAGGGGTTAGCCGTCTCCGGCGAGGAAGGGATTTGCCCGACTAGTGTTTCTCTCTATTTTTCGACCTCCGGGTTATTTTGCCTTTGGCAAACGTACCGCAAGCGGATACCGATCCCCTTTCGCCTATATGCTTTTAGGTTTAGTATAAACTATCTTTGGCGAAAGCGGGCTCATAGATACCAAAAGCCTTAAAGTTCAATCACACCCTAGCAATAAAAAAAGAACAACCACACGGTTGTTCCTTTTTTTATGGTTGCGGGGGTGGGATTTGAACCTCACGACCTCCGGGTTATGAGCCCGACGAGCTACCAAGCTGCTCTACCCCGCGATGACTTTGTGCGTTTATAATACATAAATTATTCCACTTTGTCAAGAGTTTTTTGCGCCTTTTGCAAAATTTGTTTCTCGTTATAAGTTGAATATGTTTTAATTTTATGCTATCATATTTAAAAATATACTCTGGAGCTAATTATGAATATTGCAATTATTACAGGTGCATCCTCTGGAATGGGAAGAGAATTCGTTATTCAAGCAGATAAGCGCTATGCGCTCGATGAGATTTGGGTTATCGCGCGCCGTGAAGATAGACTTAACGCACTCAAAACCGAAACGAAAGCTAAAATCGTGCCTATTGCTCTCGATTTAACCGACGCTAAAAGCTTTGAAATAATCGCTCAAAAATTAAAAGAGGAAAACCCTGACGTAAAACTCCTCGTTAACGCAAGCGGTTTTGGAAAAATGGCGGAATTTGTAAATTCCAACCCATCTCAAAACGCAGGCATGTGCGACCTTAACCTAAAAGCGCTCGTTTTAATGACGCAAACTGCTCTCCCCTATATAAAAGAGGGTGGCAAAATTATAGAGGTTGGCTCAATGAGCTCGTTTGAACCCGTTCCCCACCTCTCCGTTTACGCGGCGACAAAAGCAGGTGTTCTAAGTTTTACGCGCGCCCTTGCTCACGAGCTTAAACCTAAAAAAATCAAAGCGCTCTGCGTTTGCCCCTACTGGGTTAAAACGGAGTTTTTTGAGCGCGCAGGCGAAAAAGAACAGCTTAAGAAATTCGATATTTTATACGAGGCAAGCTACGTTGTTAAAGTTGCCTACAAAACCATTGACAAAAAGAAAAAGAACTACGTTGTTCCCGGCAAATACGCCAAGCTTTTGCGCCTCGCAGCAAAATTGTTGCCACACAATTTTATGATGTGGGTTATGGACAAAATGTTCAAGTTTGAAAAAAATGATTGATAAAACACTACTAAAACACGGCGAAACGATAGCCGTTGCATTATCGGGAGGAAAGGATAGCGTTTGCCTCCTCCACCTCTTACTGTCGGTTAAAAACGAGCTTTCCCTAAGCGTTAAAGCCGTGCACGTAAACCACTCTATCCGCGGTGCTGAAAGCGATAGGGACGAGGAGTTTGTTAAAAACCTATGCTCTACCCTCGGCGTTGAGTTAAAGGTTTTCACCGTGGACGCGCCCCTATACTCAAAGGAAAACAACCTCTCACTCGAACAGGGAGCAAGGCTACTTAGATACCGCGCGTTTAACGAATTAATAAGTGATAGCTACTGTGAAAAAATAGCAACCGCGCATCACAAAAACGATAATTTCGAAACAGTTTTATTCAACCTTTTTAGAGGCTCTGGCATTAGCGGGCTTAGCGGAATTAAAAGCGTTAACAACTGTATTATCCGCCCTATAAGCCACCTTTCACGAGAAGATATCGAAAATTACGTTTTGAAAAACCGCTTGGGATACGTTGAGGATTCAACGAATAAAGATACCGTTTACACTCGCAATTTTATCCGCAAGGAAATAGTTCCAAAAATACTCGAGCGTTTCCCCGAGGCTTTGGATTCAGCTCACCGCCTTTCAAAAATTGCAAGCGAAGAAGATGAGTTTTTAAACGAGCTTGCGCTCCAAGCCTTACAAGAAAAAGGGGATAAAATATACCTGTCTTTTTCAACTCCGAGCGTTTTGTTTAAGCGCGCAACAATTATAGCGTTTAAAAAGCTCGGGCTTAACAAAGACTATGAATACCAGCACGTTTTGCAGGTTGAAAACTTGAAAAACTCGCAAAGCGGAGCGTTTTTAACTCTCCCGAAAGGGATTTTTGCAACTAAAGAGTACGACTGCGTGATTTTCAGCACCGGTGAAACTAAAAAACAGGATGTTGAAATCCCCTTTTCAGAGGGAAAGCACTCCTTTTTGAACGAAACTTTAGAAATTTCAAGCGAAATTTTAGATAAGCCGTATCTATTGTTCGACGGTGATAAAATTCCAACGGGGTCAGTTATTAGAACAAGGCGCGACGGTGACGTTTTTACTAAATTTGGCGGTGGAACTAAAAAACTTAAAGACTATTTGATAGACAAAAAAATTCCACTATCCGAACGCGACACCCTACCTATCATCGCTAAAGGAAACGTTGTGTATCTCGTGTTTGGCGTTGAGATATCAGACCTTATAAGAGTTAGTGACAACACTATAAACAAACTAAAAGCAAAGATTTTATAAACTTAAAAACCGACCTGTAGGTCGGTTTTTCTTATTTGGATAATTCTTTTATCGCGTCTTTATAAATATTAAAACACTTTTCAAGTTCAGTAATTTTTAACCGCTCGTTTGGAACGTGACACACCGCTCCGCCCTCAAACACAGGACCGAAAGCAACGCCCGTTTTTAACGCCCTTGCATAAGTTCCACCGCCGGTCACTTGAGAAACGGCTTTTTCGCCCGTGTGTTTTTCATACACCGCGTTAAGCGTTTTTACAAGCCACCCCTCCTTGTCGGCATACAGCGGTTTTTTGTGCTCTATCACCTCGAACTTGCCGATTTTTTCAAGCGCCTTATCTACCTCGCAAAGCTTGTAGTGAACGGGATAGCGAACGTCAACTTTAATCTCGAGGTTATCCCCATTTTTACAAATTACGTTTGGCGAAAAGGTTAAAACACCGCTTTCGTCAACAAATTTTTCAAACAGTCTACCGTTAAAAAGATATTCGTAACATTGCTCGGAAAACAAACCCCTTTCTACCAGCGCGCCAAGCGCCTTTTTTATCGCGTTATCGCCAAGCTCGGGAGTAGAGCCGTGCGCGGAAACGCCCGAGAACTCTAAACGCTCGCCGTTTTTGAGCAATACGCTACATTTATCGCATACAACGTTTATCCTCTCTCCACCCTCAACTCTTTCAACCTCGTTAGAAACGGGCAAGGAGTATTTTATATGATAAATTCCCTTTTCGGCGTAGATTACGGGAAAGTCACCGTCGGGCGAAAAGCCCATTTTTGGCATAACGGCAACCTCGTTATAATGGTCGATACACCCCCAACCGCTCTCCTCGTCACACCCGAAAATGAGTTTTATCTTTTTCGAGGGGATAAAACCCTCGTCTTTTAACTGTTTCATTGCGAAAAGACAAATGGCGGCAGCCCCCTTATCGTCAACGACGCCCCTGCCGTACAAATACCCGTCTTTTTCAACAGCCGAATACGGCGGAACGTTCCACAAAGCCTCGTCACCCTCGGGAACAACGTCTAAGTGGCATAAAACGGCAAGCCCGTCTTCATCTGCCCCGTCACCGAAGATTACTTCTCCTACGTAGTTATCGTAGTTTTTCACCTCAAAACCAAGTGCCTTAGCGTCGCTAAGCGCTCGTTCGAGCATTAATTTATTGCCCAAGCCGAAGGGAGCGCCCTCGCGCGCCTCGGACTTTACGCTTTTAATCTTTATCCACTCTTTTAAATGAGTGATTGCATCGTTAAAATATAAGTTCATGATTTCATTATATACTATTTTTTATAAAAATACATAGCATTATAGTTAACTTTTTGCCAAATTTGTGTTACAATAATAAAAATCTATCGTGGAGACGAGTATGCCTACTAAAGAAAACGTGCACGCTGGCCATAGAGAGCGCTTGCGTGAGAAATTTAATACCGGCAAAGAACTCTTTAAGGAGCACGAGTTGTTAGAACTTTTGCTCGGCTACTCTATTGCAAGAAAAGATACCAACGCTCTTGCCCACAATTTAATCTCAAGGTTTGGTTCTTTAAACGGCGTTCTTTCAGCTCCTACTGAACTTTTAAAGCAGGTTGACGGTGTTGGGGAAAGAACCGCAAGTTTAATCTCGCTCGTTGGATACGTTTCCACCCTTAACCAAAAAGAAAAGAAGGAAAAGACTAAGCTTAACAATATTGCAACTGTGAAAGAGCTCGCAATCGAATTGTTTAAGGGGCTTGACCACGAGGTTTTCTATATGTTTTACCTCGACCAGCAAAAGAGAATTTTAGGCTCTACCTTGCTTGACGATGGAAATATAGAAAAGGTTGGGTTGGACTTTGATAAGTTTACCAAAAGCATATTAGTTTACAAGCCAAAGTCGGTAATAGTTTTGCACAATCACTTTGCAAAATACCCCTATCCCTCCGAGGCGGACGATCAGGCAACTGCTAAAATTTGCGCCTTTTTAAACTTTCATAAAGTATCGCTTTTCGACCACGTTATCGTTAGCGGTGAGGAAATTTACAGCTATTTCTACGACAACCGCTTGCAAAGCATAAAACAACACATCAAAGATAAATTATTTCAATTTTAAGGAAGTTATTATGGAAAAAGTTAGAACCAGATTTGCTCCCAGCCCAACGGGCTTTATGCACCTTGGTGGTCTTAGAACCGCCTTATACGCCTATTTGTTTGCAAAACATAACGACGGTGACTTTATTTTGAGAATAGAGGATACCGACCGCGAAAGGTTTGTTGAGGGCGCGTTAGACGTAATATACTCTTCTCTTAAATGTTCGGGGCTTAACTATGACGAAGGTCCTGACGTTGGCGGTGACTACGGCCCGTATACTCAGAGCGAGAGAAAGGATATGTATCTTGACTACGCTAAAAAACTTATCGACCTTGGCGGAGCGTATTACTGTTTTTGTTCAAAGGAAAGGCTCGAGAGTTTAACTGATGAAAACGGAAATAGAAAGTACGATAAGCATTGTTTAAAAATTTCTAAGGAAGAGGCAGAGAGAAGAATAGCTAACGGTGAAAGCTACGTTATTCGCCAAAACATTCCAACCGAGGGAACGAGCAGTTACGAGGATTTAATTTACGGAACGATTGAGGTTGACTACTCTGACCTTGAGGATAATATTTTAATTAAGTCTGACGGAATGCCAACTTATAACTTTGCAAACGTTATAGACGATCACCTTATGAAAATTTCCCACGTTATAAGGGGAACGGAATATCTCTCTTCTACTCCTAAGTACAACCTTATGTACGACGCGTTCGGCTGGAAGCGCCCGGTGTATATCCACCTTCCAACCATTATGAAAGACGCAACGAGAAAGTTATCCAAGCGCTACGGTGACGCTAACTTTGACGATTTTATTTCAAAAGGTTATATCGAAGAGGCGATTATAAACTACGTTGCACTTTTAGGCTGGTGCCCGAAGAACAACGCTGAAAAAATGACCGTTCCTGAAATGGTGGAGCTTTTCGACCTTACGGGAATTTCCAAATCTCCCTCGATTTTTGACGAGGTTAAGCTTAGATGGCTCAACTCCGAATATTTAAAGGCGATGGATGATGAAGAGTTTTTAAAGCGCGCAACTCCTTTCTTTGAAAAGAGCGAGGTTTTTAAGCTTTACGACGTTAGAAAGATTGCCAAGATTATAAAGTCGAGAATAGAAATTTTATCGGATATTCCCGAAAAAGTTTTCTTCCTCGTTTCTCGCCCCGATTTTAACGAGGCGTTATACGAAAACAAAAAGCAAAAGACGGATAGTCAATTAGCAAAACAAATACTCCCCTCCGTTTTAACAACCCTTGAACAAACCCCCTCGTTTACTAACGACGAGTTGTTCGCAACTTTATCCGCAAAAGCCGAGGAGTTAGGCATCAAATCTCGCCAGCTCTTCTACGTTTTAAGAATTGCTTTAACAGGCTTAGAGGTTACCCCCGGTGGCGCAACGGAAATACTTGATATTCTCGGAAAAGAAGAGAGTATAAAGCGCTTAAAAACGGCGATAGAATTATTATAAACCACATTAAAAACCGCCCATAAGGGCGGTTTTTTTATACTAATATATTTTCTTTTGGAAGGTCTGGGTCTTTTAAAATCCTTTTTATTATTCTCTTTTGATTTATCGTAGTTCTTACTTTAAATACAATAAAATCTATAAAACACTCTAAACCTATAATTAACCAAAATCCAACCTCAGCAGCAAACATTATCCAGCCATCGTTTTTATATACAATTTTACCGATTGTTTCAAATGTTTTTTCTGATAAAACGGAAATTTCTCCACTCATTTGAATTTCCCATATTAATAAATAAACAAAAGCTCTTACAAAAATATCCCAAATCGTCGCTATAGTTAATTGATATAAAACGTACAAAACTAACATCGTGATTTTGTTTTTAGGATAATACAACGCATCTATAACTTCTTCAATCTCTTCTTCATTTAAATAAATTTTATCAATATTTGCAATGCCGTGTTTTGTAACTTTTATAACCTTTAAAAATTCCTTTTTAAAAAAACTATTTTCGTTTATATGTTTTTGAATTTTTATTATTCGTATTTTTTTAAACAACCCCTCTAACGTTCTAAATAGAGTTGTGGTAATAAACGTTACTATAGTTATTATTAAAGCAAATTTGAAAAACCCTTCTGATAACTCCTTATTTATAAAACCATCGATTACAATAAAATATATTATAACCGCGTAAAATAATACTATTGAAACTATTTTTGAAATTTTAAATATTGTAATAAATGGGTTTTTTGTCTTTTCTATAATAGCGTCAAACGCTTTAAATACATCTCTTTTTCTTTGCTCTTCGGCACTAATTTCGCTTACTGGCTCTTCCACAGCCTCTATATTTTTTTCTTCTTCTTTTATCTCATAACCACAATATACACAACTATTAGCAGTTGATGAAATTTTTTTGCCACATTTTGGACATTTTACCATAGCCATAATCTTACTCCTTTATCTTTTGGTAGATATATTATAAATCGCATAATATACGATTGTTAAGTATAAAATCAACTATTGTGCGATAATTTAATATATAAAGGAGTGTTTGATTTGGAGTTAAAAGATATTCAAATAAGATTGAGAGAAGTAATTAAAAACTCTACTCTTTCTCAAAAGGAAATCGCTTTGAAAATAGGCGTTTCTGCTCAAACGGTTTCTAAGTATATGAAAAACGATATTTTTCCTGCATTAGATACGTTGGCAAAACTATGCCACGTTTTA
Organism: Clostridia bacterium; assembly: GCA_017398825.1. Lineage (GTDB taxonomy): Bacteria > Bacillota > Clostridia > Christensenellales > Borkfalkiaceae > HGM11412. Next base: position 12,960 of record JAFQEV010000020.1, read on the forward strand.
GACGTTTCTTCTGATTATATATTAGGTATTTCAGATTATTAAAATCATCTACAACACATTAAAAACCGCCCATAAGGGCGGTTTTTTTATAAATATATTATGTTTTTTCCTTTCTTTTTTGCATAGTTTACGGCGTTTTTCGTTCCGCCTATATTTGCATACATATAAGCAACTACTATTGAGGAGTTATCTACCATGTATGCGTTTCTTTTTTGCATGCATCCATCGTAATACTCTTCGGATAAACAAACCACTTTGTCAGCATTATCTATCGCGTTTTTATATTGTTCTTTTTGCTTTAAGTTAAAAAACTTATCCTGTTCTTTACAAGGCACGCAAGCAATGATATCAATATTTTTAGAGCGTTTTGTTAAAAGAACTTCAAAAGCTTTTAAATCAAAACCTATAGCCATTCCAACGAGAAAGGTTTTATAGCCGTTTTCAATGAGTTTATCTATAATTTCAGATAGCCTTTGCTCGTTAAAATCTCTCTTTAAAACTCTGTGGCCGGTAAAACAACAAGTTGTCAAAACGTCAAAATCAGTCACAGCGGTTTACTCCTTTCTTTTCCGTTTCCGCGGGGGTACGCAGGCGGAGTATTTTTTACTTTTTCAATAACGTAGATAACTCTTTCACCCTCGCCACAAGAAAGTTCATAAGTATGTTCACTTTCTAACTTTCCACCTAATAAAAAAATTGCGTTGCGAGCGTTAGCGAGCTCGGCGTTCGGGCTTTTATAAGCTATAAATTTTCCACCTATTTTTATAAGGGGAAGAGTGTATTCGCAAAGGGTGTTTAAGCTGGCAACGGCTCTTGCGGTAACGTAATCGAAACTCTCTCTAAAAAATTTATCTTTACCAAGGTCTTCCGCGCGTTTATTTAATACTTTTGCGTTGAGATTAAGCTCGTTTATTACAAACTTTAAAAACTCACATTTTTTTCCTACCGATTCTACTAAGGTAAAGTTTAAATCTTCTCTTACAATCATTAAAGGAATAGATGGAAAACCTCCACCACTACCTATTTCAACAACGCTTTTTCCTTTTTCAAAAAACTCAGCGCCACGTAAACTATCCTCGAAATGTTTTATCTCTATATCTCTATCCTCTTTAATAGAAGTTAAGTTAAATTTTTTATTCCATTCTTTTAATAAATTTAGAAATTTAACTAATTTTTCTTCCTCTAAAGAGTTTTTTATTAAATTTTTACTTTTCAAATACTCAAACATACGTTTATTGTAACACAAATTTATAAACTTTTCAATTTTTTATAAACGTTATTTTTTCAACATTGTTTATAACTTTGTTTATAATTTAAATTTTTAATTTAACTTTCAAAAAATCGTTGATTTTTGTAGTATTATTATATATAATATATATGTTAATTATATAAGAGCGCCTGTTTATAAATTTTAAATCTTTCAATATAAAACAAAGTTTATCAACTTTTTATTAACTTTCAGTTTTTTTTAAAATTTCTTTATTTTATAAGGTTTTTTTAATTTTTAAATTTTTTTATAAACATATTAACGTTGCTTACTATTACTACTATTTTATATCTAAAATAAAGGAGATAATAATCATATGAAATTCGTTGTAAACGGAAACAATTTAAGCGAGGCTGTTGCAAAGGTTGTTAAAGCGGTATCAAGTAAAACTACTAACCCTATTTTAGAGGGTATTAAACTCTCTGTTAAGGGGGACGAGCTTACTTTAATTGCCACCGATACGGAAATTTCTATTGAAAAAACTATTATTTCCTCAACCTTTACAGAAGGTGAAACGGTAGTTCCTGGTAAAACGTTTGCTGAATTTGTTAAAAAGATAGAAGATGAAGATGAAATTGAATTTACCCTTTTAGGAAACGAGCTTAAAATTAATTACGGCTCGAGCGAAGGTTTTATTCAAACTTTCAACGCTGAAGAATTTCCTATTATAAATAAAGATATAAAAGAAAAGTATTTTTCAATTAAGCAAAAAGATTTTAAAGAGCTTATTTTAAAGTCAAGCTTTGCTTGCTCGCAGGACGAGGCTAGGCCTTTACTTAAAGGCTGTTTATTAGAGATTGACGGTGATGAGATATCTTCCGTTGCCCTCGATGGTTTTAGGCTTGCACTTTATAGAAAAAAAATCATTGAAAAGAGTGAAAATTTCAAAATTATAGTAAATTCAAGAACTTTAAACGAAATTGTAAGAATTCTTGAAAATGATGAGGACGTTGTTTCCATTATCGTTCAGAAAAACGTTTTAATGTGCGAAGTTAACGGCACGGTTTTAATTTCAAGGCTTTTAGAGGGTGATTATATTGATTATAGAAATATAATTAAAGATGATTACTTAACTTTAGTAAAAGTTAATAAAAATCAGCTTTTAACAGCTATTGAAAGAGCGTCCGTTTTAACAACTGACGTAAAAAAGATTGTAAAGTTTGATATTAAAGAAAATTACATGACTGTTTCTTCCTCGAGCGAGGTTGGTAAAATGAACGAAAACGTTCTTATTAACCTTGAAGGTAAGGATTTAACTATATCTTTTAACGCTAAATTTATAATAGATAGCATTAAAGCTATTGACGATGAGTTTGTAAACCTTTATTTTAACAATAAAATCAATCCTTGCGTAATAAAGCCCTATTCCGGCAATGATTATTTATATCTTATAGTTCCTTTGAGAATAAACGCGTAAAAGGTTTGACAAAAAGGAAAATAAAAAGTATAATCTTTAAGCACGAAAAAAAACTTATAGGAGTTTAACAAATATGAAAAGAACTTATCAACCTAAAAAAAGACAGAGAAGTAAAGTACACGGCTTTAGAAAAAGAATGGCATCTAAAAATGGTAGAAACGTTTTAAAGAGAAGAAGAGTGAAAGGTCGTCATAAACTTTCCGCATAATTTTTAATTTTGGAAACGAGACTTAAAAAACAAAAAGATTTTGACGCTGTTTTTAATAAAGGAGAGAGAGTATATACTCGTTCTTTAACTCTTTTATATTTAAAAAGTAAAGAGTTTAAGTTTGGTATAAGTCTATCTAAAAAGCACGGCAAAGCCCATTTAAGAAACCGCATTAAGCGAATTATTAGGGCTGGAGTACGTGAAGTTATTAAAGACGGCGTTAATCCATATTATATAGTCGTTTTACCCAAGGTAAGAGAGGTTTATAATTTTCACGAATTAAAAAATGATATTTTATACTCTCTTAAAAAAGGAAAAGTGTTAAGTGATTAAGAAAGTTTTAACTGCGTTTATAAAATTTTACCGTAAAAGGTTAACGCACGTTTTAAAATCTAATTGCATCTTTACCCCAACTTGCTCTGAATACGCGCTCGAGGCGTTGCAAAAAAGGAACGTTTTTGTAGCAATCGGGCTTATTATTTGGAGAATTTTAAGGTGTAATCACTTTTCTGCAGGCGGTTACGATCCTGTTCCCGATAGTAAAAAGCAAAAAAAATGGATAATATAATAAAAAATTTTTAACTGTTTATAAGTAGTTAAAAATCTTTTAAATTTTAAGGAAATTATGGAAGTATTAAACATTTTATCTCAAACGTTTATCAACGTTTACGATACGAATATTCAAAACGTTGAACTAACGGGTTTAACAAAGCTCGTTGCAAACGTTATTGAGTTGTTTTCTTTTGGTGGATATATTGCGGTAGGTATATTGTTATTTTCTTTACTTTTGAAAATTATACCCCTCCCCTTAGATATTTACTCAAGAGTTGCAAATAAGAAAAACGCTTTGCGTATGGAGCGCATGCGCCCCGAGCTTGAAAAATTACAAAAGCAGTATGCAAACAATAAAGAACTTTATCAAAAAAAGATGATGGCTCTTTATAAAAAGGAAGGATATTCTACTTTTGCCGCATGCTTGCCAACGATTTTCACTCTCGTGTTCTTTATTTTAGTTATTTCCGCTTTTAACCAGTACTCAACGTACGCTAAGGTTGACGTGTTTAATGAAATGGCTATATCTTATAGCGATAGTATTAGATATAACAAGAACGTTAACGTTTACGAATGCACTTTTGATGAAAATGGAAAAATCGTTGAACCCAACGTTGAAACCGCTCAACCTATTTTAAAAACTGAAATAAAGAAAGATAAATATCATTTATATAGATATTATACGGATGAAACACTTGTAAAAAGTATAGAAGAAACCGCGCAAGACGCTGCAGCCGATAAATATTTCGAGCTTTCCGAGCGCCAAAAGTTTTTATGGGTTAAAAATATTTGGATAGAGGATTTACCTTGGAAAAAGGCGTTTGTTTCCGGTGACTCTTACAAAACTATCTTTACTTATTCTAAAGGTTGTTCGTGTAAAACCAACACTATCGAATCTTCGATTAACGGCGAACTTGTATATGATAAGCTTACAGGTTCTCCCAAGCTTAATGACGTTAAAAAAGCACCTAACGGCTATTTGATATTAGTATTGCTTTCAATCGGCAGTATGATAATATCTCAGCTTGTTATGAACAAATCTCAAAAAGCTCAACTCGAACTCCAGTCGGTAGATCAAACTGCAGCTCAAACTAATAAAATGATGCAATGGATGATGCCTATTATGTTTGGTGTTTTCTCCTTTATGTATACTGCATCGTTCTCAATCTATCTCGTTGTTAGTACTTTCTTTAGTATGTTCTCAACAATGCTTATCAACAAAATTGTTGAAAAGAGGTTTATAAAAGCCGTTCAGCGCGAAGAGGAAGAAAAGTACAATAAGAGATACGCTCATTTAAAAAGAAATAAAAACGACAATAAAAACGACAAATAAGAAGGTATTATAATGGCTATTTTTAACGGAAAGACGGTTGAAGAGGCAATAAAAGCCGGTCTTCAAGCCTTATCTATCGAAGAAAATCAAGCTGTGATTACCGTTTTAGAAGAGGCTCAAAAGGGCTTTTTAGGAATAGGTGGTCACGATGCAAAGGTTGAAATAAAAATTAAGGAAAACGACGGTGAGCGCGCTGCAAATTTTTTAAACGGAATATTTGACGTTTTAAAAATTCCTGCAACCACCAACATTGTTGAAAACGGAGATAAAATCGTTATCGACGTAGTTACTACTTCCCCAACCGAAATCATCGGTTACAGAGGCGAGGTTTTAGACGCACTCCAAACTTTAGCCGGTGCAACCGCAAACATCGGGAACGACGAGTATAAGAAAGTTGTTGTAAACTGCGAAAACTATCGTGAAAAGAGAGAGGAAACTTTAAAGGTTTTAGCTCAAAGAGTGGCTGATAAGGCGGTTAAGTACGGTAGAAAGTTCTCACTTGAACCTATGAACCCGTTTGAAAGAAAGATTATTCACTCGGCATTAACAGATGACAGCAGAGTAAAAACGGAATCTCAAGGCGCTGAGCCGAACCGCTACGTTGTTGTAGTTCCTGAAAATTATAAAGAGGGAACTGAAATCGAGGTTTACGGCAAGCAAAAAAACCCCACTAACGATAGAAAGTCTAAGGGAGATAGGCGTGACCGCCAAGGTAGGCGTGATCGCAAAGAGAAAAGTGACGTTATAAAGCTTGAAAAGAAAACTATCGGCTACGGCACTTTCCTTGGAAACAGTTTAAAAGAAGATTAACAACTTTAAATTGATTAAAGCTTTAATTTTTATATAAGACTACAATAAAAGCGAGCCTTATGGCTCGCTGTTTTTTTATCATTATTATGCAAGCTATTAAAAAACACGAAGTCAATATGACTACTGCCCCTATTTTTAAGGGTTTACTCAAAATAGCCATTCCTATTATGGTAATGAACGTTTTGCAATCGATTTTCAACTTTATCGACCAAACGATGCTTGGGCATTTCGTTGGTGACGTCGGTGTTGGGTCGGTAGGAGCGTGTTCAACGCTTATAACGCTCATAACAGGGCTCTTAATCGGTATTGCAACGGGTTCTAACGTTATAGTTGCCCGCCATATCGCAAAAGGCGATAGTGAAAGGGTTGAAAAAGCGATAGGCACGTCAATTATATTTTCCATCGTTGGCGGAATAGTTTTAATGTTGATAGGGCTTGTATTTGCAAGAACCTTTCTAACGTGGATGAACACCCCTGCTAACCGCATGGAAGGAGCTGTGATTTATTTCAGGCTTTACTTTTTAGGTTGCCCTATCTTACTTTTATATAACTTCTGCGCGTCAATTTTGCGTTCGGCAGGTGATAGTAAAAGACCGATGTATTTTTTAACGCTCGGCGGTATCGTAAAAATATTAGTAAACTTCTTATTTTTAAAATTCACAAACTTTACCGTCCAAGGCGTTGCGATAGCTACCATCGTTTCGTGGGCGATTGCAGGCGGACTTTGCTTTTTCGTTTTATTAAAAGGAAAAGGTACGGTAAAATTTAAATGGTCAAGGTTTAGGTTTTACGGTGAAGAGTTAAAAGCCATATTACATATAGGTATTCCAACGGGCATACAAAGCGCAACGTTCGCCTTTGCAAACGTTATGATAGCATCAACGGTAAACAAATTTGGCGACCACGCAACCGACGGCGTTTCCATTGCAAACACTTTTGACGGTATCATTTACCAAATCGCCTATGCTCCAAGCTTGGCAGTAATGCCGTTTATTTCTCAAAACGTTAGCGTAAACAATGCAAAAAGAGTTAAGGAAACACTTTATAAAGGTTGTTTAATAACGATTATGTTTGCTGTAATCGCAGGTTCGCTATCGGCGATTTTCTCGGAGCAACTTTCCTCGCTTATGTCTCAAACGCCAGAAGTTATAGCGTACTCAAAGCAAAAGATGATAATAATTTCTTCTACCTACGTTTTATGTGGCTTGCAAGACGTTTTCGCCGCATCGCTCCGCGGTCTTGGAAAACCCGTTATCCCAACCGTTTCTTCCCTTATATTCTTGTTTGTGTTAAGGTTTGTTTGGGTGTATGCGTTCTTCCCACTATGCCCCAACCTCACCTTCTTATACTTGAGTTGGCCGATAGGCTGGGTGCTTAATATTGTAGCGCTCGCCCCTGCTTTTATATATTTTTTCAAAAAACTAAAAGCTAACAAATAATATAAAAACCGCCCAACAGGGCGGTTTTAGTTTGTTATTTAGTAGTTTTATTATAACGTTGCGCCAAAGTCAGAAACGATAACTTGACCGGTTATTGCGCGAGATTCATCGCTTGCCAAGAACAATAATATATTAGCAACGTCAATCGGCATACAAGGGGTTACAGATAAGTTCATATGCTTATTCATTTGCCCCATCATGTTCGGGTCTAAAGATTTTGGGTCAGTTGTCATAGTCATAGGAGTAACTATTGTAGATGGATTTACTGAGTTACATCTAATACCCGTTCCCGTAAATCTAAGTGCGGTGTGTTTGGTAAGGCCGATTACCGCCGCTTTACTCGTAACGTAAGATGCTCCACCCGTTCCGAAAGCACCCGCAACGGAGTCAAGGTTAATTATAGAACCTTTGTTTTGCTTAATCATCTCTTTAACTACCGCTCTCGTGCAGTATAAACATCCTTTAGTGTTGATGCCAAGAACGTACTCTAAATCTTCGTCAGTACAAGTGTCAATAGGTTTTAAACCAGCCTCTAAAACGCCGGCATTATTAACTAAAACGTCAATCTTGCCAAACGCGCCAACGGTCTTTTTAACCATCTCCTCAACGCTTTCAACCTTAGATACGTCACAGGGGATAGCAAGTACGCTACCGCCGTTTTCCTTAATCTTGTTTGCAACCTCTTCAAGCTTGTCAACCCTTCTTGCAGTTATTACAACCGTTGCACCCTCTTTTGCAAAGAGTTCGGCAGTAGCTGCGCCAACGCCTGAATTACCACCTGTTATAATTGCAACCTTTCCGTCAAGTCTTCCCATAATTTTACCTCGTATAATATATTTTTTAAAGCTTAAACTTCTTATAGTTTTATTATACAACTAATAGTTTAAAAGGTCAATATCAATTTATAAATTTATTAAAAACAAACCTATAAGGCGATTATATACTATCAAAAACTAAACTCAATCCGTTTACTATATCGTTTGCCATTGCCTCTACAAGCGACAGCCTTATTCCGCTATATAGTTTGTTATAACCCTCGCTTTTTCCGCACACAACGCCTATGATTGAAACGTTTGATATAAGAGGTAAATCTTTATTGACCGCAAGCCCCGGCTTTATACCCGTGTTTGAAATTTTTACTTGCCCAACGTCTTCTTTATTCCCAACAGCCGCGTCTACAACTATAGTTTTTGAGCGCGGGTGAAGTAGTTTTATTTTCTCGTATATTGTTTTAACCTCTTTTGCCGTTATCGGATAATCGAGAGTTCCGTAAACGTAAGCTTTCCCGTTTAATCGCTTTAAAAGCCTACTCCCAACGAGTGGGCCTAAGCTATCCCCGATTATAAGGTCTGAGCCAACGCATACTATAACGGGAACTTCCGACGAGTAAAGTTCTTTTACGCATTTTGCAATTTCTAACGAATTATCTCTCTTTATAGAATTAAAAACAAACTGTATCATATATTTATTTTTGACAAACGTTTACCTTTTTAAAATAAGGGCAAAAATATTTTTAACTAAAAGTCGCTTGATGTTGACACTGTGATTTTTATGTGATAAAATAAATTTACTAAAAATTCAATATTATATAAGCATAAATGCTTAAATAGGAGAAAACAATGTTTAACTTACTTGCATCAGTTGTTTCGCTTGGTAGTTTAAACGTTGCCTTAATCGACCTTATTATGCTCGGAGTATTGCTTTTAGCTTTACTTTTTGGTGCAATGAGAGGTTTCTTAGGGCAAATTCTCTCCCTCCTTGGTGGCTTGGCTGCGTTATTGCTTGCAATATTCCTTTGTAAGCACCTTGCAGGATTTATTATGGAAAAAGTTCCTGCAATCACAAACGCCGTTTCAGGCACGGTTAATAAAATCTTCGGCATTGAAGAGATTGTTGCAACCGGTGGCAAGGAAGAGATAATTAAAACCTTGCAAACAACTAAAATTCCGTCGTTCTTACACTCAATCGTAGCAAACGCAATCGTTGAATCGGGCGCAGCAACTAAGCTTTCAATGGTGCTTACCGAGTGGGCACTCACAGCAATAAGCTTTGTAGCAATATTTATAGTTGCCCTTATAGTATTCTTAATTGTTAAAAGGTTTTTCAAAGCCATCGCTAAACTTAAAGGCGTGGGCGCTGTAAACAAAATACTCGGCGCTATATTGATGGCGGCAAAAGCCCTCTTATTATCGGTAATTGTTATTATGGTAATGAGCTTGTTTATGGATATGAACAGCTTGTTAACTCCGACTCTTGATAACGGAGAGCAGGTAAACTCCGTATTCAACGGCTTAATTACTAAGATAATGGAAGCAAACTTTATCCAAAACTTATTAACCTGACAAAATGAACTCACCGCTTTTACGTGGTGAGTTTTTTATTGCAGTTTTTTAAAAAATATAGCAAAAACACCATAAAACACAAGATATTGTGGTCAAATTTGATTTAACAACAAAAATTTGAAAAGCGCGTAAATATATTGTTTTGCGCGAAAACCTATTAAAAAGGACGCAAAAACCAAAAATTCACATAAAATTATCGGTGCTCACAACCGTTTTAGCGTACAAAATGTTTCACGTGAAACATTAATTTTTTAGCAAAAAATTTTACAGTGGACAAAGGGCAAACTGAAAGAATTTATAAAGTTTTCAAAATCTCAAAAATTACGATAAAATCGGCAATTTTGCGTTTTTTACACACTGAAAAACACCCCAAAAGTTTCACGTGAAACCTTTTTTAAAATGAAACTTATTGCGTTTGTTTTTTTCTTGTGACGGTAGGTGACTTTTTGTGGTAAAATGCAATCAAAACTGTAAATTCGAGCTTTGTTATTTTGTTGAATATATAGTGTTATTTGTGCGTGCAAATCATTATTATATATTTGGGCGAGCGTGGCACTTTTTATTAATTGTATTGCGGGAACTTTTTATTGCTTTTTTGTGTATAGTGAATATGTTAGGGTCTTGGGCTTTGGCAGTAAGTTAACTATATAAGGAGAGTTTTGCCTTGTGTTTAACGTAAAGTATAATTTACGCCTCTAAATTTTCTTCTGGTACGCCGTTTGATTAAATTTAAACTTTCATACTATAGTGCCTTTCTTTTGTGAAAAATATTTTCATATTTTTTTGTTTTTAGCGCAAGTTTATTTAAAATGCGCCTATATGTAAATTTAATAATTTTTGGTAAAATGTGCCTTATATTTATATATTCTTTGTGAATTATACATAATATTTAGGTGAAACCGTTGAAATTTTAAACGCGTTGTGTTAAAATATGAAAAGATTAAAATTTAATTATAACTCGCTTTTAGGCGGTATTTTTAAGGAGATTAAATGAAAAAGAAGAGTTACAAACTGTGGATAATACTTGCGCTTGTTTTAATTTTGGGCGCAATAGGTGTTTTCTTTCTCATCAACAAACTCTCGATAGTTGACCTTGAAACGTCAGAGTTTTTAAAAGCTGCAAACGTTCAAGTGGTTGACGGTGAGGTTAAATACGACGAGAGTTTTTCAGGCGATTACGATGAGATTAAGATGATCGTTGTTGACGATTATAATTTGACTGGCTACATTTTAGTTGGCGATAGCTATGTTGAAAGGTACACTACGAGTTACGGTCGCGGTTCTGAAAGCGCGTACTTTGGCGATAAGGTGCTTGACGTTTTATCTCAAAACGGCGTAGTTGTCGATTATTCCGATCCTAACGCTGGATCCTTCTGGTCGTCGCTACTCATGCCGGTGCTTATTGTGGTTGCGGGTATAATTTTAATAACCGTTATGTCACGCCAGGTAAACGGCACTAACAAGTCGGCGCTCGATTTCGGCAAGACAAAGGCGAGGGTTAGCCAAAACTTAAAGGTTAGATTTACCGACGTTGCAGGTGCTGAAGAAGAAAAACAAGAGCTCCAAGAAATCGTTGATTTCTTGAAAAACCCCAAAAAGTTCTCCGACCTTGGCGCGCGTATTCCCAAGGGCGTGTTATTAGTAGGCCCTCCGGGAACGGGTAAAACCCTCTTTGCAAAAGCGGTAGCGGGCGAGGCGAACGTGCCTTTCTTCTCCATTTCCGGCTCGGATTTCGTTGAGATGTTCGTAGGTGTTGGCGCATCGAGAGTTAGAGATTTGTTTGCAACGGCTAAAAAGAGCCAGCCCTGTATCGTGTTCATTGACGAGATTGACGCGGTAGGTCGTCACCGTGGCGCAGGTCTTGGCGGTGGCAACGACGAGAGAGAGCAAACGCTCAACCAACTCTTAGTTCAAATGGACGGCTTTGACGCAAACGAGGGAATTATCATAATGGCGGCTACCAACCGTGCCGATATTTTAGACCCCGCGCTTTTGCGCCCAGGTAGATTTGACCGTCAAATTTACGTAAATATTCCCGACGTTCGCGGGCGTGAGGCAATTTTAAAAGTCCACGCACGTAATAAACCTTTAGCTCCCGACGTTAACTTTAAGGTAGTTGCAAGAATTACCTCGGGCTTTTCGGGTGCTGACCTTGCTAACCTTTTAAACGAGGCGGCAATTTTAGCTGCGAGAGCGGATAGAAAGTTTATTACCAACGTTGACTTATACGAGGCGATAAACAAGGTTGTAATCGGCCCTCAGAAAAAGAGCAGGGTTGTTACCGAATCGGATAAGAGAATTACAGCGTATCACGAGGCAGGTCACGCAATCTTAGCAAGGTTGCTCCCCGGCTGTGACCCCGTTCAAGAAGTTTCTATCATTCCAAGAGGTATGGCTGCAGGCTACACGATGACGAGACCTGACGATGATAGCAATCACATCGAAAAGAGCAAGCTTTTAGACGATATTGCAATGACGCTCGGCGGTAGAGTTGCAGAAGAGCTCATTATTAAAGATATTTCCGCAGGCGCATCTAACGATATTAGCGTTATAACCCAGCGTGCGAGAAAGATGGTTACCGAGTGGGGTATGTCCGATAGGATAGGTCCGGTTAACTACGGTGGCGGTGACCAAGTGTTTATCGGCAAGGATATGCAAACTCGAGCAACGTATTCTGAAGAACTTGCAAAGGTTATCGACGAAGAAGTTGAAAAGATTATTAAAGACGCTCACGAAAAGGCGAGAAAGCTCCTTAAGGAGAACAAGTCTAAGCTTGACAATATGGCAAGGCTCTTAATCGAGAGAGAAACCATTTATCAAGAAGAGGTCGATATGATTATGGAGGGTAAGTCCGCCGTTGAAATAATGAAAATTATGGAGGGTAGAGACGGGCTTGACAAGAGCAACCCCTTTAGAAAAGTAGACCCCTCTTTAGCAACCGAGATAAAAGAGGCTGAAAAGAAAGAGGAAGAAAAGGCTGAAGAGATAGAGCAATCTGACGCTCAAGAGAGCAACACGGAAGAAAAACCCGAAAATAACGAATAAGGGGAGATTTTATGGGCAAGATAATATCCTTTTCCAACCAAAAGGGCGGTGTTGGTAAAACTACCACGTGCGTAAACTTATCGGCAACCCTTGCAAAGTACGGTAAAAAGGTACTCATTATTGATATGGACCCACAGGGCAACGCCACTACGGGTCTCGGCTTTAACAAGAGCGCTATAAAGAACTCGGTGTATAACGTTTTAATCGATGAAAAGAGTGTAAAAGACGTTATTATTCCCACCAAGATAGACCGCTTAGATATCCTACCTGCCGGCATTGACTTGGCAGGTGCGGAAGTCGAGCTCGTGTACATAAAAAACAGGGAAAAGCGCTTGCAAGAAGAGCTTAAAAAGGTGGAAAAGTACTACGATTACATTACGATAGACTGTCCGCCGTCGCTCGGGCTTTTAACGATAAATGCGTTGACTGCGTCGGATAGCATTATTATTCCTATTCAATGCGAATACTTTGCCTTGGAAGGTTTATCTCAACTAATGAATACGATAAAACTCGTTAAAAAGCACCTTAACAAAAAACTTGAAATCGAGGGTGTTTCCCTCACTATGTACGACGGCAGGGCGATAGTTTCCCGTCAGATAGCGGAAGAGATAAGAAAGTTCTTTGAGAAAAAGGTATTCAAGACGGTAGTTCCGAGAAACATAAGGGTGTCCGAAGCGCCCAGCCACGGCGTACCCGTAATGCTCCACGACCCCAAGTGCTCGGGCGCAAGGGCGTACGACGAGCTCACCAAGGAATTTTTAGCAAAAGAAGAAAAAGAAAAAGGAGAAAGAGAAGATGGCTAACGGAAATAAAGGTTTAGGAAAAGGCTTATCCGCGCTTTTCTCATCCACGGAAGAAGATTACAAAAAGACCTTCGGTGTAACCGAAGAAGATATCAAGACGGGCGTTTTAGAGGTTGATCTTTCCGATATATACCCAAACCCCTCACAGCCGAGAAAGGTTTTCGACCCCAAGGCGCTTGACGAGCTTGCCTCTTCAATCAAAGTAAACGGCGTTATCATGCCCGTAGTTCTCAATAAGGACGAGAACGGAAAGTATATGATAATTGCCGGTGAACGCCGTTTCCGCGCGTCAAAAATCGCGGGCAAAACGAGCATTCCCGCAATTATTAAAGATTACGACGATAGGAAAATTCAAGAGATTTCCTTAATCGAAAACTTGCAAAGAGAAGACTTAAACCCCATTGAGTCCGCAACCGCTATGAAACAGCTTATGGACGATTACGGTTTAACTCAAGAAGAGCTTAGCGAACGCATCGGCAAGAGCCGTTCGGCAATCGCAAACACCTTAAGGCTTTTGAGTTTGGACGGACAGGTTATCAAGATGGTATCCGACGGAAAGCTTTCTCAAGGCCACGCGAGAGCGCTCGTAACTTTGCCGATTGACGCGCAAGTTAAGATTGCCAAAAAGTGTGTGGACGACGGTATGTCCGTTCGCGATATCGAAAGAGAGGTAAAAGATTACTTTAACCCTCCCGAAGAGAAGAAAAGACTTCGCGAGATTAAGAGAAAGCAAGACCAAAGTGCCGAGCTTAAAGATTTGATTGCTCGCATGCAACAGGTTTTAGGCACTAAAGTTCAGGCAATCGGCAACGATAAAAAGGGTAGAATTTATATCGATTACTACACCACCGACGACCTTGATAGAATTTGCGATATTATCGAGTATTTAGAAAAAAATCAGTCTAAAATAAGATAAAAAAAGGAAGCTTTGCTTCCTTTTAGATTGTTATGCTAAAGTTTAAAAAATTTACGGAAAAGCATTTAAAATTCATACAAAAATACACCAAGCTTAGCCCATATTACGTATGCGATTTATCCGCAGGCGTCATTTTGATGTGGGATGACGTTTTTAACGTTTCCTTTGCCGAGCACGACCAAACGCTTATATTAAAGTGTAACTTTAAAAACAAAAAGCCCGTGTTCTTTTTGCCGATAGGTAAAAACTTTGACGGGGCGTTGACGGAAATTGAGCATTACACGGTAGAAAACGGCTTGCCCCTTAACTTTATGTGCGTGGAAGAAGAACAGTTGCCCGCCATAAAAGAACGCTATGGTGATATTAGCGCCGAGTACGATAGGGATTTTAGCGATTATTTATATGATTACGAAAAGCTTTTAAATTTAGTGGGGAAGAAGTTTAGCGGTCAGAGAAATCACATAAACGCATTTAAAAAAGCTTATCCTCAAGCGGTTTTTAAAAGGCTACTTAAAAAAGACCTTCCGAGAGTTTACGAATTTTTAAAAGAGTACAAAAAAGAGCATCGTGGCGGTGGTCGAATTGAAAGGAGCGAGTATAAAAACACCTTAAAACTCGTTGACAAACTGTTTTCCGCAGAATTTGAGGGCGGATATATGGAGGTTGACGGCAAGATGGTGTCCTTTAGCATAGGTGAATATGCTGGAAACACCCTTATTATCCATATAGAAAAGGCGTTAACGAGCTATCGCGGAGTGTATCCTACAACCTTTAATTCCTTTTTAAAACTTTGCAAAAAGGACGGAATTTCATTCATAAACCGCGAGGACGATTCGGGGGATTTGGGCTTAAGAACGTCCAAAACGCAATATCAGCCCGAGAGGCTCGTTCACAAATATTTTATCGAAGTTAAAAAGCCTATGAAAATAGCAAGACCTCCCGTTTTAAAGGGCGAGAGGGTGGAGCTTTCAAGGTTAACGCCCGAGGATAAAGAGTTTTACTTTAAACTCTATACTGCGGTTAACTTGAATAAATACTGGGGCTACGATTATAAAAAAGACGTTGTAAACCCCACTCCCGATGCTTTTTTCGATATGCAAAAGAGAGATTTTAAAAACAAAAATAATCTCTGCCTTGCTATAAGGGATAAAAAGACCAAACAGCCGATGGGCGAGGTTGTGCTCCACAATTTTGGCTACGATAACACCGTTGAGGTTGGCGTGAGAATTTTGAAAAAGTTCCAAGGCAACGGATACGCAAAAGAGAGCGTAAAACTAATATCCGAGTACGCTTTAAGTAAGTTAAACTTAAAGCCCGTTGCCAAGTGCTATTTGCAAAATGAAAAATCTTTCATCGCATTAAAAAGTGCAGGTTTTATCGTAGAAAATAAAGATAATAAATTCTATTACTTAGCGTACGGAAAATAAAAAATAATTTGTAAAAAATTTAAAAAACACGCTCAAAACGCTTTACAAACGCAAAACAAAAGTATATAGTAAAACCATTATTTCGTTCACCTTATTATATATTTTTAAACAAGTGGCTGTTTGCGTTTTGGCGCGGACGGCCATTTGTATTTGTAGAGGTTCGTTCGCGATAAACTCTTAACAACGTAAACTTGAAACACTTCGCTAATTACGGTTTAGTGAAATAAAAGAAGGTTTAGCCGTTTTCAACGGCAAAAACCTTAATTATTGCATCTCAAGTGAGAGAAGGTTTAGCCGTTTTTCAACGGCATCCTCCTAAAACAATAGTTTTTAGAAGGTTTAGCCGTTTTCAACGGCAAAAACCTTAAATCCTTTAAAAAACTGCGAAAAGCAACCGTAAACGCTTGTTTTCTTCCTTTTTTAAAGTCTTAACAAATTTAACGAAAGTTAAATTTGCAAATATTATAAATAATATTTGAAGGTTTTCGGTAAACACTTCAAAAAAATAAAAAAACCGAGGTAATTAAAAATGTTAAATGAAAAATTTAACGCAAAGTTTCTAACCCGCGCTGGTATTATAGGCGCGGTGTACGTAGCGCTCACCTTGGCGCTTTACCCCCTCTCTTTTGGGGCGGTGCAGGTGAGAATTTCCGAGGGATTAACTCTCTTGCCACTAATTTTCCCCGAAAGCATAGTCGGCTTAACCGTTGGCTGTTTGATTTCTAACCTTTTTGGCAACGGCGTGTTAGATATCGTTTTTGGAACGCTCGCCACCTTTTTATCCGCGGTGCTCACAAGGCTCGTTGGCAAAAATTTAAAAAGCAATGCAGGCAAGATTATTATAGGCGGAATTTTCCCCGTTTTAATAAACGCTATCATCGTGCCGTTTACCTTCCTTGCAATAACGGATAGCTTTATGATATATCTAATTTCCGCAGGGCAGGTGTTTATCGGTCAAACGTTATCTGTGTACTTGGTGGGAACGCCCTTGTATTTTGCAATAAAAAAAGGCCGTAGATAATACGACCTTAATTTAGTAAGGCTTGTAGCCTTATACCCTTTTAAACGGTTTGTACATAAGCGTGAAAAAGAGCACCCAAAGACCTGCCAGTCCGACAAGCACGTAGATAATTCTGGGAATAACGCCCGCGCCAAGTAAAAAGGCAACGGGGTTAAACGAGAAAAGACCTACGGTAAGCCAAACGATTGCGCCTATGATTACCAGAATAAAAGCAATGATACTTGTAATTCTCATAAAAATACCCCCTGTATATATTGTGGGGGCTTTTAAAAAAATTATGTATCGATATTTTCTAATAATAATTCGTCGAACGAAACCTTGTCAATAAAATCGTCAGGCTTAAACTTTACGAAGTTAAACTGCTCGTAATTTTCCCTGTGATGATTGATGACGATGGGCGTTTCAATATCCAAGCGCCTCGAGATTTCGCTCAAGTGAAAATAAAAGTCCTTGCTCTCGTATTCCGATACGTTTTTATAGGTAACGCTTTTAACCGTCTTATGATTTTTAATGAGTTTTGCCGAAATTTGAACCATAAACTCATTGTAACACTTTTTTAAAATTTTAACAACTAAAAAGGATTAAAATGGAAAACAAACAGATATCCGATAGGGTAATAGAAAGACTGCCTAAATATTATAGGTATTTAAAAGACCTTTGCAACAGCCAAATTCAAAGGGTTTCGTCAAAGACTATCTCCAAGGCGCTAAACATTACCGCCTCGCAAGTTCGCCAAGACCTTTCGCACTTTGGCGGATTTGGTCAAACGGGCATCGGCTACGATACCGAGTATTTAAAAAACGTTATGCAGGAAATTCTCGGCATTAACAAGCCCCACGTTGCCATCGTTATAGGTGGAGGTAGAATAGGTCAAGCCCTCATTAGCTATAAAGGTTTTGCCGATGAAAACGTTTTTGTGAAAGCCGTTTTCGATATTGAAACGGAACACTTAAAATCGGTTACGGGCGTAGAGGTTTATAACGTTTCTTCTTTAGAAGAATACCTTTCTAAAAACCACGTTGATATAGCTATAATTTCCGTTCAAAAGGAATTTGCTGAAAAGCTTGCAAAGCGAGTTGTTGACGCTGGCGTAAAATCAATTTGGAATTTTGCCCCC
This sequence comes from Clostridia bacterium, assembly GCA_017398825.1. GTDB lineage: Bacteria > Bacillota > Clostridia > Christensenellales > Borkfalkiaceae > HGM11412. Next base: position 30,657 of record JAFQEV010000020.1, read on the forward strand.
ATCGACCTTAATTTCGATGGTGGCGTCGTTTGCGAAAATATAAACATGAGCGAGAGCCTTATGAGGTTAATTTATAAGGCGCATCAATCTTAAAATAAAATTAAAAAACTCAATAAAAAAGACGGCGAACTCGCCGTCTTTTAGTTTGTTATAATTTAATAATTTCTTGTCCGTTCATAAACGGTCTTAAAACTTCGGGAACGGTAATCGAACCGTCGGCGTTTTGATACTGTTCAATAAGAGCGGGGAATACACGGCTCGTTGCTAAGCCGGAGCCGTTGAGAGTGTGGAGATATTGAGGTCTACCCGTTTCCTTGTTTCTGTATCTCGTATTGTTTCTTCTCGCCTGATAATCTCTTGCGTTAGATACGGAAGATACCTCTTTGAAAATGCCCATAGAGGGTATCCAAACCTCAACGTCGTAAGTTCTTGCCATCGATGCAGAACAGTCACCTGCGGCAAGCTTGGAAAGGCGGAAGTGAAGACCTAACTTATCCATTAAAGAGCAAGCCTTGTTAACGAGTTCCTCAAACGCCTTGTCGCTTTGCTCGGGTGTGGTGTATTGAACCATTTCAACCTTGTTAAACTGGTGGCCTCTTATCATACCGCGCTCTTCCGAACGAGCCGAGCCTGCCTCTTTGCGATAGCAAGGGGTATAAGCGAAGAACTTAAAGGGAAGTTTATCCTCTTCCACGATTTCACCGGCGTAAAGGTTAACGAGCGCCGTTTCAGCGGTGGGGAGCATAAATCTATTCTTCTTTCTATCCTCGTCAACGTCGAGCCAGTAAACCTCGTCTGAAAACTTGGGGAACTGACCTGCGCCGAAACCGCAGTTATAAGAGAGTTGGTGAGGGGGGAGAATAAACTCGTAACCGTCGTTTAAATGCTCTGATATAAAGAAGTTGAGGAGTGCCCATTCAAGCCTTGCACCATCTCCACGGTAAGCCCAGAAACCGTTGCCTGCAAGTTTTACGCCTCTCTCGTAGTCGATTAGTCCGTTTTTAACGCAAAGGTCAACGTGATTTTGAACGGGGAAGGAAAATTCGGGGAGTTTGCCGTAAACTTTAACTACTTCGTTAGCCTCTTTTTCGCCAGCAACCAAATCGTCGTCAGGCATGTTGGGGAGGCAGGCAACAAAGTTGAAAATCTTTTCGGAAAGCTCGTTAATCTTCGCGTCACCCTCGGTAATCTTATCGCCGATTTCTCTCATTTCCTTGAAAATGTGTTCAACGGGAAGACCTTGCTTTTTGAGCTTGGGAATTTCAGCCGAAACCTTGTTTCTCTCAGCCTTTAAGCTTTCCACCGATTGTAAAAGGGCGCGCTTTTCCTTATCCCAAGAGATAAGCTCGCAAAAGTCAACGTCATAGCCCTTTTTCTTAAGCGAGGCTTTAACGACCTCGGGTTTTTCAATAATAAGTTTAATATCTATCATACAACACCTTTAAATATTAAAGTTTTTATTTAGTATATAACACCTTAAAATTTTTTGCAAGCGTAAAACCCCCAAAAAAATTAAATGCGCTAAAATAATTGCCTTTTTTGAACGTTTGTGTTAATATATGAATACGATAAAAATAAAAGCAAGCCAAAACTACTGGCTTTTAATAAAAACCGTTGCAAAAAAGAGTAGCGATAATTTACGGCTAAAGAGAGTGGGGTTAGGTGAAAGCCCACGCCAAAGTTTACGCGAAAGTGCGTTTTGCTGTTAAGGGGGAGTAACTATCCACGGGTAGCGCCGTTACACGCTTTTGAGAAGTAATTAAAGTGGAACCATGCGCGCCGCATCTTTATGATGAGGGCGCGCTTTTTTTAAGGAAAATTATGAACAAAAAATTAAAGATGGATATAGACGCCGCTATGCGTAACGACCCCGCCGCAAGAACGAGGTTTGAGGTTCGCTATACCTATTCAGGTATAAAGGCGCTAATAATGTATAGGCGAGCAAACTTTTTTTACCGCCACGGCTTAAAGCTTTTGGCAAGGTTTATTTCGCAAAGGGCAAAGCGCAAAACGGGCATTGAAATTCACCCCGCTGCAACCATAGCTCCCGGAGTGTTTATCGATCACGGCGAAGGCGTTGTTATCGGCGAAACGGCGGTAGTTGAAGAGGGCGTAGTAATTTATCAAGGCGTAACCCTCGGCGGTACGGGAAAGGATAGGGGCAAAAAGCGCCACCCGACAATAAAGAGGGGTTGCGTTATAAGCGCCGGTGCAAAGGTGCTCGGCGGAATAACGGTAAACGAATACTGTAAAATAGGCGCAAGTAGCGTAGTTTTGCAAGACGTTCCTGCGTATTCTACAGTAGTGGGTATTCCCGGCAGGGTTATAAAGACTAACGGAAAGCGCGTCGACCAAGACTTAGAGCAGGAAAAACGCGACCCCATTTTAGAAGAAATCAACCTTTTAAAAGAAAAAATCAGTCAACTTGAAAAGAAAATAGAGGGCAAATAATATGAAACTTTACAACACTTTATCGAGAAAGAAAGAAGACTTTAAACCGATGGACGGGAGCGATACCGTAAGAATGTATTCTTGCGGGCCTACCGTATATAACTACGCGCACATAGGCAATCTCCGCACGTACGTGTTTATGGATTTACTTAGAAGAGTTCTCCGTTACGAAGGCTTTAACGTAAAGGGCGTTATGAATATAACCGACGTTGGCCACTTGACTGACGACGGCGATAACGGTGAGGACAAAATGGCAAAGACTGCGCGCGAGCAAAAGAAAGACCCGTGGCAGATTGCTAAGTACTACACCGAGATTTTCATGAAAGATTTCGACAGGCTCAACATCGGCGTTCCTGAAATCGTGTGCAAGGCAACCGATTATATAAACGAAATGATACAATACGTTGAGGGCTTAGTGGAAAACGGCTACGGCTACGAAACGGACGACGGTATTTATTACGATATTTCAAAGTTCAAAGATTACGGTCAATTATCCGGCAACACGCTTGACGATTTAAAGGCTGGAGCAAGAATTGAGGTTAACGACGGAAAGCGCAACCCCTACGACTTTGCAATTTGGAAAAAAGCGCCCAAAGAACACATTATGCAATGGCCTAGCCCTTGGGGGCAGGGTTATCCCGGTTGGCATATTGAGTGCTCAACGATGTCCAGAATTCATTTAGGTGACGTTTTTGATATTCACACCGGCGGTGTTGACCATATTCCCATTCACCACGAAAACGAAATCGCTCAAAGCGAGGGCTTAACGGGCAAAAACCCGGCAAAATTCTGGGTTCACGGTGACTTTATGCTCGTTGACGGCGGAAAGATGAGTAAATCTCTCGGCAATACCTACACTATTGACCAGCTCATTGAAAAGGGCTATTCGCCCATGATATTTAGGTTCTTCTGCCTAAACGCTCACTACCGCAAAAAGCTCAACTTTACCTTTGACGGCATGGACGGGGCTAAGGTTTCCTACGAGCGCTTGTGCGCCTCCTTATTAAAGCACAAAAACTCCTCCGCAAAGACGGATGCAAGCGTGCTTGAAAAGTACAAAAAGGAATTTATCGAAGATATAGGCGACGATTTGAACGTTCCCTCCGCACTCGGCGTACTCTTTACTATGCTCAAAGAGCCTGCCTCGAAAGATATCTACGATTTAGCGCTTGACTTTGACCGCGTGTTCGGCTTAAGCCTTGATAAAATTGAGGAAAAAACCGAAAGCGATATCCCTGCTGAAATTATCGAAAAGGCAGAGAAAATGCAATCGGCAAGATTAGAAAAGAACTGGGCGGTAGCCGACGCGTTGAGAGCGGAGCTCGGCGAGCTTGGCTACGTCGTTAAAAACACTAAAGAGGGCTACGAAATAACCAAAAAGTAAAACTTGATAAAAATAAAAATGCGTTTCAAGCGAAACGCATTTTTTATTCGTGTGAAATTTTAAATATAGCTTTGAGCGAGAGCATCCACTCTACGATTACCTCGGGATTTTCTGGGCGGATACGATAAATTTCCACCCCGTCTTGAACGTCGAAATGCTTTCCGGGAACGGAGGGGAGAGCGGGGAAGTTTTGTGCGAAAATCACCCTGTGGAAATCTTGACCACAAACCTTTCCGTCCATCGTAATATTCTCGGTATCAAGCGTGATTTCGGCTTTTCCAACGCTTTCAAACTTGTGTTTTTTATCGTTGATTTTTAAAACCTCTGCGCGAGTTTTAAGTTGGTAGTTTTTATCAGCTTTAACCTTTTCGTAAACGCTCTTTTCAACAAACCTGTGCCAGTCGCTCACCAGCGAGTAGATAAGAGGCTTTTCTCCATTTTGATGGAGTATTCCATAGCAGTCGCTCTTAACCGAATAACCGCACTTAGAGCAGGTTAAAACGTTTGAACTTTCGCACTTGATAGAATATTCCTCGTTGCAATGCGGGCATTTGTAAACGACGTTTTCAAGCCCCTCAACGTTATCGCCGTGCTTGTACTTAACCATATCTACGAGGTTGTTTTTATAAGCGTCGAAATAAAGGTGCGCGTCGATTAACCTAACGGCGTCCTCAAGCGAAAGGGCGCTAAACTCCTCGCTCGTTGCGAGCTTGTAAATCTCGATTGTAGACCTTCCCTTTCTAAATACGTGAGACCACTTTGGCTTGCACAAATAAGTTCCGCGTATTTTAGCAACGTAAACGTCCGCCCCGAACCACTTGAGAGTTTTGGCGGTGGCAGAGGGCGTCGGGGTAGACCACCCTCCCTCGGGCATAATGCCTGCGGGGAATAATACGAGAGTTTTACCATCGTCGAGCACGGCTTTCATCTTACGCATATCGCTGGGAACTGTTTGAAATTGATTTTTTGCGATAACGCCGAAATTTTCAATTTGCTTGCAAATGGGGTTAGTTCTTATCATTGCGCTACTCGTTACCATGTGCGCAGGGCCTTTTACCGAATGGATAAGCGCCATAAAATCAAAAAAAGACTCGTGATTGCAAATGATAACCTTTTTGCGCCCGTCCTTTTTTATCTCGTTTTTAACAACCTTTAAGCGCAGGCGGAATTTTGAAAACCACCACGAGCCAACCTTGCCAACAACGTATGCAAAAGGGCGTATTTTATTGTAAATGAGTTGCTTTTTCATAGCTCGAGTATACAAAACTTTTCATTTTAAGTCAAACGATATGTTTAGTTTATACCCAAATTTACTAATTTTTAGCACTCGCAAAGCAAATGAAAATAAAACGCGCTAAAAAATAATGTAAAAAAATTTGTTTTTTTATATGAAAACGCTATGCTATATTTAATTTTTATGTTATAATAAACGTGCACGTAGCGGAAAAGGGCGAATTCTACGCTCAAAATCCGCTTTTGATTTTGTAAAACATTGTTAATTTTTTAACAAATAAAGAAAGAGAGGACAGTATGAAGAGAAAAATCACAATTATCGGTGCAGGCGCGGTAGGTTCGTCAATCGGTTATCTTTTAGTGGCGCAGGGAACTGCATCTGAGGTAGTGTTTATTGACGTTAATAACGAGAAGGCTCTCGGCGAGGCGATGGATATTTATCAGGCAACCCCGTTTTTAAATCCCGCTATCGTTAGGGCAGGCGGTTATGAAGACGCTAAGGGTTCGGATATCGTTATAATCACTTCCGGTGTTGCGAGAAAGCCTGGTCAAACGAGAATTGACCTTGCTCAAATCAACGTAAACATCATAAAGAGCATTGCTCCTCAAATCTCGGCGGTTTGCCCCGATTCGTTATACATTATCGTAGCTAATCCCGTTGACGTATTGACTTATGCGTTCCACAAGGCGACCAACATTCCTGCAAACAGGATTATCGGTTCAGGCACGAGCTTGGATACTGCAAGGCTTAGAACTCGCCTTTCTGAAATTTACAAGGTATCTCCCATGCAGGTAGATGCGGACGTTTTGGGCGAGCATGGCGACACGTCGTTCGTTCCCTGGTCTAAGGTAAAAATCGCAGGCGTTAATATCGACGAGTATGCAGACGTTATCACTAATCCCGAGTTAAAGGTGGAGCCTTACGATAAAGAGGAAGTTGCCGAGTACATTAGAAAGTCCGGCGGAATTATCATTTCGAGAAAGGGTGCAACTTACAACGGCGTTGCCGCAGCGGTTGCTTACATTTGCAAGTGCTTATATTCGGGCGTTGATACCGTAGTTTGCGTATCCGTTTTAATGAAGGGCGAATACGGAATTGAAGACGTTTGCATTTCTATTCCCGCAGTTTTGGGTACGAGCGGTATAAAGACCACTCTCACTCCCACCTTGACTAAGGAAGAAACTGAAAAGCTCGTAGCATCTGCTAACGCTATGAAAGCGGTTATCAATCAAGTAGAAGTTTAATCCGTTATAAACGTCGCAACACTGCGTTTCTACTTAGCCGATAGACTTCGTTGACCAACAAGGTCTAACTTAGCCTATCGTCTTCGTGAGCCTTGTCTTGCTCGTTTCTAACGTCTTAAACTAATGGCGTTACTGCAAAGCCGTTGCATTTACGATGACCAAAAAGGTCTATCGTAATCGCCCCGTCTTTGCGAGCCTCGCCTAACTCGTTTCTAACGTCTTAAACTGATGGTGTTGAGCAAGATAGATGAGCGTTTCTAACGTCTTAAACTAATGGCGTTGAAACAAGGGTGTTGCATTTACGATGACCAAAAAGGTCTATCGTAATCGCCCCGTCTTTGCGAGCCTCGCCTAACTCGTTTCTAACGTCTTAAACTGATGGCGTTGAAACAAGGCTTTGGCGTTCATTTACGTTTAACGTTAGCGATCGAAAGAGCGTTTACACAGTAAACATATCACGCGACGATGGTCGCATATAACTGCAAACTTTGTTTGCATACCACAAGGAGTTAATTATGGAATACCGTATTGAAAAAGATACTATGGGCGAAATGCAAGTGCCTGCCGATAGGTACTGGGCTGCTCAAACTCAAAGAAGTTATCAAAATTTCCGCATAGGCGGAGAGGTTATGCCTCGTGAAATCACTCACGCTTTCGGCATACTCAAAAAGGCGGCTGCTTACGCTAACAACCGCCTCGGCAAGATTGACAATGAAAAACTCACCGCAATCTCTCAGGCGTGTGACGAGGTTATCTCGGGTAGCTTGAACGACCATTTCCCTTTGGTTGTTTGGCAGACTGGCTCGGGTACTCAGTCCAACATGAACGCCAACGAAGTTATCGCTAACCGCGGAAACGAGATTGCAGGCAAAAAACTCCTTCACCCCAACGACGATATAAATAAGAGCCAGTCGAGCAACGATACTTTCCCAACGGCTATGCACATTGCTGCGGTTATCGCTATCGAGGATAAGCTTTTCCCTGAAATCGACGCGTTGATTGATGTATTCAAGCGTTTAGAAAAGGAAAACGAGGGTATCGTTAAGAGTGGTAGAACTCACCTTCAAGACGCTGTGCCCGTAAGTTTTTCTCAAGAGATAAGCGGTTGGAGAAACATGCTTGAAAAGAGTAGGGCAATGCTTGAGCTTTCTCTTCCCGGTCTTAAAGAGCTTGCGCTCGGTGGTACTGCGGTAGGTACGGGCTTGAACGCTCCCAAGGGCTTTGACGTAGCGGTTGCCGAAGAGGTTTCTAATCTTACGGGCAAGACTTTCGTTACGGCAGGCAATAAGTTCCACGCACTCACCGCTAAAGACGAAATCGTGTTTGCACACGGCGCGCTCAAGGCGCTCGCTGCGGACCTTATGAAGATTGCAAACGACGTTAGATGGTTATCGAGCGGTCCTCGTTGCGGTCTTGGTGAAATATTTATTCCCGAAAACGAACCCGGCTCGTCCATAATGCCGGGCAAGGTTAACCCAACTCAATGCGAGTCTTTAACGATGGTTGCAGTTCAAGTAATGGGTAACGACGCTGCAGTTGGATTTGCCGCATCTCAAGGCAATTTCGAGCTCAACGTATTCATGCCCGTTATCATCTACAACTTCTTGCAATCGGCAAGGCTTTTGGCAGACGGCATTCGCTCGTTCAACAAGAACTGTGCGTCTGGCATAAGGGCAAATGCAGAGAAGATGAAGTTCAACCTTTACAATTCGCTTATGCTCGTTACGGCGCTCAACCCCTACATCGGTTACGAGAACGCCGCTAAAACGGCTAAGCTTGCTCACAAGGAAAACATCAGCTTAAAGGAGGCTTGCGTTTCGCTCGGTTTCCTCTCCGCTGAAGAATTTGACAAGGTGTTCAAACCTGAACAGATGGTGTAATTATGAAATTTTCTTATTATCCGGGTTGTACCCTTAAAACTAAAGCAAAGCAATTAGACTTATATGGAAGAAAGTGCCTTGAAAAATTAGGCGTTGATTTCGAAGAGATTAAAGAGTGGCAATGCTGTGGCGCGGTTTACCCCGTTTCTAAGGACGAGGTTGCAACTAAGCTTTCCGCAGTTAGAACTCTCGCAAACGCAAAGGCTGAGGGTGGAAAACTCCTCACTTTATGCTCGGCTTGCCATCACGTTTTAAAAAGAGTTAACGACGATATGAAAAACGACGATAATATTCGCCTTAAGGCAAACAACTACCTCGCTCTCGACGAGGAGTACGCCGGCGAGACTGACGTTATTCACTATCTCGAACTCTTGAGGGACTACGTTGGTTTTGATAAAATCAAGGCGGCGGTAGTTAACCCCCTCAAAAATCAAAAGATAGGCGCATACTACGGCTGTTTGCTCCTTCGCCCGTCTGAAACGTTGGCGTTTGACAATCCTGAAAATCCGAAGATTATCGAAGATTTCATCACGGCAATCGGCGCAACGCCCGTAACGTACGCATTTAGGAACGAGTGCTGTGGAGCATACGTTTCAACTACCAGCAAGGACTTAGCGGTTAAGAAGAGCACCAAGGTTACCGATTCTGCTAAAAACGCAGGCGCTGAAAAGCTCGTTACCGCGTGCCCCCTTTGTATGTATAACCTTACCGAAAACGGCAATGGAGAAGTTCCCGTATATTACTTTACCGAACTTCTTGCCGAGGCTCTCGGAGTAAAGGAGTAAGATATGGATAGAAAAGAACAGGCAAAGCTTATCAAAGAAAGAAGTGGAACTGACGTTAGAAAGTGTATGAAATGCGGTAAGTGCTCGGGTAGATGCCCAGCGTATGCCGAAATGGATATCAAGCCCCATCAGTTCGTATCATATATAGAAAAGGGCGAAGTTGAAAAGCTCCTCGAGAGCAAGTCCTTATATACCTGCCTTAGCTGTTTTGCATGCGTAGAGAGATGTCCCCGTGGCGTAGCTCCTGCAAACGTGATAGAGGCAGTTCGCCAAGAGGTTGTAAGAGCTCAGGGCGGAAACAAGGTTCAGGCGGAAAAAATCCCCGAAACTATCAACGAGGCAATTCCCCAACAACTTCTCGTAAGTATGTTTAGAAAATTCAACAAGTAAGGGAGTATATAATGCAAAAGATTGGTGTATTTGTGTGTTGGTGCGGTAGTAATATCGCGGCAACCGTAGACGTAAAGAAAGTTGCGGACGTATTGAGGTTAGAGCCCGGCGTAGTTATTTCCGAAACGTATCAATATATGTGTTCTGAAAACGGCCAAGCGCTCATTCGCAACGCTATCAAAGAAAACGGCTTAACGGGTATCGTAGTATGCTCGTGTTCTCCGAGAATGCACGAGGCAACGTTTAGAAAGACTGCCGAGAGTGCAGGGCTCAATCCCTACATGGTAGAAATCGCGAATATTCGTGAACAATGTTCTTGGATACACAAGGATATGGACGAGGCTACCGAAAAGGCTATAGTTCTCGGCAGAAGTGCTATCGCAAAACTTAAGCTCAACGCTCCGCTCACCTCGGGTGAAAGCGCAGTAGTTAAAAGAGCACTCGTTATCGGCGGTGGTATTGCAGGTATTCAGTCGGCTCTCGATATTGCAGAGGCAGGCTACGAGGTAGATATCGTAGAAAGCTCCGCAACTATCGGTGGTAACATGGCAAAGCTCGATAAGACTTTCCCAACTCTTGACTGTGCTGCTTGTATCTTAACACCCAAGATGGTTGACTGTGCTCAAAACGAGAATATCGACATCATGACCTTTAGTGAAATCGAAAGCGTTAAAGGTTTCGTTGGTAACTTTAAGGTTCAAATTAGAAGAAAGGCGCGTTTCGTTGACGAGAAGAAATGTACGGGTTGTGGCGTATGTATGCAAAAGTGCCCGTCCAAAAAGGGTAAAAACGAATTCAACATGGGTCTTAACAACCGCCCGGCAATCTACATTCCGTTTGCTCAGGCTATTCCCAACGTTGCAATTATCGACCCCGAGCAATGCTTAAAGCTCAAAAACGGCAAGTGCGGTCTTTGCGCAATGCAATGTCAGGTAAACGCAATCGACTACACTCAGAAAGACGAGATTATCGAGAGGGAATACGGTGCAATCGTAGTTGCAACCGGGTACAAGCCCATCTCGCTTGAAAACTTTAACGAATACGGCTACGATACTTATAAAGACGTAGTGACCTCGTTAGAGCTTGAAAGACTTATGAACGCGGCAGGTCCTTCGGACGGTCACTTAGTTCGTCCCTCCGACCACAAAGAGCCCAAGGTTATCACCTTTATTCAATGCGTAGGCTCGAGAGACACCTCGGGTTGCGGTAAACCCTACTGCAGTAAGATTTGCTGTATGTACACTGCAAAGCACGCAATGCTCATTCGCGAAAAATATCCCGATACTGAAGTTCACGTATTCTATATCGACGTGAGAACTCCTGGTAAGAACTATGACGAGTTCTTCCGTAGAGCAGTAGAGCAGTACGGCGTTGACTACATAAAGGGCATGGTAGGCAAGGTGTACGAGGAAAACGGCAAGCTTATGGTTCAAGGTTCAGACCTTATCAACAACGAGCAAGTAGTAATTCCCTCAGACCTCGTAGTACTTGCTGCGGCAATCGAGCCTAACCCCTCGGTTAGAAAGATTGCAACTATGGTAACTGCAAGTATTGACACTAATAACTTCTTAACCGAGGCTCACGCAAAGCTCCGCCCCGTAGAAAGCCCCACGGCAGGCATATTCTTATCGGGCGTTTGCCAAGGACCTAAGGATATTCCCGAAACGGTTTCTCAGGCAAGTGCTTGTGCGGCAAAGGTTGTAGGTTTATTATCTAAAGACAAGCTTAAGTGCAACGCTTGCGTTGCCCACAGCGACGAAACGCTTTGTACGGGTTGTTCGGTATGTGCGAACGTTTGCCCCTACGGCGCAATCACTTACGTTGACAAGGAATTCAGAATCGGCGGTGGCAAGACCGAAACGAGAAGAGTTGCATCGGTTAACGAGGCGGTATGTCAGGGTTGCGGTGCTTGTACCGTTACTTGTCCTTCTGGCGCTATGGACCTCAAGGGCTTTAGCAACAAACAGATTATGGCGGAGGTAGACGCGATATGCAAGAGATGAATAACGAAAAAAGACCTTTAATCGTTGCGTTCTGCTGTAACTGGTGCAGTTACGCAGGTGCGGACCTTGCAGGTTCTTCGAGGCTTTCCTATCCTGCTGACGTAAAGATTATAAGAGTTCCCTGTTCGTGCAGGGTTAATCCTATGTTTATATTAAAGGCTTTCCAAAGGGGAGCGGACGGCGTAATCATTTGCGGTTGTCACCCCGGCGACTGCCACTATACTACTGGTAACTACTATGCAAGAAGAAGAATGAGTTTACTTTTCAGTATGCTCGATTATCTCGGCATTGAGAGAGAAAGAACGCGCGTTGAGTGGGTATCCGCTGCAGAGGGCGCAAAGTTCTCCGCCGTTATGAACGATTTTGCAAGCAAGGTTGCCGCTCTCGGTGAAAACAAGAGGTTGGAGGATTTGAGATGCAAAGAATAGAAACTGCTATGATTGAAAAGGCAAAAGCACTCTTAAGTTCTGGCGAGGTTACTCGCGTTCTCGGCTGGAAGAAGGGCGAGCTCGGCTATGACGTTGAGCCTTGCGTATTCAAGAGCGAGGAAAGCTTAAAAGATTTTTGCTATAACGTATTCTGTGGCGCAAACCTTTCAAAATATCTCGTTGAAGAGAGCAAGAAAGAGGGCAAGATTTTAGTATTCTTAAAGCCCTGTGATAGCTACAGTTTTAACCAGCTCATTAAAGAGCACAGAATAAATAAAGAAAACGTTTACACCGTCGGCGTAGAGTGTCAAGGAAAGGTTGACCCCTACAAGCTTAAGGAAAACGGAATTGAAATGGTAGATAGCGCCGTTGAAACGGTTGATACCGTTACGGTAAAAGGCAAGGAATTCAAGAAGGAAGAGATAATACTCGGCAAGTGCTTAACTTGCACTAAAAAGCCCTTATCTTATGACGATATCATTTCGTTCAACGAAAAGCGCGAGCCGGTATTAGACCGCTTTGAAACCGTTAAAAAGTTAGAGGCTATGACGGCTGACGAAAGATACGCTTTCTGGAAAGACCAGCTTTCTAACTGTATCCGTTGTAACGCGTGCAGAAACGTGTGCCCCGCTTGTACTTGTACAAAGTGTGTGTTCGATAACGATAACTCTGGCATTGCAAGCAAGGCAAACAGCGATAGCTTTGAAGAGAAGTTATTCCACATTATAAGAGCCTTCCACGTAGCAGGTCGTTGTACCGACTGTGGCGAGTGCTCGAGAGTTTGCCCTCAGCACATTCCCCTTCACCTTTTAAACAGAAAGTTTATCAGTGATATCGATAGGCTTTACGGTGAATATCAAGCTGGTGAGGATACCGATTCCAAAGGTCCTCTTACCAACTACACTACGGGTGACGTTGACCCGAGCGACGTTTTCGGAGGTAATAACTGATGAAAAAGATTGCTTATAAAAATTTAGACTTATTATATAAGGAAATAGCAGGCGCTCAAGAGCTTTATCTTCCCGTAAAGGTTGCTAAAGCCACCAACTTTAAAAAGTATGAGGACGGCGTTGAGGTAGATATCAAATCTCTCCAAACCGTAAAGTCTGCAAAAGATTTATTCTTCCCCCAAAGCGAAGATATGATGGAGTTCAAAACTTCGGGTAAAAACATCGAGATTATCGATGCGAGAAAGACCCCCGCTCCCTTCGTTTTATTCGGCGTTCGCGGTTGTGACCTTAAGAGCTTTGAAATTTTAGATAGAGTTTTCCTCGCTGAGCCCGTTGACACTATGTACAAGGCAAAGAGGGAGGCTGTAACCGTTGTAACTCTTGCTTGTAACAACCCTGAAAGCTCGTGCTTTTGTAAAGTATTCGGCGTAGACGCGTCTAATCCTAAGGGTGACGTTCAAGCGACTATCGTAGGCGACGAGATGTTCTTCGAGCCTCTTACCGAAAAGGGTAGAGCGCTCCTTGACAGCCTTAAGTGCCTTGAAGACGGTGACGCTACTGCCGTTGAGGGAGAAAAGAAGGCGATTGCCGAAAAAATTGACGCGTTGCCCTTTGTAAACCTCGATCTTTCTGAGTTCAAGGGCGAAAACCTTATGAAACTCTTTGATAGACCGGAGTGGGAAGACTTGTCAAAGGCGTGCCTCGGCTGTGGTACTTGTACCTTTGTTTGCCCGACTTGTCAATGTTTTGATATAAGAGATTTCCAAACTAACGCAGGCGTTAAGAGATTTAGGTGCTGGGACTCGTGCATGTATTCAGAGTTTACCAAGATGGCTGCTGAAAACCCGAGAAAGAACCAGATGCAAAGATATCGCCAAAGATTTATGCACAAGCTTTGCTACTTCCCCTCTAATAACGACGGTGAGTACGGTTGTGTAGGTTGCGGAAGATGCGTTAAGAAATGCCCGCAATCGTTAAATATCGTAAAAGTAATTAAAAAACTCGGAGGTAAAAACAATGACTAATGAAGCGCTTATTCCCGTAATCGGCGTCATTACGGATATCAGGAAAGACACCCCCGACGTTAAGACCTTTAGAGTAGTTACTCCCGACGGCAAGAAGGCTTTCGAGCACATGCCCGGTCAATGCGCAATGCTTTCAATCCCCGGTATCGGCGAGGCGATGTTCTCGATAACCTCTTCTCCAACGAACACCGAGTTTATGGAGTTTTCCATTAAAAAATGCGGTTGCGTAACCTCTTGGTTGCACGCTTGCGAAGTAGGTCAACAGGTAACTATCCGCGGACCTTACGGCAACGGTTTCCCCGTTACTAAAGATTTCAAGGGCAAGAACCTTCTCTTTATCGCAGGTGGTATAGGTTTAGCACCTCTTCGTTCGGTTATCAACTACGTTAGGGCGAACAGGGCTGACTACGGCACGGTAGATATCGTTTACGGCTCTCGTTCGATGGACGACCTCGTTGACTTTAAGGAAATCGAGGAGGAGTGGAAAAACGAAAAAGACTTTAACGTTTACTTGACGATTGACCGTCCTCAAGAGGGCTGGAACGGCCACGTAGGCTTTGTTCCTGCATACGTTAAAGAGGTAAATATCCCAACTGATAGAACGGCTGTTCTTTGCGGTCCGCCGATAATGATTAAGTTCACTCTTCAAGCTCTTTTAGAGCTTGGCTTTGAGAAAACTCAAGTGTTCACCACTTTAGAGTTTAGAATGAAATGCGGTATCGGTAAATGCGGTCGCTGCAACGTTGGCGATAAATACATTTGTAAAGACGGTCCTGTATTCCGTATGGACCAACTCGAAGAACTTCCTTCGGAATATTAATTAGGACAATGGAGAAAACGAATATGGAAAAAATGGTAAACGTTTACTTTTTCGGTAAAAAATACGAAGTTCCTGCAAGCCTCACCATTATGAAGGCTATGGAATATGCAGGATATCAGCTCGTTCGCGGTTGCGGTTGCCGTAACGGTTTCTGCGGTGCGTGCGCAACGCTTTACAGAATTCACGGTAAAACCGAACTTAAAACCTGCCTTGCTTGTCAGCAACAGGTAGAAGAGGGTATGTACGTAGCAACTCTTCCCTTCTTCCCCCTCGTAAAACAGGTTTACGATATTCAAAAGGTTAAACCCACCGAGCAAATTATGATGCAGTTATATCCTGAAATTTACAGCTGTATCGGCTGTAACGCATGTTCTAAGGCGTGCCCTCAGGAACTTAAGACTATGCAGTACATCGCATACGCTCAACGCGGTGAATACGAAAAGTGTGCTGAAGAGTCCTTTGACTGTATTATGTGCGGTCTTTGCTCGTCGAGATGCCCTGCAGGTATTTCTCATCCTCAGGTTGCTATCCTTGCAAGAAGACTTTACGGCAAATACATCGCTCCCGAGTGCAAGCACCTTTTAGACAGGGTTGCCGAGATTAACGAAGGCAAGCACGACGACAGCGTGAACGAAATTATGAACAAACCTCTCGAAGAGCAAAAAGCGCTCTACAACACGAGAGATATTGAAAAGTAATAGGGAGGAACGGATATGTATTCTTATACTCAAGAACAACTCGATTCAATCAAAAAGGTAGAGGCTACGAGAGCGGAAAGACTTAAAAACCTCCACGCAAGAATGACCGCTGAAGAAAAGGACGCGGTTTTACATGAGTTCCACCCCGACTACATCGAGGGCGCGTACGAAACCTTAAAAGTTGGCCCTAACAAAGGCGATAAGGTTTTACACGAGCTTGCAGACCTTTTGCAAGGCAAGTCTCGTTTAGACGCGAAGAAGATTGACCTCAAAAACCCCGATTACGACGTTGACGTTTTAGTTATCGGCGGTGGCGGTGCGGGTTCTTCCGCAGCAATTACCGCTCACGGCAACGGCGCAAACGTTATGATTGTTACCAAGCTTAGAATAGGCGACGCTAACTCTATGATGGCGGAGGGCGGTATTCAAGCGGCTGATAAGCCCAACGATAGCCCCGCTCAGCACTATCTCGATGCGTTTGGTGGCGGTCACTTTGCAGCAAAGCCCTGCTTACTTGAAAAGCTCGTTAAAGAGGCTCCCGACGCTATTCGTTGGCTTTCCGACCTCGGCGTTATGTTCGATAAGCAAGCAGACGGCGAGATGGTAACCACTCACGGCGGTGGTACGTCGAGAAAGAGAATGCACGCTTGTAAAGACTACTCGGGCGCAGAGATTATGAGAACTCTTCGTGACGAGGTTTTAAACAGGGGTATTCCCGTTGTTGACTTTACCGCTGCAATCGAAATTATTAAAGACAGTGAAGGCAAAGCTGCCGGTGCAGTTTTACAAAACATGGAAACGGGCGAAATCTTAGTTGCCAAAGCAAAAACCGTTATTATCGCAACGGGTGGTGCAGGCAGACTTCACTATCAAGGTTTCCCGACTTCTAACCACTACGGCGCAACGGCTGACGGTTTAGTTCTTGCATATCGTGCAGGTGCAAAGCTTTTATACGCTGATACTTTGCAGTATCACCCGACCGGCGCTGCAGAGCCCACTCAAATTTACGGCGCGCTCGTTACCGAGAAAGTTCGTTCGCTCGGCGCTCAGCTCGTAAATAAAAACGGTGAGGCTTTCGTATACTCGCTCGAAACGCGTGACGTTACTGCATCTACTATCATTAGAGAATGTAAAGGTCGCGGAAACGGCGTTAAGACGACTGACGGTGAGGGCGTATGGCTCGATACCCCGATGATTGATATTATCGGCGGTGAGGGCACTATCGAAAAGCGTATTCCCGCAATGATGAGAATGTTCGGCAAATACGGTATCGATATTAGAAAAGACCCCATCTTAATTTACCCCACGCTTCACTATCAAAACGGCGGTATCGATATCGATGCTGACGGTCAGACCACCATGGTTGAAAACTTATACGTAGCAGGCGAGGCTGTTGGAGGTATCCACGGTAGAAATCGTCTTATGGGTAACTCTTTACTTGATATTATCGTATTTGGTAGAAACGCTGGTAAGTACGCAAGTGAAAAGTGCAAGAACGTAAAAGTTGGCAAGCTCACCTTATCACACGTTAAAGATTTCAACAACGAGTTAAAGGCAGCTGGCGTAAATACCGGTAAGGTATCCCCGCAACTTCTTCCTTCTTATAAAAGAGGAGATATGTAATTTAATCCACTATTTCGGGCATTATGCTTCGTTTCTACTTAGCCACTAGACTTTGATGACCAACGAGGTCTATCTCAGCCTAGCGTCTTCGTGAGCCTTGCCTAACGCCCAAACTAGTGTCTTAAATTAATTTGTTATTTCGGGCGTTATGTGTTTCGAGCGTTAAGGATTTATTCTATATGAAAAGCCAACCACAACGCTACCAAAGGTAGCATATAACGTAACCGTAGGTTATATATAACGCGAACGGTAGTTCGCATATAACGTTGGCACAGCCAACATATAACTCAAACCTTTTATAATAATAGCGTTCGACAAAAATGCCGAACGCTAAAATAATGTAGTTTATAGGAGTTTTTATTTAAACATGGAAAATCAAAACAAAAAAAGCCTTAAATGGCTTTGGATATCTATCGCTATCGTGGTAGTTGCCGCTCTTGTTGCTTGGTGTGTATACAATGCAGTAAAAGATGGGGATATAACGACGGCAATCGAGATTAAGTCAACCCCCGTATTATTTATCTTGATTTTTGTAATTTGTGCTTTAGGTTACCTCCTCGGTGGTGTTACCATTAAGGGCGTTAACTTAGGAACTGCAGGCGTATTCTTAGTAGCGATACTCTTTGGTTTCTTATGCACGCTTGACTTTGGCAACGTTCCTATTTTAGGCTCGTTCCACGTTACACACGAAAGCTCTATCGTTTCTACGATGGGTGGACCTATTCAAAATTTAGGTCTTATAATGTTCGTTGGCTCAGTTGGCCTTATTGCAGGACCTAATTTCTTCAAGAACCTTAAAAAGAACTTTAAAACTTATATCGTACTTGGAGCGATAATTATTTTATCGTCTACTACAGTTGCAGTTATATTCTCGGTGATTTTCAATTATGGTTCTGGTTTCTGGGCTGGAATACTCTCCGGAGCGCTTACTACTACCCCCGGTTTTTCAGCAGCACAAGAAGCGGTGCTTTCTGAACTTCAATCTATGCCTGAATATGCTGGAATGGCTGTGGAGAAATTAAGAGAACTTCCCGAGTATGCAATCATTTCCGTAGGTCACGCAATTGCTTATCCCTTTGGCGTAGTAGGCGTTGTTTTATTCGTTCAACTTATGCCTAAGTTCTTAAAGACTGATATGGAAAAGGAAAGAGAGCTTTTAAAGATCGGCGCTGAAGAAGAGGTTAAAAACTATGCAGGCTTATTCGAGGTTGAGCCCTTTGGTCTTGTTCCCATCGCGCTTACAGTAGTAACAGGTCTTTTATTAGGCGCTATTAAAATTCCGTTGTTCGAGGGCTCGGCGTTCAGTTTAGGAACAACGGGTGGCGTACTCATTATGGGCTTAGTTTTAGGTCACTTTGGCAAAATCGGAAAACTTTCTCTCCAAGTACCCGAAAGCACTTTAAAGCTCTTAAGAGAATTCGGCTTAATGTTATTCCTCTTAGGCGCTGGTTTTGATGGAGGCGTAAAACTCGTATCTTCTCTTAGTGGTGCTGACGGAGCTGGTAAAATCATTTGGGGTTTTGTTGGCGGTGCTTGTATGACTATCGCTCCGATGCTTGTTGGTTTCTTCCTTGCAAAATTCGCTATGAAGATGCCTCTTCTCAACACCCTCGGCTCAATTACCGGCGGTATGACTTCTACCCCCGCGCTTGGAACTTTAATCAACACCGCAAAGACTGAGGACGTTGCGTCCGCTTACGCATCTACCTATCCTATCGCGTTAGTATTAGTAGTGTTGGCTTGCCAGTTAATGATTACCTTTATATAAACAAAAACCAAAAAGTGTGCTTGAACTAAGCACACTTTTTAAATTTATTTAAAAAAGTTGTTTTTCCTTTGACAAGGCTTTAAAATTAAAGTATACTTAATTCAATATTAAAATTACGAGGGTAGTATTTATGTTTTTTGACAAACTTAAAAGCTTGGACAATGAGGTTTTCGTATCCATTGATAGAGAACTTAAACGCCAACAGCAAAACATCGAACTTATAGCATCTGAAAATATAGTTAGCGAGGCAGTTCTTCTCGCTGCGGGCACGGTGCTTACCAACAAGTATGCCGAGGGTTATCCCGGAAAGCGTTACTACGGCGGTTGCGTTTACGTTGACGAGGTGGAGGAAATTGCAAGAGAACGCGCTAAAAAGCTCTTTGGCGCTGAACACGCTAACGTTCAGCCTCACAGCGGAGCAAACGCAAACCTTGCGGTATTTTTCGCACTCTTAAATCCCGGCGATACAGTACTTTCCTTATCCCTTGCAAACGGTGGTCACTTATCTCACGGCTCGCCCGTTAACATCTCGGGTAAATATTTCAACATCGTTCCCTACGAGGTAAGTTTAGATAAACAAGTTCTCGATTACGATAAAATTAGAGAACTTGCCATCGCTCACAAGCCTAAGCTCATCTTAGCAGGAGCGAGCGCATATCCTCGTTCGATTGACTTTAAAAAGTTTAGAGAAATTGCAGACGAGGTTGGGGCGTATTTAATGGTAGACATGGCGCACATTGCAGGTCTTGTTGCCGCAGGCGTTCACGAAAGCCCCGTTCCGTATGCGGACGTTGTTACTACTACCACCCACAAGACCTTACGCGGTCCTCGTGGCGGTATGATACTTTGCAAAGAGCAGTACGCAAAAGCTATTGATAAAGCGGTATTCCCCGGTACTCAGGGCGGTCCGCTCATGCATATAATAGCGGCAAAGGCAGTTGCGCTTGGCGAGGCGTTAAAGCCTGAATTTAAAGAATATCAAATTCAAGTTGCCAAAAACGCGAAAGCACTTGCAGGCGCGCTCGTTAAAAAAGGTTTCAAGCTCGTTTCTGGCGGAACGGATAATCACCTTATGCTCGTTGACCTTATCGACGCTGGCATTACCGGTAAAGAGCTTGAAAAGCGTTTAGACGAGGTGCATATCACCTTAAACAAGAACGCAATCCCGAACGACCCTCAAAGCCCGTTTATAACGAGTGGCGTGAGAATAGGAACTCCTGCCGTTACCTCGCGTGGCTTTAAAGAAAAAGAAATGGAAATGATTGCAGACTTTATCTACGACGTTACCTTTAACTTTGAAGAGAAAAAGGAAGAGGTTAAGGCTAAAGTTATTGAACTTTGCGAGAGATTTCCTATCTATGAAGATTAAGCCGTTATAAACTTCGTTATGCATCGTTACTGCCAAGCCGTTGCATTTACGATGACCGATAAGGTCTATCGTAATCGCCCCGTCTTGTCGAGCCTTGTCTAACTCGTTTCTAACTTAAAATTTGTAGATTAATAACTAAACACACCATTTAACGATAAGAAACGGCGTTTCTTATCGTTAATTTATGCTTAAAACAGCAAAATGGAGAAAAATTTTTATGAACAGTCGCGCTAGAAGGATTAAACTTCGCGGATATATGAAAGGAAGAATAGAAAAGGACTTTACTCAAGGTCCATTACTTAGGCAAATGATTATATTTGCTCTTCCTTTAATCTTTACCAACATTTTACAAATATTATTCAACACCGCTGACGTTATAATTCTTGGCATATTAGTCGACAACACGTCAGTTGCCGCCGTTGGTTCAACGGGTTCGCTTATAAACCTTATAACGTCGCTTTTTATAGGCTTATCAGTAGGCGTCAACGTGCTCTCTTCTAAATATCTTGGCGAACACAACGAAGAAGGCGTTCAAAAAACTATCGGAATGAGCATACTTTTAAGCCTTATTTTCGGTGTTGTTTTAATGGCTATAGGCTGGTTTGGCGCGAGGTTTTTCCTTGAGCTTATGAAGAGCGACCCTGCCGTTATCGACCTTTCTGCAAGATACGTTCAAGTTTACTTTTTAGGAATTCCGCTCGTTATTCTTTATAACTTCTTATCGGCGATAATGAGGGCGGCGGGAGATAGTAAAAGACCGCTTATCTACCTTTTAATAGGCGGTGTTGCAAACGTAGGGCTCAACGTGTTTTTCATAACCGTTTTAAAAATGACGGTAGAGGGCGTTGCCATTGCAACAGTCGTATCTCAAGGAATATCGGCGTTGCTTTGCTTAATTCAATTATTAAGGGCAAAAGGCGTAGTAAGATTAAAGTTTAAATACGTAAGATTTTATAAAAAAGAACTTTTAGAAATTATTAAAATAGGCGTTCCCTCTGGAATTCAAGGCTCACTCTTTTCGCTTTCCAACGTATTCATTCAAAAGACCATTAATCTTTGCGGAGAAACGGCAATGTCCGGCTCGGCGTACGCAGTTCAAATCGAGGGGTACGTTTACGTTGCAATGAACGCGGTATCCGTAGCAATTATGAGTTTCATTAGCCAAAACTACGGCGCTAAAAAGTTTGACCGCATATTCAAAACGATAATCTACGGCTTAATCATAACCTCGGTTTTAGGTCTTGTTTTAGGTGTGGCGGGCACGCTACTTTGTAAACCTATCGTAATGGCGATATCAGGCGACGCGCAAGTTGTTAAGTATTCGTTTGATAGAATTTTACTCGTTTGCCTCCCGTATTTTATATGCGGTATTATGGAAATTTTCTCTTATACTATGCGTGCGCTTGGAAAGAGCACAACGAGTATGATTATATGCCTTTTAGGTTCGTGCGTTTTAAGAATTATTTGGGTAAACGTAATGTTTGCGTTTATTAAAAGTTACACTTTGATTTTCGTTTCCTATCCTGCAACGTGGATAATAACGTCGCTCGCGCTGTTTATAGTGTTAGTTCCCATGCTCAAAAAGTTAAAATCTCAACATCAAGCGCAAGTTGAGTAAATTTATATGGAAATATAAACAACAAGTGATATAATATAGTTATGGGGATAAACAATCACGCGCACAAAATATCCGCGCAACACAAATATCGAAAGGGGAAAATCGAGCAAGATTTCACGAGAGGCAATCTTTTTAGGCAAATAGTTTTATTTTCTCTCCCGATAATACTTACTAACGTCTTGCAACTTATATTTAATACTGCGGATATTGCCGTCCTCGGCGCGATAAGCGCAGCTGGTGATAACGCGGTTGCTGCGGTAGGTGCAACTACACCGCTCGTAAATTTACTGACCATGCTTTTCGTAGGCGTGTCGATAGGCGTTAATATAGTCGTATCTAAAAAACTTGGCGAAAAAGAGGACGAGGCTGTTAAAAAACTCGTTGGAATGAGTGTTCCTTTGAGTGTAGCTATCGGCTTGTTCCTCGTTATCGTTGGATGGACTTTAGCTCGCCCTCTCCTTATTTTAATGAACTGTAAAGATGACGTTTTGGAGTATGCGGTAAAATATTTGCAAATTTATTTTACGGGTATGCCACTCGTTATGCTATACAACTTCTTTTCGGCAATACTCAGGGCGGCGGGAGATAGTAAAAGACCGCTCATCTATCTCATAGTAGGTGGCGTTCTCAATATCGGCTTTAACTTATTCTTCGTTTTAGCATGTGGTATGGACGTTGAAGGCGTTGCAATTGCAACCGTAATATCCCAAGCCGTTGCGGCTGTGCTTTGCATTATCCGTTTATTAAAAGCAAACGGCGTGGTAAAACTTAAGTTTAGGTATTTTAGGTTTTACAAAAAAGAACTTTTAGAAGTTATTAAAATAGGTGTTCCATCGGGCATACAGTCTTCGCTGTTCGCATTAGCGAATGTATTTATTCAATCGACGGTTAATCTTTTTGGCGAAAAGGCGATAGCGGGCGCGTCATACTCTTCACAAATAGAAAACTACGTAAACACCGCAATGACTGGGGTTGCAACCGCAATAACTACAATAGTTAGCCAAAACTATGGAGCTAAGAATTTTGCGCGAATTATAAAAGCGATAACTTACGCCGTCGTTATAAATCTAGTTATGGGTGTAGTTTTAGGCTTTGGTGCTTTACTTATGCTTAAAACGGTTGTAGGCTTTATAACGAGTGACGTGGAAGTTATAGACTACGCATATAGAAGGTTTATCGGCATAGGCATGTTCTATGCCCTCTGCGGAATTATGAACGTTTTTAGTTATACGCTGAGGGGTTTGGGTAAAAGTTTTACCGCTATGATAATAGCTATTTTTACCGCAACGATATTTAGGATAGTTTGGCTTAACGTTATGTACAAATTAACGGGCAATTTTACAGTTATTTACACGGCGTTCCCAGTTTCATGGGCGTTGTCAATTATAGCGTACTTGTGTGTTTTAGTTCCGTATATAAAGAAGGTCAAACGCGAATTAGGGGGAATAAATGATGAAAGAGTTAATTAAAAGATATGAAAAGTTAAACTCTAACGCAGTTCAAATAGAAAGCGCTGTTGAAACGATTATCAACAGTTATAAAAACGGCGGTAAGCTTTTAATCTGTGGTAACGGAGGTAGCTCGGCAGACGGCGAGCACATCGTTGGCGAACTCATGAAAGGCTTTTTGAAAAAGAGACCTTTAAGTGAACAAAAGCGCCAAGAAATGCTTAAAAATTATCCCGTTGACGAAGAAGTGTTATCTAAATTACAAGTTGGCTTGCCTGCAATTTCTCTCCCCTCTATCGTTGGCTTAAATTCCGCGTTTTGCAACGACGTTGAGCCAGAACTTATCTATGCGCAAGGCGTTTTAGCTTTAGCTAAACAGGGGGACGTTTTGATTGCGATTTCCACCTCTGGAAATTCCAAAAACGTAGTTCAAGCCGTAAAGGTTGCCAAAGCTTTAGGCGTTACCGTTATCTCGCTCACGGGTGAGAGCGGAGGAGCGCTCAAATGCTTATCCGACGTGTTGATTGCCGTTCCCGAAACGGAAACGTATAAAGTTCAAGAACTCCACCTTCCTGTATATCACTATATTTGTGCGAAAGTTGAAGAACATTTTTTCAAAGCATAAAAAAAAGAGGTTCATTTCGAACCTCTTTTTAATTTACTTAAAAACCTAACTTTTTGATTTTTGCCTGCATTTTATCCGCATCTTCCTTAGAAAGAACGCCCGTTTGCATAGTGTAAGTTACGCTTTCGCCCTTTTTAAGATAGCGCTGTTGGTTGTTTCTTTGGCAGTAGAGCTTGCCGAGGTGCTCGCTCGTTGCGGGGAGTACCATACCTAAAGCGTCCTCATCGTCAGTTCTCGATATCCATCTCGTACCGTAGGGAAGTTCAGACGGGCGGTGAATAACGTAAGTGGCAGTTCCGTCGGGATTAACTTGCATGGTGTAAGCGTTTCCGTCCTCGTCCGCCTCGTATTTTGCGCACATAACGATTTCGGGGTGGTAAGATTGATTTTCACCGCCTATCGTATCCATAAGATAGGGGTTTTCATCGAGCATATTAAGGTATGCGTTAGTCTTGTCGCCAGCCTCTTTGTTCCAGTAGTTTTCGGGAACTTCGTGATTGATTTTAATTTGCTTTCTGTCTGCCGTGTAGCAAAGCTTAGCGCCGTTAACGGGGCGGTGATTGATGTGGCAGAGGTAGTAATATTCGAGCGGAACGTCCTTATTGTTGGTAAAGGTAACCTTAACGTCTAAGTAGGTAGCGTCATCGTAAAGTTTTACGAGCGGGATAAACTTGTAGTTGAGTTCAAAGCACGCTTTGTGAGTATAAACGCCTGAAACGCCGATATACTCGCCCTTTTCATCTTTGCCCGTAACTACGAATACGGAATTGTACTTAGCGATGGGGAGTTCGCCGTGGGGAAGGTGAGTATCCTCAGCGGTGGGGTTGCCCATAGCCGTTAAACCGCAATGCATTAAAAAGCAACCGTAGCTTTCGCCGTAAACTTGTTTGCATTGAACGGGTTCGTCGTAAATTGATTTCATTCTAAGGTCTTTGCCGTTAAACACCGCGCTCCACACCATTTGCCCCATATACGGAAGAACGGTTGCGTAGCCTTTGGAGTTTTTAATCTTGATAGATTTAACGCCCGTAGAATAGGTAAAAATGCTTGCGGAAAGGTTGCCGAAAGAAACGACCTCGGTTTCCTTTTCCGTCCATAAATTTTCGTACAAATAAGTTTTAGTCATAAAAAATTCTCCTTAAATTTTGACTATATAAGTATACCACGTTGACACTCAAAAATCAATATGGTATAATAATTTAAAGGTCCTTTTTTTGCATTTTTAGGGCTTTTTATCCCTTTTTTCTAAAATCAAAATTGTGCTTTTGTGTAACAAATCGGTTGTTTTATTTCTTTTTTATGTAAGATTTTTTTGGTATAATATACCTAAACAAACCGAATAGATATATTAAACGCCAAGGGGTTTACCCGTAGGGGAAGTGTGGCGCAAATCCACCGCAACAGTCATTGCCGTAACAGTCGGAATACCTACCGTTTAACGAATTAGTCTTATCGTTTTTGGGCAAGGGAGAGCGAGAGATAGCCAGGTTTTTGGCGTTCTCTCTTTTCTAATTATAGAAAGGAGATTTTTTTATGAAAAAATTATTGTCGTTATTGCTTATTGTCGTTTCCGCACTATGCTTGTTTACCGCGTGTAAAAAACAACCGATAGTTATAAATGAAAGAAGTACTTTCGTTGTAATAAACTGCCAAACGGATAACGAAAATTTATCCCTTGCAAGCTATATGGACGGGCTTGACGATATTTTTGTTATAGAAAACGGCATGGTTGTATCAATTAACGGAATTGAAAACCCTGCCGACTGGTCTTATTGTTGGATGCTATACACCGATGATGCTGAGTTTTCTAACACGGCTTGGGGTACGCTAGAGTACGAGGGTAAAATTTATGGTTCTGCAACTGTTGGAGCGGAAAGCCTTATCATAAAAAACGGCTGTACTTATATTTGGGTTTATCAGGAGTTTTAATGAAAACCGCTAAAGAAATTGCAATTTTAAGCGTGTTCACAGCGCTACTTATAGGTGGACAGTTCGTTCTGAGCGCAATATCGGGCGTGGAGGTAGTAACCGTTTTAGCGGTGAGCTTTTTCTATTGCTTTGGAGTGGTGCGAGGGGCTATCGTAGCAACGGCTTTTTCATTAATTAGATGTTTTTTGTTCGGGTTTTTCCCAAACGTTATAATACTTTACTTAATTTATTACAATCTTCTCGCCGTCGTATTCGGGCTAATCGGGGTCGCGTTCGATAGGAAAATTACCGTTAAAAAAATGGTTGTAATTGTTGTCGTAGCCGTTCTAATGACCGCGCTGTTTACTTTGCTTGATAACCTTGTAACGCCCCTTTTTTACGGTTTTACCAAAACTGCTAAAAAGGCGTATTTTATAGCGTCGCTCACAACAATGTTACCGCAAATTATTTGCGCTACGGCAACCGTTTCCCTCCTCTTTTATCCCTTATATAGAATATATAAAAGCATAAAAATATAACTTCGCAGAAAAGCGAAGTTATTTTTTTATTTCTGATGGGAGTTTACCCATTGTCTTTTTGAACGTTCTTGTAAAATACGATAGGTCTGAAAACCCACACTCAATCGACGCTTGCTTGATTGAATAGCCGTTGATAATTAGCGCTCTTGCGCTTTGGCATTTTAAGAGGTTTAGGTAAGATATTAAAGTGTAGCCCGTAACTTCTTTAAAGGCGTGGCTTAAATAACTCTTGCTAAAAGCAAGCTCCGTAGCAATCTCATCAACCGAGATTTTGCGTTTAAAGTTTGAGTTTAAATAATCGAGAGTGTCTTTTATCATCGCCGTCCTCTTATCTTCTTTGACGGCTAAAGTTTCCTCGTTTGTTGAAAATTCCCTGTTTAAAAGAACGGAGAATTCTATTATTTTCCCCGTGATAAACGGTGTTGAAAACTTATCCCCTTTCTCGTTTTCAGCTATAATTTCATCAAAGATTTCACACGCTTTTTCCGAACGAATTAGAGGGAAAAACGACGTGTGTTCACCATAGAGGGAGTTGTTTTTTAGAAACTCGTCGTTCACGATTAATATATAATAGTCGAGCGGGGAGGAAATTATTTTACTTGAATGAAGAACGCTCGAGTTTACCGCCACGATTTCACCTTTTTTAGCGTGGACGGGTTTTCCGTTTAAAGAAATCTCCAGCTCACCGTCTAAAAGATACATAAATTCAACGGCATTGTGAAAGTGAAGCCTAGACTTGATGTTATATCGCGTCAACGAAAAGTTTTTATTTTTTGAAAAATGAAGTGTTGAATGCTGATATCCTATCATGTTCTAATAATACTGCCGACAGTAAGAAAAGTCAATAATTTCTTAAGTTTTAGTGCAAAATGTGAAAATTTATAGCACGAAAGTACCAAAGAAAAGTGTTATAATTTATGGTGATAATTAGAAAGATTTGTTATAATAAAAATACAGTAAAAAAGCAAGGAGAAAATTTATGGCGTTTTATTCCAGTTTTAAGTTTGCTCCGGGCGAATGGTTTCCGTTCAAGGATAGAGAGTTTATCGATAATATCGTGAACGAGGACGTTAACGCTCGTCAGGGCAAAAATTTTGAAAACCCCGATTTTGAACTCAAGGTTGTGTTTGACGTGCACAACTACTTTGCCATCGACCTTATGCAGAGAATAAGGCTTTCCGATGTAAACAACGAAAAGCTCGTAGTTATTCTTCCAACTCCCGAGAACGCAACGTACATAAGCTTAGCTGAGGCGATCAATAGCTTAAAAATCAGCTGTCGCAACGTTCACGTATTCTTCCTTAACGAATACGCAAACGAAAAGGGAGAGGTTGCACCTTGGCAAAGCCCGTACAGCAAGAGCGGTCAATTTATGAACAATTTCTATAACAGGCTTGACGACGGTTTGAAAATGCCCATTGAAAATATTCATTTTTGGACGAGTGAGAACGTTGAAAGCTATTCTAACGAGATTGAAAAGCTCGGTGGGGCAGACGTTTGCTACACCTACATTTCTTGGGCAGGCGGTTTAGGCGTTATCGACGTTGAAACATTCAAGGCGTCTTCCATCGACGAGCTCAAGGGTATGACCTCTCGCCTCGTTACTCCCGCGCTTGAAACTATCGCGCAAGACTCTCTTCGCGGAATGTTCGGTTTTTCAGGCGATATCTCGAGCGTTCCTCCTAAAGCCGTAACGGTAGGACCTAAGGACTTGCTTTCGGCTAAAGAGTGGATAGACTTAGAGTATTTAGTAGGCTGTGCAGGCACGGGCACTCACCAAAAATTCCCCATAAGGCTTGCCTTGTTTGGACCTTTGTGCCCCGAGAACCCCGCCTCGCTTATGAGGCTTAGCAAGGGCACTTGCTACGTTTGCCCCGAGGTTGCCGAAATGCCTTCCAGCGCTCCCGATTTTGTTGACCTTATTCCCGCGCTTGAAAAAATAGCTCAAAAGGAGGGTAAATAATTATGGATAGAACCTTATTTGACTTTAACGTTAGCGAGTGGTGGCCGGTTAAAGATAAAGCCGTTTTAGAGCGTTGCCGTTCAATCAAGCGCGAAGAAATGGAATTTACCAACGAAAACGGCTACACTATAAAAGTCGTTCCGCACCCGTCGAGCGCGGTTGCTTGCGAACTTTTTAACCGCATTTATAAGTCGGACGTTGAGGATAAAAAGACGGTTATCGTTTTCCCTAACTCTTGGAGAAACATTTACACTTCCGTTGCCGAGATGTGTAATAAATTTAACGTTTCCGCTCGTAATATTCACGCTTTCTGTATGGACGAGTATGCCGATGAGCACGGCAACGTTGCCCCCATCTCTTGGTATCGTTCTTTAGGCGGTCACTTTATGAGCGAGTTCTACATGAAGTTTAGAGAGGACTTGCGCCCCGCGCTCAAGCAAATGCACTATTACACCAACGAAAATATCGGCTGTTATTCGGATATGATAGCAGAAGAGGGTAACGGTGGTGCAGACCTTATTTTATCGGCTACCGGCTGGATAGGCCACACGGCGTTTATCGACCCTTTGACTAAAAAGTTCAAAGCCGATACCTTAGAGGAATTTTTGAACATAAAGGCTGGTTTTGTTGACAATCACCGTTTAACTACCGCTCAAAACTCTGGTGGTGCAACTGCGCTTTGGCACACGGCGTCTTATTCCGTATCAATCGGTCCGTGGGACGTTATGCACGCACGCGACCATTTAGAGCGCCACGATTTAGAAAGCCTCGGTGGGTATTCCGCTTGGGAGCGCATGATATCTCGTTTGCAACTTTACGGTCCCGTTTGCAAAGAAGTACCTGCAAGTATTTATCAACTCACCAAGGGAACGATTTACGTGAGTGAAGATACGGCACGTCCTATCGAGCCCTCCTTCCTCAAAGATTTTTAAGCCGTTATTTACGGCATTATGCGTCGTTTCTGCTTAGTCAATAGACTTCGGTGACCACCAAGGTCAACCTCAGCCTATTGACTTCGCGAGCCTCGCCTAATACCGCAACTAACGTCTTAAATACCGCTTTGTATAAGCCTATTATTGCAACTAACGAATTAACAAAAGATTTATAAAACTAAAAAACGCTTGGAAAGTTTGTCCAAGCGTTTTTTAATCTCTTTCAATAAGAGCAATTAATAGTTTGTTTAAAACCTTTTTATCCTTATCTTCCAGTTTTCTATATGCATAAAGTAAAAATTTTTCATCTTCAGTTAAAGTTGATTCCGAGTTGTCAGTTAAGATATAACCAAGCTCGTTTTCTCGCCCTACTAAATAGTCGAGAGAGCAGTTAAAAACGTCAGCAAGCTTTATAAGCGTTTCAATGGGAGGTATTGCGTAGCCCGTTTCATACGCCCAAATTGACTTGTTTGTAACCCCTATCTTATCCGCAAGTTCTTTTTGCGTTAAATTGTTTTCTACTCTAAGCTCTTTTATTGTATCCATACTTATTCCCCCTTAGAATAGTTTACCTCCTGTTAGATTAAAATACTTGACAGTCTAAGATAAATAGAGATATAATTATACAAAATCTAATTATATTAGATATTGTGGAGAAACTTATGAAGAAAAAATACTTAACACCGTCAATTGAAGTGGTTTCGTATAACTTTGTTGACGTGGTAACAACTTCCACCGTTCAAGACTACGCTCACGTAAAAGATAGTTGGCTTGACGAGGGTTGGCTTAACTGAGGTATGATTATGAAAGTTATTAAAAGAAATGCAATTATCGTTTTTTTAGTAGCCCTTTTTACTTTTCTTGCGTTAGGCGTTCTAACATTAACTAGCAAAGGCGCAAAGGCGGAAGAGTTAAGCGGTTTTTCTGTTTCAGAATACGCCACAGTTGAAACGGATAGCAACGGGGATAAACTCTTAAAGTTTAAAACAACCGTTGGAAGTGATTTTTTAAGTGATAGCTCTTCTTCAGTTTATTCGTTTGGAACGATTATATATCCTACCGCTAACGGCGATATAGATAATAGTAAAACGCCGTTTGAAAACAAAGAGGCGCTTGACGGCGTTAATATTATAGCAACGAGTTCTGGTAAGATAACCGAGGGCTTTACTTATAATGCAAGCATTTTATTTGATAAAGAAACGCTTACCTCTTGGGTTTTATCTAAAAAACCAGAACTTGAGGGTGATGAAGAAGGGTTAGCGACCGCGCTTTCAAAGGTTTATGAAAACCTTTACGCTAAAAACTTTACTGCAGTATCTTACGCAGTAACCGATAACGGCGTTATTTATTCGAGCAATCAATCAACTTCGGCGACCTCAAGTCTTGAATATTCAACCGAAGGCGTTGTTTATTTTCTTTATAAAGATTACGCTGTTGTTGCGGCTTACTTTGGAAAAAGTAAAGATATTGTAATTGCAAGCCAATATAAGGGATATCCAGTAACGACAATCAGTGAAAGTTTTTGCGGGCTTCAAGATGAAGTTTCGTCGATTGGAAGTTTAACAATACCAAGCAGTGTTACTACTATAGAGCGGGGTGCTTTTGGTCTTATTGAGTCGATAGAAAAAGTAAATTATATGGGAACGGTCGACCAATGGGCTCAAATAGATTTTGGTGACAAGTTTTCAAACCCGCTATATTACACTGAAACTAAAAATCTTTATATAAACGACGTATTAGTAACGGAGGTTAACCTTACTTCAGCAACAAAAATGTCTATTTACGCGTTTTATGACTGTGACTCAATCACGAGTGTTGCGATAGGTGGAGGTATAACGAGTATAGGTGATGACGCGTTTAATGGCTGTGATTCAATTACGGATGTTATGATAGGTGATAGTGTAACGAGTATAGGAGATGGTGCGTTCCAAAGGTGTTATCGGCTCACTACTGTAACTTTTGGGGAAAATAGTCAATTAACGAGTATAGGAGATGGTGCATTCTATAATTGTGCTTCACTCGCGAAGTTAATTATTCCTGAGAGAGTAACTAGCATAGGAAAATATGCGTTTGAATATTGCTTTTCACTTACGAGTATAATCATACCGGATAGTGTAGTAAGCATAGGAAAAAGAGCGCTCAATAAGTGTGATTCACTTGCGGATATAGAGGTTGGCAATAACAACAATATATATAAATCCGTGGGTGGGAGTTTATATAGCAAAGAGGGGTTTACTTTAATCCAATACGCTTTAGGCAGAATGGATAGCAGTTTTACAATTCCCGACGGTGTATCTAATATAGCAGTTGGAGCGTTCGCTTATAGCGAGTTCCTTACGAGTGTTACGATAGGAAACGATGTAAAAAGCATAGAGAAAGAAGCATTCTATAATTGCAGTTCGCTTGTTACGGTAGCGTTTGAAGATAATAGCCAATTAACAAGTATAGGTGATTATGCGTTCTCCGATTGCAGTAAACTTGCGAGTATAGAAATACCGAGTGGCGTAACCAGTATAGACAACTATGCGTTCTGTGAATGCAGTTCACTTGCTGCGGTAGCGTTTGAAGATAATAGCCAATTAACAAGTATAGGTGATTATGCGTTCGAACTTTGTAGTTTACTTACAAGCATAGAAATACCGAGCAGCGTAATCAGTATAGGTGATAGTGCGTTTGAATATTGCAGTTCACTTATGAGCATAGACATACCAAATAGCGTAACAAGTATAGGTTATGAGGCGTTTAATAATTGCCGTTCACTCAAGTATAACGTAAAAGATAATCTTGAGTATTTAGGCAATAGTGAAAATCTTTATTTATATTTAGCAGATACAACTTCAATCTATATAACAAGTGCGACCATTGATAATAATTGTAGATTTATAGGTGATTGGGCGTTCTATGGTTGCGATTCACTTACGAGCATAGAAATACCAAATAGTGTAACAAGTATAGGCTCTGAGGTGTTCGCTTATTGTGATTCACTTGCTTATAACGTAAAAGATAATCTTAAATATTTGGGCAACAGCGTAAATCCTTATTTGTATTTAGTGGATATAACTTCAACTGATATTACAAGTGTCACTATTGATGATAATTGTAGATTTATAGGCTGGAAGGCTTTCTATAATTGCTATTCACTTGAAAGTATAAAAATACCCGATAGCGTAGTAAGTATAAGTTCCTATGCATTCTATAATTGCTCGTCACTTACAAGCATCACAATACCTGACGGCGTAAAGAGTATAGGTTATGAGGCGTTCCGTTACTGCGGTTCACTTGAAACAATAGAATTTGAAGGAACTGTTGCTCAATGGAACGAAATAGAAAAAAGTTATACTTGGAACGATGGCGTTCCGGCAACGAAGGTTATTTGCTCGGACGGAGAAGTTGAGTTATAAAAACGAAAGGAGAGATTTATGAAAAAAAGAGCAGTTGCAACGCTCGTTTGCTTAATTATGATTGCCGTTGCGTGCTTTATGGCGCTTGACTTTGATAAAGTCAAAGCGGGTAAAGGCGTAGGAAAGAGCGCATCTATCGAAACGCTCGACGAGGTTGGCGAATTGTTAGCGTACGTGGACGCGCCGAGCCAAAATTTTGAAAGCGCTACGATTGAACTCAATATCGTTTCATCTATGCTTAGTAGAGCCACGCTTCGAAACACTTACGGTAGCGGTCACGGTGGTGGTTTAAACGAAGAAGAATATCCTCAATATAGCGAATCTACAGTCAAAGACGGCAAACTCACGCTTTGCTATACTAAAAATAGCAAGTATTATCATTTTTTAGGAAAATTAGACGAAGTTACCGAATTAGATATTGAGATATATATCGACCTTAAAGGTACTTTTATTAGGTTTAACTCTTTAAGTGGCGATATGAGTTCTAGTTTTGGTGAAATCGGCGAGGCGCTATTTAATAAATGGATTGTACTTCCTAGTTATAGTCAGGTTTTTAGTTCTTACGTCAGTCAAGTTAAAGCGGTTTTAAATCAAATGAGAAGCCTTGGAAATTTAATGGTGATAGGCGAACTTGATTTTAGAAAATCAATGGGCAAGTATTCGCTTGACGAGGATAACGCGATTGAATTTTATAAAAAGAGCTTTGGTCGTTTAGTTAACGTGAATAGGCTGAAAGACAGTGATTTTAGAAAGGCTAAATGCACCTTGGATATAAAAAACGACAATCAAATATTAGGTGAAATGCAGTGCGTAACTAAAATGGAACTTAAAGACCAAATATCGGACTACAAAGTATACGAAACGGTTTTTTTCTTTATGGAAGATAGCAACTTCGTTATCAAAAACGTAAACAACACGAAGATTGAATTCGATTACGACGACGCTCATACTTTTGAAGATTTGTTCGGCGAAGAAGAGGAGGAATAAGGCTGTGGATAACAAAGAAAAAACGACTAACAACGAGCCTCAATACGTTCAACCCACCTCTCGCTTTATATTCCAAGAGTTTTCCAACTCACAGTATTACGAGAAAGAGCAAAATCCGATAAAGAGCGAAAACGCGGAAACTCAAAAGCCCGTTTCAGAGGTTAAGCCCGCGACTGAAGAAGTTAAGAAGGAAGAAGTGGCTAAGGCGGAAGAACCCGTCACCGCTAAAAAACCTCAAAAGAAAGGATTAAAAGGGTTCACAAAAACTATATACGTTCTCGTTCAAACGATATTGCTTTTAACGTTTATATCGGGAATCAGCGTTGTGAATGGAAAACCCGTAAACGCGCTAACTTTTGTTTTCAAAATTTTAATATTATTCGATTTTCGATTCCTCAACTGGTTCTATTATGTATCTAACGTGGCGCAAGGCGTAATTTACTTAATCTTTTTGATATTTATAATCAAAGATTATATCGCCTCGATAAAATACTGGAAATGGGGCACGGTTGATAGCGTAAGTATGTATTCTCGCTCGATACTTAGATACTGTATGATATATTTTATAATCTCGTTTGCGTTTAGTAAGGTGGAATTATCGAGTTTCGCCCTCGTTGCGCTTATCGGTTGCGTGTTATTGTTATGCTTGGCGTTTATTATGGAAAGAAAATTAGAAGATAAAGTAACTTTAGATTTTTTACTTTCTTCACCCGTTGCGTTCATAGTGAAAATCCTTGCGTTTTCATTAGTTATGAATTTTTTAATGGAGCCGTTCTTATATAAAATGATTCATGGGCTTTCAACGTTGAAGTTTATTGATAAAGAATTGCCCTTTTTAACCAACGTACATATAATTTACGACGGTTTAGGCACGCCGATACTTGGATTTATACTAATGAGTTTTTTAATCTACGTAGCGTCGTCGGCAGTGTCGAAAGGGTTCACGTTTGATAGCGAATATCTATCTTGGGCGGACGAGAGAGATTACTGGAAAAGGCTACTTATCTTAATCATTATAATGCTTGCGATAAATATGTTTTTCTATTTCGCGTCTGCAAATACGAGCGCTGATACCGTATACAAAATACTCGACTTTTTAGTTGGTACGAGGAAAAACTTATTGCCGTGCTTGATTATCAGTTTGTTTACTTATATCTTCGTAAGAAGTTTAAAACCCGAAAGAGATAAAAAGTATTTAACTAAAAGCGCGAGCAAAATCAAATATTAAATTAAAAAACGGCGGAATTTCCGCCGTTTTTTCGTGCTTATAAATTTTACGCGCCCTTTACTCTGCCGATAGTAACGTTATCTCTCTTTCTATCCCTAAGCGCTTTTTCGGGGTGAGGAGATTCCTCAAACCTTAAATCTTCGCCGTGTTTTTTGATATAAAGGTCGATAACCTTGTGGCTTGGTGCACCTGCAGGGTTTTTAACAACCGCCTTTTGATATTGCTCGAAAGTGTTGTTTCTACCTAAATCGTTAACGTTTATATAGTTTTCTCTTTGAGAGGTGAGGCGTATTCCCTTTAATACGTCGCGGATATATTCCTTGTTGCCGTTAAAGGATAGTAGCTCGGGGAAGTCAAGGGTAATTAGAACCTCGGAGTAATG
Organism: Clostridia bacterium; assembly: GCA_017398825.1. Lineage (GTDB taxonomy): Bacteria > Bacillota > Clostridia > Christensenellales > Borkfalkiaceae > HGM11412. The sequence goes on from JAFQEV010000020.1 coordinate 65,740, forward strand.
CTTGCCCTCGTATTTATACAATAGCTCGGCAATCTTTTTAAGGTGAATAAGCTCGTCGCGATAATGTTCTTCCCAAACGGTTTTGAGATAGGGGTCGCTCTCGTCTTTGTAACAAGAATAATATAGATAGCACTCGGTATACTCGTGCATGAGCGCGCACTCAAGCCAGGTGCAATTTGGGTCTTTTAAACTTTCGTAGCCGGAAACGTGTTGTTCCTCTATCATTGCAATCTCGGCAAACATTTTTCTGCCCTTATCGTTTTTATAGAACGCGCCAACGTTCATATAGTAATTCATCGTTTGTTGTTCCGCCGCCGTTATAATGTTTACGTTGAGCTTAGTAATGGGATCTGCGAGGATAAAGTTTACGGGCTTTCGAATATCGTCGAAAGGGTGGCGGTGCTCGGCAACGGTAGGTCTACCGGGCATAATCTCGGTATATGAACCGATGAGATTTTTGTAACTTTCCTTTTCGTCCATTGCGAGAAGGTCGGTAAAGCGGTAGAGGTGGTCAAAGTCCTCTAAGAGTGCAAAATCTAATTGATTTTTCACCGTAAAATCCCTTTCTCTTTTTGCTAAAATTGCAGTTAAGTCAATGGCGAGCTGTTCATAGGAAAGAGTTGTTTCAAGGATAGTTTCGCTTATGGGTTTTAACGAGGAAATGCGCTTTTGCTGTTGCTGTTCGCTACGCCTAATCTCAGCGATTTCTCTACGCAAATCGTTGTTGGAGCAATGCCTTGCAAACTGATGGTAAAACCAGTTGGATTCAAACTCCGTGCCGTTCATTAAAATCACGCGCGTCTTGCTGTATGGGTTAGTTTGGTACTTGTCGTAGCTTTTAAGTGCCTGATTTGCCAAGGAATAATATTTAATCTTATCTGTAGTTAAATTTTCAAACGGGTTAACTTTATTCATAATGCCTCCTTTTTCCCTATTGTTTCCAAAAGATAAAAATATTATTCCAAAAGACCTTTTCTACACTTTACAAATTTTTTAAATGTGATAAAATAAGTATAGAATATTTTAGGAGAAAGTTATGGACGTAAAAGTTGTACCCGTTGTGGTAATTAATAACATAGAAGATACTATTCCTACTCTTCAAGCGATGTGTGACGGGAATTTGCCTGTAGCCGAAATCACCTTTAGAACGGCTTGTGCCGAAGAGGCGATTAAGCTTGGCGTTAAAACCTTTCCCGATATGTATATAGGTGCGGGCACGGTTATAAACGTGGAGCAATGCAAAAAGGCGATTGACGCGGGCGCAAAATTCATCGTTTCCCCCGGTCTTTCAGAAGAGGTTGCCCTTTGTTGTAAGGAAAAGGGCGTAACCTATTATCCCGGTTGCGTAACCCCCACCGAGATTATGAAAGCAATATCTTTAGGAATAGAAGTCGTTAAATTTTTCCCTGCAAACGTTTACGGTGGCTTAAAGGCAATCAAGGCGCTCGCAGGTCCGTTCAAGCAGGTTAAATTCTTGCCGACAGGTGGCGTTTCTTTAGAAAACCTCAAGGAGTTTTTAGAGTACGATAGGATTTTCGCCGTTGGCGGTAGCTGGATGATGAAAGGCGATATCAAGGCAAACTGCCTTGCAATAGATAAAGTTATCAAAGGAGAATAAATATGGCTAAAGTTGTTACTTTTGGCGAACTTATGTTAAGGCTTGCGCCTGAAGGTTATTACAGATTTTTACAGGCTGAAAAGTATCTTGCTACTTTCGGCGGTGCAGAGGCAAACGTTGCCGTTTCCCTTGCAAATTACGGGGTTGACGTTGCTTTCTGTTCAAAGCTCCCCGAGCACGAGATAGGTCAATCGGTTGTTAACTCCCTTAGAAAATTCGGAGTAGATTGTTCTAAAATCGTTCGCGGTGGCGAGAGAGTAGGCGTATACTATTGCGAAAAGGGCGCGTCGCAAAGACCGAGTAAGGTTATTTACGATAGAGCGTACTCCGCAATCGCAATGGCTAAGCCTGAGGACTTTGACTGGGATAAGATTTTCGACGGTACTGAGTGGTTCCATTTCACCGGTATTACTCCCGCTCTTTCAGACGGTATGGCGGAAATCACTTTAACTGCACTTAAAGAGGCAAAGAAGAGAGGAATTACCGTTTCTACCGACCTTAACTACCGCAAAAAACTTTGGTCTAAAGAAAAAGCTGGCAAGGTTATGAGCGAACTTTGCCCCTACGTTGATTACTGCATCGCTAACGAAGAAGATGCGAAAGACGTTTTTGGTATCGAGGCAGATAACACCGATATCACCAGCGGTAAGCTCAATAGAGAAGGTTATATTTCCGTTGCTAAAAAACTTACTGACAAGTTTAACTTTAAGGGCGTTGCAATCACTTTAAGAGAAAGCTTATCCGCAAACGATAATAACTGGTCGGCTATGCTCTATACCGGTGGCGAGGCATATTTTAGCAAAAAGTACGCCGTTCACATCGTTGACCGCGTTGGCGGTGGCGATAGCTTTGGCGGTGGTCTTATCTACTCGTTACTTAGCGGTTATTCCGCACAAGATACCATCGAGTTTGCCGTTGCTGCAAGTTGCTTAAAGCACTCCATCGAGGGCGACTACAACTTAGTTTCGGTTGATGAGGTTAAAAAGCTTGCTGGTGGCGATGCTTCTGGTAGAGTACAAAGATAATTAAGGCATAAAGACGGCTTTACAGCCGTCTTTATTCCGTTATTTGCTTCGTTATACTATGTTACTGCGACTTTTTAACACCTCGATGACCACCAAGGTCTATCTCGTCGTTAAAAAATCTTGTGTCTCGTCTAACTTGCAACTAACGTCTTAATTTTATTCCGTTATAAACTTCGTTATGTGTCGTTTAATGTTTAGCTTTTGGACTTCGATGACCAACAAGGTCTATCTCACCCCAAAAACTTCGCGAGCCTTGTCTGCGTCGCAACACGCATAGATTGTCAAGCGTTAACCTAAAGGTAAACGCTAAGACAAAAAAGCGGTTGCTCCTTTATCCCAAAATTCTTTTTATTCTAAAAACAATTTCGGGAGCCCTATTGTGTTTCTGCTTTGGGTTTGGACTTCGGCAATCTAAGATTGCATATAACTTTCTTAAATTCCCCATAATAGTAAAACAGGGGGTATTTATGAACAACAACGGCAATAACAACAAAGGCGAAAATTTTAACGACCTTGATAAAATCTGCTGGGGGCTTTTCGAGCGGACGGGGCACATAGGCTATTATTTCCTTTACAACAAGGCAAAGGAAAACAGAAAATCGGATATTAAAAAAGAAAAAGAGTAATGGATATTATAGTAAACGCAATAGTGTTAAAATCAGTCGATTATAAAGACAACGACAAAATTTTAACCTTATATTCCTTGGAAAAGGGCAAGATAACCGCCGGCATTAAGGGGGTTAAAAAATCGGGAGCAAAATTAAAGTTTGCATCCGAGCCCTTTGCGCTGTGCGAATACGTTCTCGCCGAGAGGGCGGGGAGGTACACCGTTATCGGCGCAACCTACATAGACACGTTTTTTAATCTTCGCTTAAGCCTTGAAAAGTATTACACCTCCTCCGTAATTTTAGAAACCCTCAATCTTTTAACGGGTGAAAACGAGCCCGATCACGACCTTTTTACCTTAGCTATAAACGCCGTAAAGCACGTTAATTATCAAAGCGGTGAGCTCACGGCACTCAACTCGTTTTTACTAAATTTTATCAACCTTTTAGGCTACGGAATTCAAAAGATAAACTGCAACGGTTGCGATTGTAAAATTGACGGAAGAGTGTTTTTCTCCAGTCGTTTCGCCGAGTTTTACTGTAGTTCGTGTCGCATTGACGACGCTATGGAAATAACCCTCGAAACGTACGAGGCTCTATCCTCTATTTTTAACAAGAGTATTGAGGATGCGGTAAAGGTAACCCTTCCTCGCACAGCCGAGGTAAAACTACTTAAGTTTTTAACCTATTATCTCCAGACAAAAACCGAGGTTAACGTAAAATCTATAAAGTCACTTATCGATTTTATTTCATAAAAAAGCGATTGTTCGCCTCGGGCGGACAAAAAGTGGCAAAATATTGTTTTGTGTGTTCAAATAGTTGCTAAAACGAGCAAAATAATGTATTATAATTAGTGGCTATTGAAAATCAAGAGAAAATAATTAACTTTTTATATAAGGAGAATTTATGAAGTATACATACTTATTCAGTGAAGGTAACGGCAAAATGCGTAATCTTCTCGGCGGTAAGGGTGCTAACCTTGCGGAAATGACCTGCCTTGGCATGCCCGTTCCCCGTGGTTTTACCATCACCACCGAGGCTTGTACTCAATATTATAAAGACGGCAAGCAGATTAACGATGAAATTACCGCTCAAATCAACGAGTACGTTGAAAAGCTTGAAGAAATCACCGGCAAGAAGGTCGGCAGTATGGATAACCCCTTACTCGTATCAGTTCGTTCTGGTGCAAGAGCGTCCATGCCTGGTATGATGGATACTATTTTGAACTTAGGTCTTAACGACGTGGTAGTTGAAAGATTTGCTGAAAAGACGGGTAACCGCCGTTTCGCATACGACAGCTATCGCCGTTTCATTCAAATGTACAGCGACGTAGTTATGGAAGTAGGTAAGAAGTACTTTGAGGAACTCATCGACGAGATGAAGGCTAAAAAGGGCGTAACCTTAGATACCGAACTCGATGCTGACGATCTTAAGGAGCTTGCAAATCAGTTCAAGGCAGAATACAAGAACAAACTTGGCACTGATTTCCCCTCCGACCCCAAGGAGCAACTTATGGGTGCAATCAAGGCTGTATTTAGGTCTTGGGACAACCCTCGTGCAATTTACTACAGACGTATGAACGATATCCCTGGTGACTGGGGTACTGCAGTAAACGTACAAGAAATGGTATTCGGTAACATGGGTGACACTTCTGGTACGGGCGTAGCGTTCTCTCGTAACCCCTCGACTGGTGAGAAGGGCTTATACGGTGAATTCCTTATGAACGCTCAGGGTGAGGACGTTGTTGCTGGTATTAGAACTCCTCAAACCATCGACCAACTCGAGCAAACTCAGCCCGAGGTTTACGCACAGTTCAAGGCAATCGTTGAAAAGCTTGAAAAGCACTACAGAGATATGCAAGATATGGAGTTTACCATTGAAGAGGGCAAACTCTTTATGCTCCAAACTCGTAACGGTAAGAGAACTGCAGCTGCAGCGCTCAAAATCGCTTGCGATTTAATCGACGAGGGCATGATTAGCGAGGAAGAGGCTGTTTGCATGATCGATCCTAAACAGCTCGACGCGCTTTTACATCCTCAATTCGAGGCCAAAAAGTTAAAAGAGGCAATCCCCGTAGGTCAAGGCTTAGCAGCATCTCCGGGCGCAGCGTGCGGTAAAATCGTATTTACTGCAGACGATGCTACCGAGTGGGTTACTCAAAAGGGCGAAAAGGTTATCCTTGTTAGACTTGAAACCTCTCCTGAAGACATTGAGGGTATGCATTACTCCGAAGGTATTTTAACCGTTCGCGGTGGTATGACTTCTCACGCAGCGGTAGTTGCTCGTGGTATGGGTACTTGCTGTGTATCCGGTTGTAGCGATATCGTTATGAACGAAGAGGAAAAGACCTTCTATCTTGGCGGTAGAGTATTCAAGGAAGGCGACGTTATTTCTATTGACGGTTCTACCGGTAAAATCTACGGCGAGGCAATCCCCACCGTTGAGGCAACCGTATCCGGTTACTTTGGTAGAATTATGGAACTTGCGGACAAGTATCGTCGTTTAGAGGTAAGAACTAACGCTGATAACCCCACCGATGCAAAGCAAGCAAGGCTTTACGGTGCAGAAGGTATCGGTCTTTGCCGTACCGAGCACATGTTCTTTAACCCCGATAGAATTTCCGCAATGCGCGAAATGATAGTATCTAAGACCGTTGAGCAGAGAGAAAGAGCACTTGCTAAGCTCCTTCCCATGCAACAAGGCGACTTTGAAGAGCTTTACGAGGCTCTTGAAGGTAACCCCGTTACCATCCGTTTCCTTGATCCGCCGCTCCACGAGTTCGTTCCCACCGAGGAAGAGGATATCGTTGCTCTTGCAAAAGAGATGAAGATGGAAGTTGGGGAACTCAAGGCAGTTATTTCTTCTCTCCACGAGTTCAACCCCATGATGGGTCACCGCGGTTGCCGTTTGGCGGTAACTTATCCTGAAATTGCTAAGATGCAAACTCAGGCTGTTATCCAAGCAGCGATTGCCGTTTCTGACCGTCACCCCGAGTGGACTATCGTTCCTGAAATTATGATACCGCTCGTTGGCGAAATCAAAGAGCTTGCATTCGTTAAGCAGGTTGTTTGCGACACCGCTGAAAAGTGCATCGCAACTGCAGGCAAGGCAATTACCTACAAAGTAGGTACTATGATTGAAATTCCCCGTGCTGCACTCACGGCAGACGAGATTGCTAAAGAGGCTGAGTTCTTCTCGTTCGGTACTAACGACTTAACTCAAATGACCTTCGGTTTCTCGCGTGACGATGCTGGTAAGTTCTTAAACGCATACTACGACAATAAGATTTACGAAAGCGATCCGTTCGCAAGACTTGACGTTACTGGCGTTGGCAAGCTCGTTGAAATGGCTTGCGTTCTTGGTAGACAGTCAAGACCGGGCATCAAGCTTGGTATCTGCGGTGAACACGGTGGCGACCCCTCGACTATCGAGTTCTGCCACAAGGTAGGCTTAACCTACGTTTCCTGCTCACCCTACAGAGTTCCCATTGCTCGCTTAGCTGCTGCTCAAGCTGCAATCAAGAATAAGTAATATAAAACGCAAAAAATGCACGCATTAGCGTGCATTTTTTAATCCGTTATTTACTTCGTTGGGCGGTGTTTCTGCCACTAATCCGCGACTACAACAACCAACAAGGTTAGTTGTATCCGACGGCTTAGTGTCGAGCCTTGCCCAACTTGTAACTAACGTCTTAAAATTCTAATGATATAACCAAGGTCAACCTCAGCCTATTGATTTCGCGAGCCTTGCCTGCGTCGCAACACGCATAGATTGTCAAGCGTTAACCTAAAGGTAAACGATAGGACAAAAAAGCGGTTGCTCCTTTATCCCAAAATTCTTTTTATACTAAAAACAATTTCGGGAACCCTATTATTTGCAACTAACGTCTTAAATTTTAATCCGTTATTTGCTACGTTATACTTTGTTACTGCGACTTTTTAACACTTCGTTGACCAAAGAGGTCTAACTCAGCGTTAAAAAATCTTGTGCCTCGTCTAACTTGCAACTAACG
>JAFQEV010000021.1 GCA_017398825.1 Clostridia bacterium
CTCTTTAACGTAAGTAGTTGCCGAGGTCTTGGGTGAATATACGTAACCGTTTGCGCTGGTAAGTGAACCGGGGTCGGTTGAGTATGCGTAAATGATATCTTTAAACGAGTTAATCTTATCGTCGGTTAAATCAGCGATCTTGCCATCTCTACCCGTTATATCCGTCATAACACCGCAAACGATATCGTTATAGAAGGTGTTAAAGGGGATTTCGTTAGCTTTTACAGCATCGAAAGAATAACCGTCAACCTCAACGTCATAACTGTCGTGATAGGTGTATTTCTTAGCGCCGTACAAATCACCCTTGAAGGTGTTGAGAACTGAATTTTCACTATACTTATTGAAATAAGCTTTAGAGAAAGTGAAAGTATTACTTTCTTCGTTGTAAGTGCCGTAGTTAGATTCTACCCAGCTTGCTCTTTGGTCTTTTGCAACTAACGTTTCAAGTAAAGCGTTTCTCGCGTTAATTTTATCTTCTTTTTTAAGAGTAGTTTTCTCATCGAGCGCAGTCAAAATTGCAGATTGCTCTTCGCTAAAGCCGATTAAGAGGTTTAATACGTAACCGTATTTGCCACTATCTACCGCAGGGTTATATAAAACGAGGTTACTATCACTCGCGTTTTCAAGTGCGGTTTCATAATCGGTGTAGCTACTGTCAAACTTGTTTTTCTGAGTTTCGTATATGTTTGAATATGCAGAGTAAAGCGCTCCAGGACCAGCTAAGAGTTTTTCTTGCTCGTTTTGAAGGGCAAGCTCGTACTTTTCAATCAACATGTTTTCATATTGAATTTCAAGCGCGTCAGCAAAGTAAGTGAGTGCTAAGATATCTTTCTTAGTCATAGGAGTTTTGCCAGACGCCTCTGCCGTAGAGATAAAGCCGAGATTTTTAAGGTCTCTTATAATCTTGTTGATTTCAGCCCTGTTATCTTTAATTGAATTGTCAAAATTACCAACGTATGCTTTGTAAACCGCTAAAGCAAGTTTGTATTTAGTGGGATATTCGGTACGGTCTTTAAGGTTGAGCCCAAGACCTGCATCTTCGTTGATTTTGTTGAGGTTTTTGTAAAAACTACCCTCTTCGTCAATAACGCTTATTTCGGGGTCGTTTTGCATTTCGTACTCGTTACCCGTCTTGTCCGCCTCTTGAGTGGGAGAAGTTCTTACCTCGCCTTGGAAAGTTTCGTACGCATCATGCTCGTGTTCATCTTCTTCCTCTACGTAGCCATCGATGAGCTGTTTGATGGAACTTAAAACGTTGTACTGAATAGTGTAGTACTCGTACTCGGTCATAAACTGGTCAATACTGTCAGTCTTCTTAACCGAAGTAAAATCTTTCTCGTTCCAGTTTTGCCCAGATAAAACGTTATCGTAGCTCGTTTTATTCGTCGCTTTGCTAGCCATAGCGAAGTAGCCCTCATCGTTAATGGTTGTTTTACCGGTGAACGCAAGCTTTGCCTGTTGCTTTAAAATTCTATTCCTTACGATATCTTCAAGCATCATATCGTAAACCTCAGCCTCAGTCATTCCCTGATACTGAACGTAGTAATAACCTTGAGAATTATAGGCGGAAACGAGCTCTCTCTTATACACGTCTTCCTTCAAAGCATCGTCAACCGCAACCGTAGCGATAACCTGCGCCATATCCCTCTCGGTATTCGTTGTGATAAGGGCGCAACCGTTCAATACGAACATAGCCATAATCACCGCTAAAGCGCAAGATAATATTTTAGCAAAAAACTTCTTCATAAAATTCTCCGTTTAAACAAAAGGGCAAAATGCCACTTATAATTATAATAATAGCGTTTCTATTATACAAAATAATCGGTTTTATTGCAATAGTTTTTTCACAACTTTCGAAAAATATTGCTCTTTTGTTTGCTATTTTTAGCTATTTTATGCCTCGAAAGACAAAAAATCTATAACCTCGCGTATCTCGTCCTCAGGTTTTCCGCCTAAAACGTTAAACACGAGCACCGGTCTTTCATCAAAGGTTAAAGTAACCTTTCCCTTGTAATCGTTCAGTCTCTTAGTTATTTTGCCATCTCTTAAGCTTTCTAAATTCTTGAGAGTGAGCCTGCACGAATTTAAAGATACCGCAAGCTTTATAGCCTCCACCGCCACCGCTTTTACCTTAACCGTTGCAATGTCAACAAGCGTCAAAACGGCTTTTGGAAGTTCGCCAAATTCTTCAGTTAAAGAGTTGATAACTCTTACCCTATCCCCGTCGGAATTAATTTCAGCAATGAGTTTGTACGCCTCCATACGAGTTTTTTCACTCTCGATATAGCTTTCGGGGATATACGCGTCAGCCTTGATTTCAAGCTCGAGCTCAGCGTTTTTAGTAACCTCGCCAAGTTCTTCTCGGAGGAGTTTACTGTATAACTCATAACCAACCCTATCGAGATGCCCGTGCTGTTCCCTACCTAAAACGTTGCCAGCACCTCTAATTTCCAAATCGCGCATTGCAATTTTGTAACCGCTACCCATTTCGGTGTATTCCATAAGTGCGGACAAGCGCTTGTACGATGCGTCCGTGAGGATTTTCCCCTCGGTGTAAGTAAAGTAGGCGTACGCCATTAAATTGCCCCTTCCTACCCTGCCTTTTAACTGGTAAAGGGTGGAAAGCCCAAGCCTATCGCTACTTTCAACTATTAAGGTGTTAGCCCTCGGAATATCTATGCCGTTTTCAATAATGGTGGTGGCAATCAAAACGTCCGCCTCGCCGTTGTAAAAACGCATTATGCTGTTTTCAAGCTCGCGCTCGGGCATTTGACCGTGCGCGACGATTATTCGAGCCGTCGGAACTATCTTTCTAACCTTTTCAGCAAAGAGATAGATATCCTCTACCTTGTTGTAAAGGATAAACGTTTGACCATTGCGCGAAAGTTCTCTACCTATCGCGTCCTTTATCAAACTGTCGGTAAGCTCGGAAACAACCGTTTGAACGGGTATTCTCTGCTTGGGTGGCGTGTTGATGGTACTTATATCTCTTATGCCCGAAAGGGACATGTGTAGCGTTCTCGGTATCGGCGTAGCCGATAAAACTAAAGTATCAACGTTTTCCTTGAGTGTTTTGAGCTTTTCCTTGTGTTCAACGCCGAAGCGCTGTTCCTCATCGACTATCAAAAGCCCCAAGTCTTTAAATTTTATATCCTTGGAAAATAGCCTGTGAGTGCCGATAACGAAATCAACCTCGCCCGTTTCAATCTTGGCGATTAGCTCTTTTTGCTGTTTGGGCGTTCTAAACCTGTTTAACACGCCTATTCGCACGCCAAACCCCTCGAAACGAGAAACGGCGGTCATGTAGTGTTGCTGGGAAAGTATAGTAGTCGGGGCAATCATAGCAACTTGCTTGCCGTCCATAATAGCCTTAAAGCACGCTCTAAACGCAACCTCAGTCTTTCCAAAGCCAACGTCACCGCAAAGTAGCCTATCCATTACCTTTGCGCTTTCCATATCGCGCTTAATCTCTTCAATGGAAGAAATTTGATCTTCAGTCTCTTCAAAGCCAAAGGAATTTTCAAACTCCATCGTCAAGGCGTTATCCTCAGAGAACACGAAACCCTTTAGCGCACGGCGCTCGTTGTAGAGTTTTTTAAGGTTGATGGTCATCTTGGCAATAGCCTGCTTAACCCTTTCCTTAATCCTCTCAAACTCACCGTTGCCTATTCTGTTAAGCGTAGGCGTTTCACTACCGCCGAGGTATTTTGAAAGCCTATCCATTTGGTCGGTAGAAACGTAAAGCCTATCACCGCCGGCGTACTCAAGCTCAACGTAGTCCTTTCCACCCTCTACGGTGGTAATTCTCTTTACGCCCTTTACAAGACCTACGCCAAACCTTTCGTGAACGGCAAATCCGCCCACTTCAGGTGCGGTAAACACGTCGCCACGCTTTTTCTTAACGGTTTTGCCTTGAGATTTTTTAACGAATAAATCTCCCGTTCCGATAACTGCTAAATTCGTATCGTGAGAGATAAAGCCACTATCTAAAGATAGTGTAGTAACTATAACTCCACTCGTTTCACCAGACACGTCGTCAGCAAAGCGCACGGGGATTTTGCTTTCTAACAGCTTGTAGTAAACCTTTTCCGCCTGAGTGTAATCGCCAGCGCACAAAACTACGGTGTAGCCAACTAAGCTCCACGCCTTTACGTCACGGCACAAATCGTCGGGCTTTAAAAAGTATCTTTCAACGGGAGTGGAACGAACGTTATATGTTTTTATCGGGCTAAAAAATGGAACTTTCGCCGTGAGCGCCTGCACCGCTAACGAGCGATATTCCGATAACAGTTCTACAACGTATTCGTCACCTGAAAGCTGGTCGGAGATAAAGTCAAACCCATCGCCCGAGCGAAGTAGACCTTCTACCCTTTCCTTCTTTTCCTTGTGATGATAAACGAGGCTTTCGTAAGTTATTTTACCCTCGTCGTAGATGACTACCGTGTCTTTTGAAAAATATGTGGTAAAATCGTGAGTTGCGTTCTCGATTAGGGGGAATATATACTGCAAAGAACCGTCTAACAGGTCTGTTTCAAGCTTATCCACTACTTTGTTGTACAAGACCTTAGCCTTTTCACCCACGATTAAATTGCCGTACTTTTTAAGAGAGGTTTTTAACTTTTGTTTAATCAGGTCAACCTCGTTAGCGCTAATCATAACGTCGGTTGCCTGAACTAAAGTAAACTTTTCAACAACCTCTCCGTCACACTTAATCTCTTCTAAATTATCCCCGAAAAAATCAAGCCTAAAAGGCTTTTCAGAGTTTATCGGGAAAACCCTAAGCGTATCGCCTCTCAAGCTAAAGTAGCCTTGAGTTTCACACACCTCGTCGCGCACGTAGCCGAGTTTTACGAGCTTTTCGGGAATAGTTAAAAGGTCGTAATCTTCACCCTTTTTAAACTTAAGCTCCTCAATGCTTTTGGGGAACAACTGCATAAGCGCCTCAAAGGTAGTAACTACTACCTCAGCGCCGTTTTTTATCTCGGATAAAGCGGTTAGCCTTTTATATAAATGCTCCTTATCAAACGCCGATTTAAACAGTAAACCATCGTCCTTTGCCGGAAGATATACAGCCTTTTTGCCCGTGATTTGAGAAATCTCGCTTGCGTATTTTTTAGCGGTTATCCCATCTCGCACGATAAACAAAACGGGGGCGTTAAATGAACTTACAAGCCTCGATTTTTCGGAAAAAGAAACGCCGAAAACTGCGGTGGGAAAACCACCGCAGACGTCGCTTACTATTTTGTTGTATTCTCCCCCGAAACGCTCGGAGCAAATAAGACTTTTGAGCATATTAACCGTTAAATTTATTCATTATTATATCGATTTTTTCGCCTTTTATAAAACTTAAAGCGGCATCGGACGCCCTATCCAAAGCACTATCAAAAAACGGCTTGTCCTCCGCCCTTAAATTTGATAGAACGTAGTCCACCAAATCACCTTTAAAGTCTGACGGGGGCTTACAGCCTATTCTCACCCTTGGAAATTCGGTAGTGCCGAGCATGTTTACAACGCTCTTCATGCCGTTGTGAGTGCCTGCAGAGCCTTTGGCTCTAATTTTTACAGTACCTATATCAAAGTCAATATCATCGTAGATAACTAAGATATTGCTCGAAGGAATTTTGTAAAAACTTGCAATGCTTTGAACGCTCTCTCCACTTAAGTTCATGTAGGTGTGAGGTTTTAACAAAACGACCTTTTCGCCGTTTTTGGAAAAGACTGTATAAACGCCCTTGTGCCCCTTCTTATCAAAACTCACGCCGAGCTTTTGTGAAAGCGCGTCAATTCCCATAAAACCTAAGTTGTGAACGTTGTTTTTATACTTGGCGTCGGGATTGCCAAGTCCTACTACTAAATACATAACAATAAAATTATACTCTAATTGAGTTTTTTTTGCAACTAATCGTTTACATTATTAAAAATAAATGTTAAAATATCCCTACTGAGCAATAAGAGCTTATTAGGAGATTTGTATGGATTTAAAGGTTCTTTACGGCGAAAATTGTAAAATCGAAGAAAAGATTGCAAGAATTGAAAATTTAAAAAGCGTTTTTGAGAAAAACGAGGGCTTTGCCCCCACTCACCTCTTTTCATCATCGGGAAGAGCGGAGATTTTAGGCAATCACACCGACCACAATCACGGTTTAGTTATGGTTGCCGCAATTTCGTGTGACGTTATTGCTGCCGTTGCCATGAGGACGGACGGCATCGTTAAAATTTGCTCCGAGGGCTACCCTCCCGTTGAAATCGACATTAGAGATTTAGAGGTTAAAAAGGAAGAGTACGGAAAGTCGGACGCACTTGCCCGTGGCGTTACTAAAGCAATAGTTGACCGTGGCTTTAAAGTAAACGGATTTACCGCTTACACCACTTCAAGCATATTTAAAGGTGCGGGCGTTTCCTCGTCTGCAGCGTTCGAAGTGTTAGTTTCGGAAATTTACAACACCTTGTATCTCGGCGGAAAACTCACAGAGGTTGATAGAGCAGTTATATCTCAATTTGCCGAAAACGTTTATTTTGGAAAGCCCTGTGGGCTTTTAGACCAAAGCGGAATATCTATCGGCTCGCTCGTAAAGCTTGATTTTAACAAGCCCACCAACCCCACCATTAAAAAGCTCCAAGCGCCCAAGGGATACACCTTAGTGTTGACTAATACGGGTGGCAATCACGCCGCGCTCACCGAGCATTACGCCGCTATTAGAAAGGAGATGGAGGAGGTTGCAAGCTTTTTCGGCAAAAAGGTGTTAAGGGACGTTCCTAAGAGAGATTTCGACAAGATGCTCCCCACCTTAAAGCGCCGTTTCTCAGGCAGGGCAATTCTTAGAGCTCTTCATTTCTATCAGGAAAACGAAAGGGTGTTAAAGGCAGAACGCGCACTTGAAACGGGCGACACTAAGGCGTTCTTAGACGCGGTTAACGCATCTGGCGTATCCAGCCTTACCCTCCTTCAAAACTGCTACGTTCCCGGGGACGTTAAGCAACCGGTAGTTCTCGGCATAGAGGTTTCAAGAGATTTTATAAAGGACGGCGCTGTGAGAGTTCACGGCGGTGGCTTTGCAGGCTCTATCCTCGCCTTTGTAAACGATATAGAGGTAAAGGGTTACGTAACCCTTATGAAAAAACTTTTTGGTGATGGAAACGTGTTCGAGGCGTCCGTTCGCAACGTCGGCACTACCCTTATCGATAGCATTTAACATTAAAGTTTATAATAAGACAATTTTTCTTAAATATCAGCCACCTTTCCTATGGTAAGGTGGTTTTATTATGAGAAAATTTAAGCTTAGCTATCAATCAGTATTGAAAACGGTTTTATCCGCCACCCTTTGCCTCGTGCTCAACGGAGTTCACGAAAAGTCTTTTTTGAGCGCGTCGTTTTTTATCTCAATTTTGTATATCGGCTTTAACCCGTTCACGAGTGCTCTCGCATTTATTTTGCCATTTTTCTTCAAACCCACGATTTATCGCATCTTTTCCGCGCTACTCGGCGCGTTAGCCGTTTGCCCTGTTTTTACCGTTATGCGAAGAAAAAAGCGAGAGATAGGCGGTAAAATAATTCCCCTCTCCCTCCTCGCCGTCTTGCCGTTTATTATACTTGGCGGTAAAGAAAATTTGACGTTTAACGCCGTCCAAGGCGCACTCTCTATTGTGTTAAGCCTTATTTTCGTATCCTCTTCACGCGTGATTTTTCTAAAGAACTTTAAGTATAAATGCGCTGTGAACGAGCTTGTATGCCTTGCGCTTTTTTCAGTAATTTTAGGGCTTGGAATAATAAACCTCCTGGGCTTTAACGTATACCGCTCGATAGCTATCTTTACCTTGCTTTGCTGTTCGTTTATCTTTTCTAAAGGGGTGACACTCGTTACTGCGGTAACGCTTGCGTTTTCCCCGTCTATTATAAGCTTTAACTTTGATTACTTCGCCTCCCTTTCGCTTATTGCCCTCTCGGCGTGCTTATTTTCGGATAAATCTAAGTTTTTAACGGCAATCTCTTCAATCTTTGCAGACCTATTATTTCTCGCCGTTTTCAAAATCTACGGTAGCTTTTATTATTTAGACGTTCTTTACTCCGTTGCGCCAGCCTGCCTGTTTTTATTCCTGCCGTCAAAACTATACTCCCTACTTAAAAAGCAAACGGATAGCCTTGGAGAATTGTACCTTACGAGGCACGCCGTCAACCGCACCCGCCTTGCTATCTCTCAAAAACTTTACGAGCTTGCGGGCGTTTTTGGGCAGATGAAAAGGGGGTTTGAGGAATTAAAGCGCGAAAGGAGCTCGGGCGACGAGCTTTTCTTGCGTATGGCTGACGAGGTTATTATGAACGTTTGCGAATCCTGCCCGTCGTTTGAAATTTGCAAGAACAAGCGCCTACCCGATACTGACGAACTTAAAAATATAATTTCCGTCGGCGTTGCAAAGGGGCGAATTTCGCTTATCGACCTTACGAAAAAGTTCGTTTCCGAGTGCGGATACGTAAACTCGGTAATATTCGAGGTAAACTCCCTCATTGCAAAGTATGCCGAAAAGGTTAAAGAGGCTGAGGAGATTGCTGGCGGAAAGGAGCTTATAACTATGCAGTCAGCAGGAGTTCAGGGCGTTTTGAAAAACCTGGCGCTCGATTTTTCAAAGAGCTTATCGCTCAGCGATAAACTTGAAAAAACGGTGAGCGATGCGCTACATAAAAAAGGCGTTATCTACAAAGAAATAATGGTGCTTGAAAACGATTGCGGTATCGAGGTAACGCTCACCTTTGATACGGAGCTTATAAACCTTCAAAAGACGGAAAAGATTGTATCGGAGGCACTCGGGCTTAAAATGAGCGTTGCGTTGCGAACGTCGCTTTCGCTTACCACCTGCGCGGTAACCTTGCGCCCTGCACCCGTCTTAGACGCGGCTTTCGGGCTTGCGTCTACTAAGAAATTCGGCTCGGAAAAAAGCGGTGACACTCACTCGCTCGTAAAGATTGACGAGGGCAAGTTTATGGTGTGCCTATCCGACGGCATGGGTAGCGGTGACGAGGCGTGTAGAACGTCGGGCACGGCGATATCTTTGATAGAGTCCTTTTACAAGGCTGGAATTGACGGAAACGCCGTACTCGGAATGGTAAACAAAATTTTAGCAATCGGCACGGACGAGAGCTTTTCCGCAATGGATATATTATCCGTAAACCTATTTAACCTCTCGTGCGACTTTATCAAGATAGGCTCGCCCTCGAGCTTTATAATAACCGACCAAAGCATACGAATAGTGGACGGCAGTTCCCTCCCCTTAGGAATACTCGACGATTTAAAGCCGACGAGTCTTTCCCTCCCTCTTGCCGAGGGAACGACAGTTTTAATGGTAACGGACGGGATTTCCGATGCGTTCGGCTCGTCAACCGATATAATAAATTACTTAAAAACCTTAAAATCACTAAACCCTCAAAAGCTCGCCGACGACGTTTTGAACTACGCTCTCAAACAAGAAAACGGGCGAGCGCGTGATGATATGACCGCCGTTTGCGTGAGAATATTTAAAAAAGTGTCATAACCCCGTTGAAAAACTGCAAGTTGGATATATACTAAAGTTGCGTCTGGAAAAACTATACGGGGTGTGGTTATGACCGGACTTATTTTAAAAACGGGATATCTAAAAAGAGTTTTAATCGCCAAATGCGGTAACGGCAAAAGCTCGGCTACCACTACCCTGAGGGGAAAGTGCTATGAACGATATCCAAACAGTAGTTACGTTTCTTCAAACTTACGGCGTTGAGGTAATAATTCTCGCCGTTTTGGTGTGCGCGTTGACGGGGCTTTTAAAGAAAGCTATCCCCGAGGGGCTTAAAAACTTCGTGGGGCTTATTCCGTTTGCGCTCGGCGTTATTGTATACGCCCTTTATTCCTTTGCGTTTTTAAAAGATTGTAAATTTTACGAGATATTTAACAAGGGAATTCAAACGGGAGCAATCGCAACGCTTATCTACGCTTTTTTAAAGCAGGTAAAAGCTGGCGACGTTAAAAACTCCGTTTCCGACCTACTTACAGGTATTTTATCGTCAAAGACGATAAGCGAGGTTGTAAAAGTAATTAAAAAATACTGTACCTCGGACTTTTCCGAGGAGGAAAGGGTTAAAAAAATCGAGGAACTCTTGATGCAAAACCCCGATATCCCAGACGACCTTAAGGAAACGGTTGTAAAGCTTATTTTACAAACGCTAAAACAAAGCAAAAAGTAGTTTTGAAAAAACGGGGGCGGAGAGCAATCTCCGCCTTTTTCTATTGCATATTTTTTTGCAAATTATAAATATTGTTTATATGAAACTTTCATCTTCGCTAAAGGAAAACGTTAAAAACATTTCCGAACAAATATCAGCTGACGATATTATCTTTTACTCGTTCACCGCTGGAAATCTTAGCGCCGTTGCCATTTACGCAGAGGACTTATCAGATAAAGTTATGATAGGCAAGCAGGTTGTAAAACCTATG
This sequence comes from Clostridia bacterium, assembly GCA_017398825.1. Lineage (GTDB taxonomy): Bacteria > Bacillota > Clostridia > Christensenellales > Borkfalkiaceae > HGM11412. The sequence goes on from JAFQEV010000021.1 coordinate 10,461, forward strand.
CAAGAGGCGGATAAACTAAACGATTATAACGATTTTAAAGCGGTTGTTAACCTCCCTGAAACCGAAGAGCTTTTCACCCTTTCAGACTGCGTTCAAAAGGTGCTTGCAGGCGACGGCGTTATCCTCGTTGACCAAATTCCCGTCGGGCTTTCCGTAGCAACGCGAAAACCTGCATCGAGGGCGGTTACTGAACCGCCTACGGCGTCTATTTTAAAAGGACCGCGCGAGGGCTTTGTTGAAAACGCTCAAGTTAATATGAGCCTCGTTCGCCAAAGGATAAAAACGCCCGATTTAAAATACGAAAAACTAACCGTTGGCGAGATAAGTAAAACTACTGTTGGCATCGTTTATATAAAGGGAGTTGCAAATCAAAAAACGGTTGACGAGCTTAGGGAAAAAATAAGCAAAATTTGCGTTGATGGAGTTATTGACAGCTCGTATATAATAAAGAGCATTTCCAACCGAAAAACGTCGATGTTTAAGCAAGTTGGGAGCACCGAAAAGCCGGATATATTCTCATCTAAACTGTTAGAGGGAAGAGTGGGAATTATCGTTGACGGCTCGCCTATCGCGCTCACCGTTCCGTTTATACTACTCGAGGACTTTCAGTCGAGCGAAGATTATTATATAAACACCTATAGGGCGAATTTCTCGAGAATTTTAAGGGTGATTGCAGTAATTATAAGTATAATGTTGCCCGCGTTTTTCGTTGCGGCACAGCTGTTTCACCTGCAGTTTATTCCGCTGGCGTTTTTGCTAACGATAGTTGGGAGCATTAAGGGAATTCCACTATCTCCGAGCGTTGAGATGTTCGTAACTCTTCTTATATTTGAAATTTTAAACGAGGCGAGTATCCGCATGCCGAGATACGTGGGAATTGCAATGAGCGTTGTAGGCGCACTCGTTCTCGGCGAAACGGCGGTAAACGCAGGTATGGTTTCAACGCCTACCATTATGATAATAGCACTATCCGGCATTTGCTTTTACGCCGTGCCCGACCTTAACGAAACGCTATCGGTTCTTCGCATAATGTTTCTAACTATCGCAGGCTTTATGGGCGGTTACGGAATAATACTTTTAAGCGCGGGGCTCATAACTTATCTTTGCGCGTTCGATAGTTTTGGAACGCCTTATATGTCACCTTACTCACCGCTTAATCTAAACGATATGCAAGACGGCATTTTAATGGGCTTTTACGCCGAACAAACTATGCGCCCCGAATTTTTAAAGAGTAAAAATAAAAGGAGAAAGAGATTTGACTAATACTAAAAGGCTGAGCGTTCGCCAGCTGTGCTTTATTATAATAACGCTGTTTTCAGTATCTAAATTCTACGTTTTGCCGGCGTTCGTTTCAGGGCTTTCAAAAGAGGCTGGGTGGATGGCAACGAGCGTTAATTTTGCGTTAGATTATCTAATCTTATTCGCCTGCCTAATCGCAGTTAAAAATACCGATAAAACGCTGTACGAAAGCTCAACTGAAATTTTCGGAAAGCCTTTAACGAATTTGACGTTTATCCTATACGCCGTGTACTTTATCATAAAGGCGTTCGTTCCACTACTCGAGCAAAAAAATACGATTAGCCTCACGTTTTACGATAGTCAACCCACCCTTTTAATCTTTATGCCCTTTTTTATCGTTGCTTTCTATATTGCAAAAAAGGGGGTTAACGCTTTTTCAAGGAGCGTTGAAATTTTATTATGGGTGTTCGCGCTTGCATTGCTTATAATATTCGCTCTATCTATCCCAGCAGGAAAATATCAAGCGCTACTGCCCTTTTCACAGCCTCCGAGTAGAGTTTTCAAAGGCTTTTACGGCAATCTAATTTGGTTTGGCGACCCCGTTATCGTTTTGTTTTTAGGCGATTATTTAACGGAAAAGAAAAAACTTATAAAAAAATGCACTATCTCGTTTATTATCTCAGCAGTTATTACCATTTCGCTAATAGTGGTTTTTTACGCGATATTCGATAGCATCGCCGAAAGGCAGTACTATGCACCTATAAAGATGAGCAAGTATTCTATCACCCTTTCTAATATAGGAAGGCTCGATTATCTCGGTTCAATACTTTTCTCACTCATTAGCATATATTCAATCACACTTTATCTCTTGCTTGCAACTGAAATAGTTAACAAGGTATTTAAGTTTTACAACAATAACTTCTTCGTTCCGCTTGCTATAACTACCATAGAGGCGTTGCTAATATTTTTTTTCCAAAACGAGATATTTACGAGCATTGCCTTCGTGCAAAAGTATTTCCAGCCGTTTTTTATAGTAATGGCTTACCTTTTGCCACTCGTATTTACCATCGCAACTGTTATTTGGAAAAATAAAAGGAGGCAAAATGTTCAGGCGTGCTAAGTTTTATTTGATAATTTTTGCAATCGTTTTAGTAAACTTTTTAACCCTCGATTTCTTGCTTATAGACGTTGAAAAAACCGCCTTAATCGTTGCTATCGGCATAGATAAGGTGGAAGATGGCTACGAGGTAACCGCTCAAATTGCAGTTCCCGAGGCAACTAATCAGTCAACTAAGAGCAACGAGAGCGTAATTTATGCAAAAGGCGACACCCTTTACGACGCCGTTTCCGAAATAGGCAACCGCACGGGCTGGTATCCAAAACTCAGCTTTTGTAACCTTATAATACTTGGAAACTCGGTTTTTGAAGAAAACGTTATGGGCGTTGTGGACTTTTTCGTGAGATCGTATAAGGTGGAGGACTCGTCAATACTGTGCGCGAGTGAAAAATCGGCAAAGGAACTACTCATGAGTATTTCTCCCCTCGATAACATTTCGAGTTTTGCGCTAAGCAAAATTTTCGTTCGCGACCACAACAACGCGAGCGCTATATTAACTACCACCGTTAGAGACTTCTCTATTTTGTATTACTCCAAGTCAAAATCGGGCTTAATGCCACAAGTTAAAATGATAAAGACGGAGGACAAGGGTGATAACACCTCGAGCGCCTCCTCCCTCACCAGCAATAGCGGTGCGGGTGGAAACGAGGCTGAAAAGAATACGCCCGTCGTCTACGATGCGGAAACAAGCCTACTGTTTTACAACGGATATAAAGTGGGCGAACTTAACGGTGACGAGTGCCTTTTTTATTCTATGTTTGAAAAGGGAGCAAACGACGCTTACTTTTCCCTCCCCGTAACCGATGACGACGGCAACGGCGGTACTGCCCTACTAAGTATAAAAAAGGCAAATTCCAGCCTAAAACTAGTTAAGGAAGAGGGAACTTTTAAACTAAAAGGAGAGCTAAAGCTCAGAATTAAAATTTCCGATACCGACTTTCCTCAATCGATGAAGGAAATCGCAACGATAGGAAGGCTAAACGATAAAAATTTGAAAAAAGCGGAAAACTACGTAAAAGAAAAGTTGTCTGACGCTTTTGAAAGGTCTAAAAACCTCAACTGCGATTTGTTTGAAACAACCGAGATGCTCTATAGATATCATAACGGTGATTTTGACGATTACAAAGACGGCTTTTTAAAAAATTTAACCTGCGACTTTTCCGTTACTTGCCAAAACTATATTTAAGGTTTATAATATCTCTATGAGATACGATAAAATACTTTTTGACCTCGATAATACCTTAATTGATTTTGACGATGCTGAGAAAAACGCATTAAAGTTTAACTTTGACGAGTTCGGCATTGAGTATAAAGAGGAGTTTAATCCCCTGTATCACGAAATCAACGATAAGCTTTGGAAACAGCTTGAAAGGGGCGAGGTGGAAAGGTCTAAACTAAAAACGCAAAGGTTTGAAACTCTGTTTCAAATAATAGGCGTATCGGGCGTTGACGTTAAGGCGTTTAACGACTGCTACCTTAAAAACCTCGGCAAAGGCAGAAAACTCCTACCCGGCGCTTTTGACACGATAAAAGGTGCGTTCGAGCTTGGCGCTAAGTGCTATCTTATCACCAACGGCGCAACTTCCGTTCAAAACGCAAGGCTTAGCGGTCAGGAATTTATGAAATATATTTCGGGAATATGTATCTCGGAATCGGTTGGCGCAAACAAGCCCGACAAAGAGTATTTTGATAAGGCGGAAGAACTTTTCGATATTACCTTCGACAAAAAGACCTTGATAGTTGGAGACAGTTTGTCAAGCGATATACAAGGCGGTATCAACAAGGGGATTGACACTTTGTATATAAACCGCAAAAAATCGCCCAACACAAGCGGAATTATCCCAACTTACGAGGTGGACGATATTTTAAAGGTTTTAGATATAATAAAATAACTTAAGCGGAGCAAATCGCTCCGCTTTTTCATATAATTTTATATGAGATTTTATAAGTATAACCGCGAAAAAGCAGTTGAATACGCAACTTCCTGGGCACTATTGAGAAATCCGCGATATTACGATTTTAGCAGTATCGGTGGCGACTGCACCAACTTTTGCTCACAAGCGCTATTTTTTGGCGCACCCGTTATGAATTATAAAAAAACTTTGGGTTGGTACTATAACTCCGTATCGGATAGAGCGCCCGCTTGGACGGGAGTTAACGAGTTCTATAATTTTTTAACTAAAAACGACGGGCTTGGACCTCTTGCCAAAACGGCAAAATTTAGTGAGCTTGAAATAGGCGATTTTATTCAAATTGAACGCGATAACCACTACACTCACTCCCTTATCGTAACAAAGATTATAAACGGTGTTCCTCTCGTTAGCTCGCATTCTTTCGATAGGCTAAACGCACCCCTTTCCGCCTACTACTACGAGGGCTTGAGATTTATTAAAATATTAGGCTATAACGGCAATTAAAAAACGGAGCAATGCTCCGCTTTTAGCTGTTTCTTTTATAGTGGAATAAGTACTGCTGAATATAGCCTGAGTATTCTTTAAACTCATTTTCAAACCACTCGGTTATTTTTTTGCGGTCTTTAAGCGTTCCGCTAAAATCGTCGATATAAATTTTTTCAATCCAAGTATCAACGGGAAATGCAGACGTTCTATAGTATCCAAAGAGCGACACGCAGTTAGCAACCTTTTCACCAACGCCAACGAGGCTTGTGAGAGCTTGTTTTAAATTGCTATCGCTATACGCCGACAAATCGTAAACGTTAAACCCACCGTTTATCAATGATATTAACTCTATAAAATATCTACCGCGATAACCAAAGCCCATTTCCTTATAATCAGCCTCGGTTAAAACGCTCATTTGGGTGGCGGAGGGAAAGGCGTAATAATCGCCAAAGGGCGAAGAAAGCTTTGTTCCTACCCTTTCGCACAATTTTTCAACGGTACTTGAAATGCGCTTAATGTTATTGTTTTGCGAAATTATAAAGGTGAAAAGCATCTCGAACGGGTCTTGGTGCAAAATTCTTATACCTTTGCCAAGCGTTGCCGAACGAGTTAGCGTTTGATTGCCGTAATTAAGAGCATAGTTTACTATTTTTGAATAATCCGTATCGATATCGAAAAAGTTATAAAAATACTCTTTATCTTCCGTTTGGATAACAACCTCGTTATCAATGTTATAGATATAACAAATTTTATCCTTAGAAATTACGAGGTAGCCGTTATTAAATTGTTTATAGCGAAATATTTGCCCGCAAGAAAGTGTATCTAACGGGTTAAAATACTCGTTTGAAACTACAATTTTATCCATGATTTTAATATAAAAAGCGTAAATAGAATTACGCTTTTTTGCTGATACAAAATAAATTTTATAAGTCGTTAGTTTGGGTATTAGACAAGGCGTGCGAGCACTTGCGATAGGAGCTGTACTTTTGTACACGAGTGAGCTATAACGCAGCAAATAACGAATTATAACTTGAATAAGGCGTTAGTTGCAAGTTAGACAAGGCTCGCCTAGGCGGACGGGTACAATAGACCTTGTGGGTCATTGTAATCGTTCGACGACGGCAGAAACGCAGTATAACGCAGCAAATAACGAATTATAACTTGAATAAGGCGTTAGAAACAAGTATTTCAAGGCTCGGCAAGACGATGCGATTACGATAGACCTTGTTGGTCATCGTAAATGCAACGGCTTGACAGTTAACGCCGAAATACGCCGTTTATAACGAATTATTCCCCGTCGTTGTAGTATAAAATGCCTAAGGTATGCTCACCGCAATGAGAGCAAATAGTGCATCCGGCGGTAGTTTCGTAAACGTTTTCAAAGCCTACCTCGGCAACTGCCTCGCGAGCGGCGGAAATCATTTCGGGAGATGCGGAACTGTAGGTTATAAAGCAGATTGATTTGTCGGGAGTGTTGAACTCAGTCAAAACGTCTTTACAATACTTTTTGACAAGCGCGGGCATATTCCTACCGATGTATTTTTTACCGCTGTGCATCTTACCATCCTTAACCAAAATTTGAGGGCGGATACCTGCAGCTTTACCGAATAAGAAGGCGGTTGAAGAGCATCTGCCACCCTTGTGGAGATAATCGAGCTTTTCAACGATAAAGCTTGCTTGAACGGAGGGAATTCTCTTTGAAATTTTATCTACGATAACGTTAATATCTTCTTCCGTTTGAGTTAACTTTCTTGCATAAATTGTCTGAATGCCAACGCCGGTTGATAAGGACTTACTGTCGATAACGAAAACCTTGCCGTCGAACTCTTTAGATGCGTTAACCGCGTTGTTATAGGACCCACTCATTTGAGAGGAGATGCTAAAGTGAATAACGTAATCGTAACCCTCGTTTAAAGCGTTTTGGAAACACTCTTTATAAAACTCACTGTTTGCAGCGTTGGTTTTGGGTAAAACTTTTGTTTCTTCAACGTATTTGAAAATACCCTCTGGAGTGATGCTACCGTCATCAAGATAATCGTCCCCACCCAAAACTATGCCGAGGGGTACGACTTTAATATCATATTCTTTAAGTAAAGCAGGCGTTAAGTCTAAAACACTATCTGCTAAAATTGCAACTTTCATATTGCCTCCTTTTAAGAAAAACTGGATAATAGTATTTTACTAAATACTATCCGTTTTGTCAATTATTTAGTAGTCATCTCGTTTTATTTTCACAAAGCACCCTTTTATTACTTGTAAATAGTTTTCTAATTGTGGTATAATAGATGAAATATTATTTGATAAGGATGAAGTTATGTTTGAAATCGTTTACAAAAAGGTTTTAAATCCTACGGTAACGTTAATGGATATTAAAGCTCCATTAGTTGCCAAGAAAGCTCAACCCGGTCAATTCATTATTTTAAGAGTTGATGAAAACGGTGAGAGAATTCCCCTAACCGTTGCAGGCTACGACCGTGAAAAAGGAACTATTCGCATTATTTTCCAAACGGTTGGTGCAACTACTTACCAGCTTTCGTTAAAGAAAGAGGGTGAGTTTATTCAAGATTTTTGCGGGCCTCTCGGTAAACCCACCGAGCTTGACGGGCTTGAAAACGTTTTGATAGTGGGTGGCGGTGTTGGCTGTGCAATTGCACTTCCCATTGCGGAAGAACTCAAGCACCGTGGCGCGTCCGTTACGAGCGTTATAGGCTTTAGAAGTAAAGATTTGCTTATTTTGGAAGACGAGTTTAAGGCTTGTTCGGACGAGCTCATCGTTATGACTGACGACGGTAGTTACGGCACTCAAGGCAACGTTTGCGCGCCTATTAACACTATGTTTGCAAACGGCAAAAAGTTCGACAAGGTTATCACTATAGGACCGCTTATTATGATGAAGTTCGTAGTAGGCGCGGTTAAGCCCACGGGTATCCCGTGTGACGTTTCTATGAACCCCATTATGATTGACGGTACGGGTATGTGCGGTGGCTGTAGACTTACCCTTATTCAAAACGGCGAAAGAGTTACTAAGTTCGCCTGTGTTGACGGGCCTGACTTTAACGGCTATGAGGTCGATTTTGACGAGGCTATGGCAAGAGGCGTTATGTATAAGGATTTCGAGCGCCACGCATACGAAGAGACGTGCAATCTTTTCAAGGGGGTAAACTGATATGGCAAAATTCAATATGAGCCTTAAGAAAAATGAAATGCCTATGCAAGACCCCATCGAGCGCGGAAAGAACTTTAAAGAGGTTGCGCTCGGATACACTAAGGAGCTTGCTTTAGACGAGGCAATGAGGTGTTTGGAATGTAAAAACCCCACCTGCGTTAAAGGTTGCCCTGTAAACGTTGATATTCCCGGATTTATTAGGAAAATTAAAGAGGACGATATAGGGGGTGCTTACGCAATTATCTCCAAAACGAGTTCCCTCCCCGCAGTTTGCGGTAGAGTTTGCCCTCAAGAAACTCAATGCGAGGCTAAGTGCGTTAGAGCAATCAAAGGCGAGCCCGTAGGCATAGGTAGGCTTGAGAGATACGTTGCTGATAACGCCCTCACCTGCGATATGCAAAAAGAGGCTAAGAACGGGCATAAGGTTGCGGTTGTCGGTTCAGGCCCCTCCGGTTTAACTTATGCGGGTGACCTTATTAAAATGGGTTACGACGTTACCGTTTTCGAGGCGTTCCACACCGAAGGTGGCGTTCTTACATACGGCATACCTGAATTTAGACTTCCCAAACAAATCGTAAAGGACGAGGTTGATAAGCTCAAAGCACTCGGCGTTAAGTTTATGACCAACGTTGTAATCGGAAGAACTATCAATATTGAAGAACTTTTTGAAGACGGCTACGAGGCAGTTTTCGTAGGCTCGGGCGCAGGTCTTCCCAACTTTATGAAAATCCCCGGAGAATCGCTCAAGGGCGTTTACTCGGCTAACGAGTTCTTAACGCGTAGCAATCTTATGAAGGCTTACAAAACTAACGCTACCACGCCTATTATGAAAGGCGGAAAGGTAATCGTTGTGGGTGGCGGAAACGTTGCGATGGACGCGGCTCGTACCGCTTTAAGACTTGGCGCTGCAAAGGTAACTATCGTTTACCGCCGTTCTATGACCGAGCTCCCCGCAAGGCGCGAAGAGGTTGAAAACGCCATTGAAGAGGGAATTGAATTTAACCTCTTAACAAACCCCGTTGAGATTTTAGGCTACAACAATCCCGATGATAGAAGAGACGTTAAAAACGGCTTTGTAACAGGCGTTAAGTGCATTAAGATGGAACTTTCCGACCCTGATGAAAACGGGCGTAGAAGGCCGGTTGCAGTACCTAACAGCGAATTCGTTATCGAGGCGGATACGGTTGTTATGTCGATAGGCACGTCCCCCAACCCGCTCATCAAGCAAACGACCAAAGGCTTGGAGGTTAATAGATGGGGTGGCATAGTTGTAAATGAAGACGGGCTTACCTCTCTCGAGGGCGTTTACGCCGGTGGTGACGCGGTTACCGGAGCATCTACAGTTATCTCGGCAATGGGCGCTGGCAAGATTGCAGCAAAGGCAACTGACGAGTATATAAAGAGTAAAGCGTAATTAAAATTAAAACGCCGTGGCGATTAAGCCACGGCGTATTTTTATTTACAAAGTTTTGATTTTATAAGGCGTGCAAGTTTATCAATTCCAACCATTATATAGTACATTATAACCGCTATAATGCAGAAACATATAAAGTAAAGAACGATAAATAATACCTTCGGCATCATCGGATAGAACATTTCTAAAAGGGGTAACGTACAATCGAAGTAGGGTCCGATATAGAACATATTAAAGGTATCGCCAGCCTCCTTTATAAACGCGTGATATAAAACGATATTGAGTAGTAACGCTATACCCATCATCACGGCAAAGGTGAAAAAGCCCTTTAATATATAGAAAAGGTTGATTTTCTTTCCTAAGGTAACGTAATAGAATATACCTATGAAGATTTGCGAGCCGTGGTGTACCATCGTTTGAATATTTATCATAGTTTCCTCGATAAACACGTCCTCAGGGATAACGAAGGTTGCAAGACCGCCAAAGAAAGAAAACGTCATTAAAAATGCAATGATGCTATCTCTAACCTTTCCCTCTTTTAAAAAGGCTACGAGTGGAAGAAGATATAAGGGGGTTGAGCAAAGCTGGAATGGGAAAGAGTACCAAGCATAATCCCACTTACTCTCACCGTTTTCAAAAGAGAACGCAAATGAAAACTGCTTATATATTTCAAGAGCTAAAATAACTATCCATACAATCATAGTTATTCTTCTAAAAGTTTTATCGCTTGCGTCTTTAAATTTTAAACACATTATTACGGTGAAAACTACAAGTATTGCAACCCACATTAAATGAAACCAGCCGTAACTAACGGGCTCGGTCATTCTAAACTGCAAAGCGTGCAATAGCTTTTCAAAGAAATTCATAAGTATCTCCTTAAATTTCAGTATGCGTTAAATACTACACTAATATATTTTATCACACAGTTTTCACAAAAGCAAGTAAATAGCTACAAGACGTTAGTTGCAAATAATAGGGCTCCCGAAATTGTTTTTAGAATAAAAAGAATTTTGAGATAAAGGAGCAACCGCTTTTTTGTCTTGGCGTTTACCTTTAGGTTAACGCTTGACAATCTATGCGCGTTGCGACGCAAATAACGAATTAAACTCGTTTAAGACGTTAGTTGCAAGTTAGACGAGGCACAAGATTTTTTAACGGCGAGATAGACCTTGTTGGTCATCGAGGTGTTA
>JAFQEV010000022.1 GCA_017398825.1 Clostridia bacterium
CGTTACTGCTGTCGTGTCGTAAGTCCGTAATCTAAACTTACGTAGTAAGCAAAAAGACACAAGGTGTAAATACCTTGTGTCTTTTTGTATAGGTGGGACTAAATCTCGTTTTTAGGGTATGTGTGTGGGACAAAAAGTATTTTTCCAAAACATCATTAGGTCCTTCCCTCTGCTACCATATGTTTTTATTCGGGCAATAATTCAACAGTAATTTCAAAGGTCTTTAGTTTGATAATCAAGTTGTAAGTTCCCGTATTCTTAAAATAATGGTTGCTTCCGCTGCCCATCAAAACGTTTGCCGTATCAACAACAGTTAAATCATAAGTTCCATAATTTGCGGTGTAGAAATCGGGTAAACTATCATATTTATCTACCGTTATTTGATAGTGAAATATATAAGGAATGCCTGTTTCATAAGGTTGTAGCGTAATAAAATCCGTACCGTCATAATACACGCAACTATACGTAGCGGTATCGGGGTTGACAAGTTCAAGTCGCACGACGTAGGTTTTTCTGTTGATATAGATATTGTAATTTCCGCCGATGTTTACCGCAACGTCTGTTTTTCGTGCCGATGCAATGTTGTTGTTTACACTTTCATCTAAAGTTACCTTATAATTACTCGTGTGAAGATTATTGAAAAAACTGATAGTTTTACCTGCGGTTACATTAAAATTATTGATAACGAACTCGTCTTGGTTCTCAGGGTTTACGCTCATTTCAACCCAACTCGTAGCTTTACTGTAAATACTGCAGTTTTTAATCGTATAGTAAACAGGCGTAGTTATTTCCGACTTGTAGACGAGATCAAACTTCAGCGTTTCCGTATCAAAAACGACGGTGTAGATCCCCTCTTTTATGATTTTGATAGAATACTCCTCGCCCTCTGCCAATTCCTCCTCGGCATACTCACTGTCGCTACTGTCGCTAAGGGCGGCGTACCAACCTCTCATATCGTCTGAGAGCATATAGAAATAGTCCTCTTCGTAAAGATACAAATTGTCGTAAACGCGCTTACTGCCGTCGAGAGAAAAATAATTCACCTTCAAAAATTCGCCGTTAACTTCCATCCATAATGAAAGCCCTGAGGAAGTGTAGTAAGTTTCATCTTCATTCGGAACGAAATGCTCGATGTCAATATTCTCGGGTGCAATAACTTGAATATCGGCGTTATAATTGGGAATTCCCGGATCACCCGTTCCCATATCGCAACCGACGAGAGATATTCCGCTTATAACAACCAATAAGGTTAATACCAAAAATAAGAATTTCTTTTTCATAGTCTTTACTCCATTAAGAAATGCGATTGTCATTATCGTCCTCATTTTTGTTATTCTTATGTATTTTATTATAGCAATTTTTCCAAAAAAATCAAGGTCTTTTGATCTATGAGCGAAAAATAGTGCAATTCTTTACGGAATTTTTTATTTTATACAACTTCGCTACGCCCAGTCGGTAGAGCTTTACCTTTCTGTTATCAGGCGTCACCGTTCATGCTCCGCAGGAAACAAAAAACCACCCAAATGGGTGGTTTTTTTGTTTGGTGCGGACGATGGGATTTGAACCCATACGGTTGCCCACAGGCTTCTGAGACCTGAGCGTCTGCCAGTTCCGCCACGCCCGCTTAACAGCTTGGAAAACCAAGCCATTATAATATATATTAAATTCCATTAAAAATCAATATTACTCGGTTACAGGAGTAAAACCGCGCTCGTTAAGCCAAGTGAATAACTGCCCCATCCAGTCGTTGTAATTTGCGGGGGTTGTGGAACTCCTCAACTCTAAATTTTCGGGCGTGTCCGAAGTGATATCGTTTACCGATAAACCGTGATGCCCCCTTTCTAAAATATGTAAGGTAAAGGGAACGCCGTTTTCCTCGTAAGCACACGCCATTAAGAGCGCGTTTTTACTTGGAACGGTTGAGTCCATATTAGTGGAGAAAATGTAAGCAGGAACGGAATCTTTAGTAACTCGTTTTTCAAGTGACAAAAGTTCCATCAACTCTTTATCACCACCGCTAATTTTCATTATGCTACCGCCGTGGCTTTTAACTCCCGAGGTTATAACGGGATACATGAGCGCGCACGCATCGGGTTTAGCGAGTTTCTTTTTATCTCCTAAAAAGTCGAGGACGCTCTCGCTTGTTAAGGTTGCCAAGCAACCACAAAGATGACCGCCTGCCGAAAAGCCGATTGCCATAGTTTTATCGGGAATAACGCCGAGTTTTTCAGCGTTTTCACGAATATACACCATTGCCATAGCAGCCTCTTGAAAGGCTTGAGGATATTTTGCAGGGGCAACAGAATAGTAAAGGATAAAGGAAACGTAGCCCTCAGCTAAGAACTTGAAAGCAACGGGCTCAGCCTCTCTCTCGCTCGTGTATTCATAGCCACCGCCCGGCATTATCAAAACGGCGGGGCGCTTGCGGTTTATGCCGTATTCACGATATCTACCAGGGTTAAATATAGCCAAATCACCACGGGCGTTTGCGGGCTTTTCTATGCCAAAATATTCGTATAAATTAATTCTTTCCGTAATCATAATTTCACCTTTGCAATTAGTTTGTTTATATTTTTGCCGAGCGAAGAAAACTTTTGCTCGTACTCGGTCATAACGTTATCTATGGGGTTTTCAGCGTGCAAGTCGCGCGTTTTGTAAACGATTTCAAAGCCGTTTTCTATAAATGAATTTTCGGAAAACTCAAAGAAATCATCGTTATCCGTTTTAAAGTGAATTTCAGCCCCGTCTTTAAGTAGATACTTATAAATTTCTAAAAAGGAATAGTACGTTAAACGGTGATTTGCATACTGCTTTTTGGGATACGGGCAGGAAAAGTTAAGGTACAGCTTGTCAATAGATTTTTCGGGGAGCTCGTACTTTAAAATCTCCGCTCCACAGTTGAAAAGCTTTACGTTTTCAAGCCCCTCTTCCCTCACCTTTTCGGCACAGGTTATAAGCACGTTTAACTGAATTTCCACGCCCAGATAGTTGACGTTTTTATTTGCTTTTGCCTTTTCTATTATAAACCTACCCTTTCCACAGCCTATCTCAAGCTCCACGGGGTTATCGTTTGAAAAAAGGTTAAACGGCGTTTTAACGTCGTAACGCTCGCACTCGGGAAGACCTAAATGCTCGCTCGTTTTTTGAACTACTATTATATCGCGGATGTTATCAGCTCTTTCGTCTAAATGTTTTTTACGCCTTGCTCTCATCGGTATAGCCAAACTCCGTTATAAGCGCCTCTTTATCGCGCCAGTTTTCCTTTACTTTTACGTACGTGGTTAAGAATACCTTTGCGCCTAAAAACTTCTCCATATCCTGACGGGCAAACGCGCTAATTTCTTTTATCATTGCACCTTGTTTTCCTATGATAATCGCCTTATGGTTCTGTTTTTCGCAAACTATATCTAAACTAATCTCGTAAACGCCGTTGGGTTTTTTCTCAAAAAGATTAACGAGAACGGCAACGCCGTGAGGTATTTCTTTATCGAGTTTTAAGAGGATTTTTTCCCTTAAAATTTCGCCTATCATAAACCTCGAAGATTTATCGGAAACAACGTCCTCTTCAAAAATTTTATCCTGCGTTGGAAGATATTTTAATACCGCGTTTATAAGCTCTTTGATGTTTCTATTTTTTCTCGCCGATACGGGAACGATTTCCGATACTCCCTCAACTCCTGCAATCTTAACGAGATTTTCTGGGATATTATCCTTTGGCATAATATCGATTTTACTCATCGCTACGATTACGGGGATATCGGAAACGATGGAGGAAAGGAGCTGTAAGTCCTCTTCCTTTATCCCGTCGTGCCCGTCGAGAACGAATAAAACGACGTCAACGTCCTTAGCGGTCTTTCGCGCCGTCTTTTGCATCTTTTTGTTGAGCTCGGTTTTAGACCTGTAAAAACCGGGCGTATCTTCAAATACTATCTGGTAATTATCGGTTGTGAGTATTCCGAGTATTCTATCTCTCGTAGTTTGAGGCTTTGGGGAAACGATTGCCACCTTTTCCCCCACTATTACGTTTATAAGCGTTGACTTGCCGGCGTTTGCCCTGCCGACTACCGCTACCGTGCCACTTTTCATATTTTACCTTGTAACGTTTAAAATTTCCATTGCCTTATCTGCCAAGGCTCTCATTTCTCTATCGTCTTCTTCAGTTATATGGTCGTAACCGAACAAGTGCAAAAAACCGTGCGCGCAAAGATAACAAAGTTCTCTATCTAAGCTGTGCCCAAATTCTTTAGCCTGCTCCTTTGCCCTCTTTTCACATATAACGATACTGCCTAAAAATACCCTCTTTCCACTACCGTCAACGTCTAACGGAAAATCTTTTAGGGTAACGTTTTTATACCTAACGTCGTCGAGAGAGGGATAAGACAATACGTCCGTCACCCTATCTATTCCGCGAGTTGAACGGTTGAGCTCTTTAATATACTCTTCGTCAACGGAATTAACCTCGGCGGAAAGCTTGCCCGTTTGATTTAAAATAGTGTAAACTGCATCGGCAACCCTATTAACGTCAAACCCGAGCTTTTTGTTTTTGGATATAGTGATGCCTGCCACTATCTTCTTCCTCCCGATTTGAGCTTGGGATACTTAACTCTATCGTGATATACTCCCGATAAGGTGTTGGTGATAGTGTTTCTTATAACGCCGAGCTCTTGGAAGGTGATATCGCACTCGTTGAACTGGTCCATATCCATTCTCTCTTCGATAATTTCCTTAACGGCTTTATCAACGTTCTCGTGCGTGCGGTTGCTAACCGCTCTAACCTTTGCCTCGCAAGCATCGCATATCATAATGATTGCGTTAATCTTATTTTGGGGCTTAGGACCGTAATAACTAAAATTGTCAAGCGCGAGCTTTCCGTCGGTAAACTTGCTCGCTTTCATGTAAAAGTACCTTATAGGTAAAGTTCCGTGATGTTGTTCGGCAGCCTCGGCAAACGCCTCGGGAAGTCTGCGTTTTCTAATAAGGTCAGCACCGTCTCTCGCGTGCGAGCGGATAATATCGGTGGAAAGCTCGGGAGAGAGTGCGTCGTGCGGGTTTTTACCCGTTTGGTTTTCAGTAAACATCTCGGGGTTTTTAAGCTTTCCCATATCGTGATAGTATGCGCATGCGCGAACGAGCAATGGGTTTTCGCCTATGGCGTTACCGCAAGCCTCGGCAAGCATAGCAACGATAATGGTGTGACTAAACGTTCCCGGTGCTGAGATTGAAAGTTCTTTTATAAGCCTTGACTTATGGTCGGTAAGTTCGGTCAATCTAAAGTTGGTGAGCGCGCCGAAAGTCACTTCGAAAAGGGGCAAGATAACCGTCATTAAACAGGTTGCTAACAGCCCGCTACCGAGCGCGTAAAGAACGGGGAACAACACTTTGTTGAGCTGGAGGAGCGTAAACTCCATAACGCCAGCAGATATAATAACGGGCAAGGAAATTACAAAGCCCATTACTAAAACCTTTCCACGCGAACCCTCGCCGTCTACCAAGAACACGGAGAACATTCCCGTTGCAAAGCATAAGATTAGAGATACTAAAACGTAATTGCCGTTGCCAGCAAACGAAACGCACAAGAGGTCTGTGAGCATCATTAATAATGCAAACACGCAGTTCATAAACACGGCGGTGCGCTTGTCCACTAAAATCAAGATAAACAGCGCGCACAGCGAGATAGGTCTTAAGTAGACGTTTATCATACCGAATAGGTAGGACGCTATCATCGAAAGGATAACCGCAGAATAAATCATCGTTATCTTCTTAGGCTTTCTAAACACCTCTTTATTTTGGCTTAGAAAGTAAAGATACGAAACGACGCCGAGCACCATTACCGAAAACAGTATAAACAGCACGAGCTTAGTGCTTGACTGAACGTACTCCACCGTTTGCATAATTCCCCCGCATTTTACAAGGAGGAACACTAGCATTAAGCCCATCACGACGCAGGTGTTTAACAAGAACACTACCGCTATCTTGAAAAGCTCTTTTCCCTTTAACTTTGAATTTTTATCTATTGCTCTCATTTTTTATTTCCTTTTGAGATTCTTCACTTTTTACGTAAGCCTTTACGATTTGGGCTACTAAGGGATTTCGAACAACGTCCTTATGCGTTAAAACTACCGTTTCTATCCCCTCTACGTTTTTTAATATTTTAGTTGCGTGGATAAGCCCGCTCTCCTTGCCTTGAGGCAAGTCTATCTGAGTAACGTCACCCGTGATTAGCATCTTGCTGTTTTCACCAAGCCTCGTTAAAAACATCTTCATCTGCTCTTTGGTAGTATTTTGAGCCTCGTCTAATATAACGTAGCTGTTTGAAAGAGTTCTACCGCGCATGTATGCGAGCGGAGCGATTTCTATTATATTTTTTTCGATTAACTTTTGATAAGTTTCATATCCGAACATCTCGCCGAGCGCATCGTATAACGGGCGGAGATAGGGGTCTACCTTGTTTTGCAAATCACCCGGCAAAAAGCCAAGCTTTTCACCAGCCTCAACAGCCGGACGCGTTAAAATTATCTTTTCGGTAAGCTTTTGCTTGTACGCCACCGCCGCCATGCACACGGCAAGATAAGTTTTACCCGTACCCGCAGGGCCAACGCCGAATATAACGGTGTTTTTATTGATTGCGTCAACGTACTTTTTTTGCCCAACCGTTTTTGGCTTGATTTGCTTTCCGCGAGAGGTAACTGCGATTACTCCGCTGAAAATCTTTTCAATCCCGTCAAGATTTCCCTCTCTTGCCATATCTATGCAGTAAAGAATTCGCGATTTGTCAAGAGGTTCTTTGGCGTTGACTACCTCTAAGAGTTTTTCGATAACCGCCTTTGCAAAATCAACGTTTTCCTTTTCGCCGGTCACCTTGATAAACCCGTCGTCAACGAACGCAACGACGCCAAGCTCCTTGCTTATAACGTTGAGGTTCTCGTCAAACACCCCTAAAAGTTCGGCAAGCTTATTGCCTGTTTTGATTTCAACCGTGTAATTTTTCAACTGTTCCCTCCGTAAAAAACGTGCCTAACCGATAAGTTTACCACTATTTTATCGCCTATTATATCGTGAGATTTAGTTACTATCTCACCGCTATCTATCTTAAATTCAGAAAGGGCGTAAGCAAGCTCAACGGTTCTATCGCTCACAGCAAGCCCCTCGTATTCAAAGCAAACGCTCTCTAATACTTTAACTCGGGCAACGGTGAAAGTTTCATACCGCTCACCCTCTTCTTTGCCGAGGACGTACGCGCCAACGAGCGCATCTCCCTTTTTCACGCTATCGCCAACCGCAACGAGCGCCGTGCCCCTAAGCACAGAAATTTCCTCAACGACACCGTCCACCCCCGACAGCACGTCACCCACGTTTTTAGACAGCGGTTTTGAAATGCCCGAGGAAAGCTCGGTTGATACGACCAAGATATTGCCTTGCTTATGAGCGGTTACGAACGAGATTTTCTCATTGCTCTTTAAAACGGCGTTTTCAAGCTCGTCAAAATCAATCTTTTTAAAATTAGAGTATTTTTTAACGCCTAAGCTCTCTATGACGGAAAGAGTTTCCATCTCAAAGCACTTTGCCGAGCCCTCAACGCGAACGCCGAGCACCACTCCGCCTAAAAGATAGGATAAAAGTGTGAACAGTATCACGCCAAGCGCAAGCCCTATTCGGCAAAAAAACGTCGCAAAAGGGGATAAAATCCCCTTGTATCCAACTACTTTTTTATTATAGCACATATTTTTGCAAATAGCAAAAAATTTATTGCTTTCAACGCAGTCAATCGTAACGAGGCAGGTTTTTTCGTCCTCGAGAGCAAAATCAAAGACGTTTACCCCCCTAAAATGCAAGTATTCGGGTAGGTAATTTATATTTTTTCCACTCGCCTTGTACGTTATACGAAGAAGTCCTCTTTTTAAGCCTGCCACTCTATTTTTTCCACCCTCCCAACTATTGATAAATCGCGCTCGACGTACGAGCCGATAGATAAACCCTTGCCGTAAAAGGAAATCTTTCCTCCCTTTACAGCTAAGATTATGCGCTCGGTTTTCAAGTCGCAAATTTTTAAAACTCCTTCTATAAACACCCCGGAATTACCGAGCGCGGTTATGCGATAGGGCGCGTCGCTTAAGTTGCAAAGCCTCAAAAACCCGTTAATGCTCTCAATAAAACCCATAATAATCACCCATAATTATTTTTTAACGCCTCCGTCGCTTGACTTAAACGGCTAAAATTGCTATATTTATAAATATATTAAATAAAATCTAACTTAATGCAATTATGATAACTAAAACCCTGTTCGGAAAAACTAAAAACGGCGAGCCCGTGTATAAATACACGCTTTGCTCTGAAAATTCAAGCGCGAGCGTTATAACCTTTGGCGCAACCTTAACCGAGTTTACAGTTCCGTCTAAAAACGGAAAGGTAGATATCGTTTTGGGTTACGACGAGCTTTCCTCTTACGAAAATTTAGGCAATTACATAGGTGCAACGGTTGGCAGAAACAGCAATCGCATTAAGGGCGGTGCTTTTACTTTAAACGGCAAAACTTATCAGCTTAATAAAAACGATGGAGAAAATAATCTCCACGGTGGAAACGTAGGCTTTTCGCACAGAGTTTGGCAGGAAGAAAGAGTTGATAGCGAAAACAACTCCCTCACCCTTTCCATCTTCTCGCCCGACGGGGAGGAGGGTTTTCCCGGCAATATGACGGCTGGCGTTAAGTTTACCCTTACCTCGAGCACTCTCGATATCGAGTACTTTGCAACCTCCGATAGCGATACCGTTTGCAACTTTACCAACCATTCATACTTTAATTTGGACGGGGCAGGCAGTAAAACGGCGCACGAAAACTATTTGAAAATCGACGGGGAGTTTATTACCGAAGTCGATAATACCTTAATTCCAACGGGCAGGTTGTTACCCGTAAAAAACACGCCTTACGATTTTACCGAATTTAAAAAGATAAAAGAGAATAATTCTAAGGTTGGCTGTTACGACGTTAACTACTGCTTAAACGGCGACGGGGCGTACAAGCCCGTAGCTTACGCCTACTCCGATTTGAGTGGTGTTAAAATGACCGTGCTCACCGATAGACCCGCCGTTCAGTTATACGCAGGCGGTATGAGCGAAAGAGTTGGCAAGGGCGGAATAATATACACCACGCTTGACAGTTATTGTTTGGAAACCCAAACGTATCCCGATGCAATCAACCGTGAGGATTTCCCCACGGCTATACTTAAAAAAGGTGAGGAACACTACACCAAAACCACCTTTAAATGTGAGATAATATGAAAAGTTTAGTAATACCAAAGAGTTATAAACCAAATTGCGACCTTATAACCAACCAAAAGGCTATCAAGTTCGTCAAGGATAATTTTGAGAGAGTTTTTGCCGAAAAGCTCAACCTTACTCGCGTTTCCGCACCCATCTTAGTTTTTTCAGACACGGGGCTTAACGACGATTTGAGCGGTGTTGAAAGAGCCGTTAGGTTTGACGTTAAGGAGCTCGGTCGCGATGCGGAAATCGTTCACAGCCTTGCAAAATGGAAAAGAACGGCACTTAAAAAGTACGGCTTTAAAAGTGGCTACGGCTTGTACACCGATATGAACGCCATTCGCCGTGATGACAGCGTTGACAATATTCACTCTATCTACGTTGATCAATGGGACTGGGAAAAAGTAATCAATAGGGCGGATAGAACGGTTGAATACTTACAGCAAACAGTTCAAACTATAGTTGACGCGATTGCCGACGTTAGTGAAATGGCTAAAAGGGAATTTGACTTTTTAACCCTCAACGTAAACAGAAACGTTAAGTTTATCACCACGCTCGAGGCGGAAGAGTTATACCCCACCCTTTCCGGAAAAGAAAGAGAATACGAGCTTACTAAAAAGTACGGCACGGTATTTTTAATGGGAATAGGCTCAAAGCTTTTAAACGGCGCTCCGCACGACAGTAGAGCCCCCGATTACGACGACTGGTCACTCAACGGCGATATCTTGTTCTACAACGAGGTGCTTGACGCTCCGCTTGAAATTTCAAGTATGGGAATACGCGTTGACGAAAAATCTCTCGTTGCTCAGTTAAAAGCACAAGGCAAGGAAGAAAGACTTGCGTTTGATTACCACAAGCAAATAATCTCGGGCGAACTCCCCTTGACTATCGGCGGTGGAATAGGTCAATCGAGGCTTTGCTTATACCTCCTTCAAAAAGCGCATATCGGCGAGGTTCAAGTATCCTTGTGGCCTGACGGTATGGAAGAAGAGGCTAAACGCTTAGGCGTTGATATATTATAAGATAAAAAAAAGACGGAGCAATCCGTCTTTTTTAGTGTTATTTTTTACTATATAAAAAGTTATTGCAATACCCAGTATTGCGTTCAAGTTGAACTTATTCATTATAAACGTTTATTATTCGTTTACGTTTCTTTACAGCATAATCGTATGCTAAGCGCGTTCCGCTTTTTGTGTTTGTTTTTGGCTTATAACTATAATCATAGTAAAATAAACAACAGTCAGAACAATCAATCAAATGCTCGTTAAGTTTTATATAGCTTAGCTTTCCACTATTAAAATCTTTATCATAATAATAACTTTCTTCGTAAAACCCTTTTAAATATCCGTAATATAAATCATCAATTATAGGGTATTCAGCTCTAACAAAAATGCGTTTCACATTTGGAAATTCCCCTTTCAAATTAGTTACAATCTCGTAACATAATTCGTTAAACTCGCTTTTGCTACCAAATAAAAATACCTCAACACCGCTTTTTATTAAATCATAGATTACTGAGTATACCTTATCTTTTAAATTTTGAGTGAGAGCAATTTCCCTATGCCCTATAATACAACATACTGACATTATAATCCAAACACCAAAAATTCTCACCTCTTATTATATCACTCAATATATTGAGCGTCAATAATATTATTAAATTTATTGAGTATAATGTGAATATGAAAATATTCGCTGAAAGATTATTAGAATTAAGAAAAGAACGTGGGTTAAGTCAAGCCACACTTGCTGAAGAACTGCAGGTTAGCCCGTCGGTTGTTTGCTACTGGGAAACAAATCAAAGCGAACCTACTGCACCTAATCTTAACAAGTTGGCTGATTATTTTAACGTTTCAGTTGATTATTTGCTTGGAAGAAAAGAATATTAAAAAACTCAAAGTTAGGCTTACTTTGAGTTTTTATTTTGCTGAGATTTTTTCTCAAGTGATTTTTGTTTTAAATATTCCGCCCTCTTTTCAAGGCGCTTTTGCCTTGCCTCTCTGCGATGCTTTTTGATAAGCTCGCTATCGCCTGAAAAGTCAATAGCGGGCAATTCGCCCACCATGTTTATAAACGCATCGAAAGTGATGGGCGTTATCCTCTTTCTTCCCTCGTTGCGAAGAGTTAAGGACTTTTTCTCCTTTTCAGTAAAAGTTCCGTCTTTCGATACGAAGTGATTGCAGTTTTCAATCTGACCAACCCTGCCGTTTAGCTCGTATATTTTCTTTATCGCTCGGCGGTAGGTATCAACGTCACCATACTTTAACTCGTCTGAAAACGCGAACGACTTGTACGATAAACCGCCCTTGTATCTGCGGTTGTGCCTATAATTTTTATCAATAAAGTCGTTTATAAGGCAGTTAAGTTCCTTTTTAGTGTAAACGCCGTTGGTGCACGGAGTTGTTTCAATCTTGCTATTTACACCTTGGGTTATGTGGTATTTGTTGAGCACCCCGTCTATCGTTAAACCCAAACTTTCGGTTATGTTTTTTAAAAGGAGTAAGGTTACGCGCGCGTCCTCATCGCTACGGTGAGCCAGGTACTCTATGCCCATCTCGTTGGCAACGCTTT
This sequence comes from Clostridia bacterium, assembly GCA_017398825.1. Classification (GTDB taxonomy): domain Bacteria; phylum Bacillota; class Clostridia; order Christensenellales; family Borkfalkiaceae; genus HGM11412. Next base: position 11,830 of record JAFQEV010000022.1, read on the forward strand.
CAAGCCCACTTGCGTTTTGGCGTTTTTCAACAGTCTTATGTAAAAGCTGAATATCCAAAAACTCGTACTCTATTTTATCGAGCTTGTATATATCGCAAGCGTTGTTTAAAAAGTCAACGTCGTTAGAAACGGAAAAACCGATTATAAGGTCGCTTTCCTTAAACAGCCTTTTAATCTCTTCATAATACTCGGGAAAGGGCTTTTGCGCCTTGATAAACGCCTTGTCGTAATGGAGCTTAATTCTCGGCTCGTAGCGCTTGCCGTGTGGGCGCATTACGATATCTCTTTGCTCGATTATATTAAATTTTTCATCTGCAATGCAGTAACCGAAAGTGCACATGCTACCATCGCTATGACTACCGGTTGTGCTTTCGATATCGTAAGAAAGTATCTTCATAAATTCCCCGTAAAAAGTCCGCCGATTAAAAAGGCGGACTTTTTGAGTTTTTTCGATTTTTTATTCTTCGTCAGTAGTTTCTTCAGGATACGTTGCATCTAAAGCGGTGGTGAACGCCTTTGCATTGTCCTCTGTCATTTTACCAACGATAGTGTTGCCAAGAGCAATTACCTCAGCTCTTTCAAGCTCGGAATGGTCTTCAAGATAGGTTTCGTATGCAGTCTTGCCGTTTTCACCTACGGTTGCATCGTCAATCTTAGAAACGTCAACCGAATAGGTGTAGCCTTGGAAAATCGCATCGCTGTAAACGCAAATGAACTTGTTGTTAACAACTCTCGGCGCAAACCACTCAGTTACCGATTTTGCCTTAATTGCATTGATCTTTTTAAGCTCAGCGCCTGCAGTTACAAGGTCAATTCTATAATAGTCACCAGCGCTACCGCAAAGATACATATAGTTGCCGTCAACAGACGAGATGTTGTAGCCTTCCGCATCGCCCGAAACGAGCGTTCTGCCGTGATATTCGTTGCTTAAGTTTTCATAGTTGAATTTTACAAGACCCTTTAAGTAGGTGGTGTTTTCAACGTAGTAAACTTCGTTTAAAGACTTAAAGTAAGAGGTTGATGCAAGAGCGGTATCAATATAGGTGTTGCTCTTGCCCATTTCCTCAAGGTTTGCAACGGTTGCCGTTTTAGTAAGGTCTAAACCGAAGTAGTATGCAGTAGCGAGATTTGTATCAACGCTCGATACCTTCATAACTAAAACTTTACCGGTGTTCTTAATAAGGTTAACCGTAACACCCATGAAATCGGTGTAATACGTGCCATCGTCATAACTGAAAATCTTTGCCTTATAAGTAGCGTCTTCCTTTCTACCGTCTCTCTCAAGAGCGTTTTGACCGCAACCGCTGTATACGAGCTCGGCATCAGCGCTACCAACGTTGTAGAGGTAAACCTCTGAGAACGCCTCGTCAGCCTTTAAAGATTCGGAGTACGCTGCCTTAGCAAAGAAAATCTTGCTGGAATTATCGTCCGCAAACAAGAGGGAAGAATAACCGCTCGTGCTGTAAACCTCGCTACCAGCCATATCTAAAACTCTAAACTTCTTAACGTCCTTCTCGTCAACCTTTTCGGTGTACTCGTACGCAAGATATACCTTACCGCCGTTTTGAATGAACTGATATTTGCTAACGGTGCTATCTTCATAGCCTATTCTTTGCGACTTCGCGTCTTTAAGATTGAAATATCTAAAATCGGTGTAATCACTTCTGATTGTTCCAGACTTATCCTTTTCATCATAGGGAGATGCGTAGTATACGGTATCGCCGTAAATAAATACGCCGTTGGTTGCCGATGATGTTGCCATAAGTTTGGGAATTACCACCTCAACGCCTGCATCTTTAACGCCTATCTCGCTCGTTTTAACACGGCAGAGCGCACCTTTTAAAACGCTACCCATCTCATTGCTGTTAAAATCGGTTGCTACGCCGTTGATAAAATAGAGGTAATCTCCCTTTTCAACTGCGAAAGTGCCGTTGCCCGACTTAACCTCACCGCCTACGTTGGCAAGCGGGCTAACGTCATCCTTACAGCCTGTCAAGCAAACGAGCATAGTGAGCACGGTGAGTAATAATGCTAAAAACTTCTTCATATCTTCTCCCTTAAGCTTTAAGGCAAATGCGCCTTAAAAGTGGAATAATTGATTATATTCGCGCATAAAGTATAAAAACTAACGGCGCGCGTGTATACGCGTGAGCATTATACATATAACATTATATACTAAAACTTTATAATAATCAATGATTTTTTAACGAAATTTAGTTCAAGATTTTTAAAATAGAGGGGAATTATGGAAAAATTCGGCTTGTTTGACTTGATTGAAAAACTATCACCATTAAAAAACACCGCTCAATCGCTTTTGCCTATGATTGAAAAGGTTTCTTCCGCCGTGGGAGCAAAACCTCCTAAAGACAATCAAAAGCCGATAAATGCTGAAAACAAGCCTAAGCCCTCTCGTCCCTCAACCGCACCAGCGCTCGCTTATATTAAACGACACGAGGAAATGAGCAAAAGAATAGATTTAACGACAAAAAAGCGGTAGAATTTTCTACCGCTTTTTAGGTTCTATCTGTTTGACGAGCGAATTTTACTTGCTCTTTTCTTTTCAATGATTTCCTTAATTTTTTGAGCGTTTTCAAGCCCTGCTTTATAGCCTTGTTCGTAGGCAAAGCGGAGGTTTTCAACTTTAAACTGGCTCATGTTGCCAAGTTCTGGGCAAATGAGTAAATCGTGGCGATAACTCTTTAACTGCCTACGGCGCAAATACGCGCTGTTTGCGTCAACCGTTCTTAAAACGTGATTTAATAACCCCTTGTTCTTTTGATAATCGGGAAGAGGCCCTAAAACGTCAACAACGATAACGGCGTCCGCATTAAAATCTTTAACACAGGTTAAAGGAAGAGGCATAAATATACCTCCGTCAACGAGTACTCTATTCCCCATTTCAACTGGGCGGAATACCGCAGGTATTGAGGAGCTTGCTCTAACCGCCTCGGCTACGCTACCCGTTTTGAGCACTACTACCTCGCCGGTAACAATGTCACCTGCGATACACTCAAAGGGAATTTGGAGGTCGCTAAACGTTTTATCACCTAATAGCTCTTCAAGCCTCTTTCTAAGCTTAGCCGATTTTAAAATACTCTTTTTGTTGAAAGGGAAAATAGACGCGTCCGCCAGTTGTGACATTTTCATAGTATCCACAATCTTTAGCATATCCGCAGGTTTCATTCCGCTTGCATAGCAACCGCCTATAACCGAGCCCATAGAACAACCGGCAATAAAATCGGGTTTTATCCCGTTCTCGTCCATTGCCTGCAAAAAGCCTATGTGCGCTATACCGCGCGCACCGCCAGCGCCTAATACGAAACAAGTTTTAATCATATCGTCCACCTTAAAAGTATAAACCGTTTTTCACGTTATTATTCGCAAAAATTGCCAAAAGCCGCCGCAAAGTTGCGACGGCTCGTTGCTTTTTATATAAAGTTTGCTATCAAACTACTCTTATTTAGACAATCTGTCTTCCAAAGCAGCAAGTTCTTTAGCAAGCTCTGCAGGAAGTCTATCGCCAAACTGTGCGTAGAATTCTTTAATACCCTTAACTTCTTCAAGCCAAGTAGCAGTATCAACGTTAAGGAGTTCCTTAACGGTGTCAACGTCGATATCAAGACCCTCAATATTGATGTCTTCCGCGTTGGGAACGTAACCGATAGCTACCTCGTTAGCGCTAACCTCACCCTTGCATCTCTTGATAATCCATTCAAGAACGCGGAGGTTATCACCAAAGCCCGGCCAAATGAAGTTGCCTTCATCGTCAGTTCTAAACCAGTTAACGTTGAAGATTTTGGGTTGATTGCCGATCTTCTTGCCCATTTCAATCCAGTGAGCAAAGTAGTCAGCCATATTGTAGCCAACGAAGGGACGCATTGCCATCGGGTCACGACGAACTACGCCTACCGCACCAGTAGCTGCAGCAGTAGTTTCAGACGCCATGATAGAACCTACGAATACACCGCTGTTCCAGTCTCTCGATTGATATACGAGCGGAGCAGTCTTTGCACGTCTACCACCAAATACGATAGCAGTTACGGGAACGCCTTCAGGTGCTTCGAATTCAGAAGAAATGCAGGGGCAGTTAACCGCAGGAGCGGTGAAACGGCTGTTGGGGTGAGCAGCCTTAACTTCCTTGCCGTTTTCATCAACGGTGTCAGGAGTCCAGGGGTTACCCTTCCAGTCAATAAGCTTAGCAGGCTTTTTCTTGTCTGCAGTATCTTTTTCCATAGCTTCCCACCAAACGGTGTTAGTTTCAGGATCTAACGCAACGTTGGTGAAAATGGTGTTTTTCATAGTGGAGTATAATGCGTTGGGGTTGGACTTCTTGTTAGTACCAGGAGCAACGCCGAAGAAACCGTTTTCGGGGTTGATAGCCCAAAGTCTACCGTCCTTACCTACTCTAAGCCAAGCAATATCGTCACCTACACACCATACTTTGTAGCCCTTCTTAGCATAAGTTTCGGGGGGAATAAGCATTGCAAGGTTGGTCTTACCGCAAGCCGAGGGGAACGCAGCGGTGATGTAGTTGATTTCGCCTTGAGGATTTTGGATACCTACGATGAGCATGTGCTCAGCCATCCAGCCCTCGTTCTTACCTTGATAAGATGCGATACGAAGTGCAAAGCACTTTTTGCCGAGAAGAACGTTTCCGCCGTAACCGGAGTTAACCGACCAAATAGTATTGTCCTGAGGGAAGTGGAGAATGTATCTCTTTTCAGGATCAAGGTCAGCTTTTGCGTGAAGACCGCGAACGAAATCGTTGCTGTCACCAAGAACGTCAAGAACAGCCTTGCCGATTCTCGTCATAATCTTCATGGAAACTACTACGTAGATAGAGTCGGTTACCTCGATACCTACCTTAGAAAAAGTCGAGCCAACAGCGCCCATAGAGTACGGAATAACGTACATCGTTCTACCCTTCATAGCACCGTCGAAAATCTTGCCTACTTTATCGTAAGCCTCAGCAGGTGCCATCCAGTTGTTGATAGGGCCTGCATCTTCTTGCTTGTCACAGCAAATAAAGGTTCTGCCTTCTACACGCGCAACGTCGTTAACGTCAGAACGGTGAAGGTAGCAACCGGGAAGTTTTTCTTCGTTGAGTTTGATGAGCTCGCCCGTCTTTAAAGCCTCTTGCCTTAAACCCTCAAGCTGAGCCTCGTCACCCGTAATCCAAACGATATTGTCAGGCTTACAAAGGTTTGCACTGTCTTCAACGAATTTTAAAACTTGTGCGTTTTTGGTAAATTCGTTACTAATCTGGTACTTCATATTAAAAATGCCTCCATTAAAATATCTTTTATTGCATTGCTTTGCGTTTATATTCTATATAAACACAAATTTTCACTGTAGTTATTTTATCATACGTTGTGCAAATTGTAAACAGTTTTTATCAAATTTTACGTTTTTTACACAAATATGTGTTTAGGGGGCAAACAAGTTACAAAATATGTTCGAATTTTGCATAAATCGTTATTTTTAACCGCTTAAAATAATATATCTTAGAAAGAGGAATTAAAGGTGAAAGAGTTCTTAATTTTTAATAAGGTTGACAAATCAAACGGCTTTGGAGTTAACGCTACCCTCAAGGTTTTTAGCGAGGGCGAGCATGCGGTTTTTAAAGGGGAAATTTTTCTTGTAACAACGCTAAAAGGCGAATTTTGCGCCTTTGCTTTAGCAGGTGGAAAACTCTACGAGTTAGCGTTTAGCTCGGGGCTTAATTTTGAGGGAAAAATTCCGCTAAACGAGGCGAAAAACGGATTTTGCGTGGCAGTATTTTCAAGCGAAAATCAAACGCCCGTTCTTTATTGCCGTTATAAAGAGGGAGGAGATTTATCCTCCTTATTAAGCGCGTTAAAAAGCAAAAGCTCGGAGGATAACTACGATGACGAGATGCTCGCCACCCACAACTATTACGAGGAGGAAAACTTTGAAACCAAGCATATTTATAACGATGATAACCACGGGGGTTTTGAAGATAAAAAAAGCCCGCCAAAAAACGAGGCAGGTAGCGAGGCTTTATTATATGAAGAGCTCTCTCAAAAACTCCAAGGGGGAAACTTCTACCCTTCCGTCAAAGAGCGATTTGACAAAATAATATACTGCCACCCCTCCGATACCGAGCTTTGCTCGGTAATTCCCGACGGTGAGTTCGTAAAGATACCTTACGATAACGATAGGAGCTATTCGGTAGGTCGAGTTTACGAATGCGGAGAGGTAAAGTATTTATGCTATGCGGTAAAGGGAAAGTATATGGAAACACCTCCCGAGCTAAAGGAGTTTTGTAGGTTTTTACCCCTATCTCCCTACAAGCCGTTATCGGAGGGTTATTTTGTGATATTTCAAAGTGCCGAAAGCGGAAAAATAATATAGCGCGTTTTATTTCGTTAGTAGGTCGCTGGAGCGACAGATAAACGTTGCTTGCGCAACGCTATTAATTAGTTATGAGTTGGCTGTGCCAACGTTATGAGCAAAATTCAGTTTGCGTTATGAGTAACCATTTGTTACGTTATGAGTAAACTATCGTTTACGCTTTGGACGTTTTTTATTTTTGATAGTTTTATAAACTGTTTTTAGCCGTTAAAAACACGTTAGGTAGACAAAGTTTAATCAACGTGATATTTTAAGACGTTAGTTTGGGTATTAGACGAGGCTCGTGAAAGTGATAGGCTGAGATTGACCTTGTTGGTCATCGAAGTCTATCACTTGAGCAGAAACGAAGTATAATGCCCAAAATAACGGATTAAAATTTAAGACGTTAGACAAGCACAAGAGGCTTAAACAACGTGATATTTTAAGACGTTAGAAACGAATTAGGCAAGGCTCGGCGGCAAGCCGTTGGGCGTAATAGACCTACTTGGTCATTACGGTCACGACTTGACGGCAGTAACGACGCATAACGAAGTTTATAACGGATTAAAAAAGGTGAGGTTCAACCCTCACCTTTTTCATTTTAACCTATTACGCTTCGTAAACCGAAACCTGCTTTCTATCCTTACCAACTCTCTCGTATCTTACAACGCCGTTAGCAGTTGCAAATAAAGTGTAGTCTTTACCAAGACCTACGTTTTTGCCGGGATAGAACTTAGTGCCTCTCTGTCTTACTAAGATAGAGCCTGCAAGTACCTTTTGACCGTCAGAACGCTTAATACCTAAACGCTTAGCCTCACTGTCACGTCCGTTTCTGGAGCTACCAACACCTTTCTTATGAGCAAATAATTTAATCAAAAACATAATTATTCTCCTTTAGCAATGTCGGTAATCTTAACAGCCGTAAAGGGCTGTCTGTGACCCTGCTTCTTTCTGATGTTCTTTTTGGACTTGTATTTGAAAACGATAATCTTCTTCATCTTGTCCTGTGCGAGAACTTCGCCGGTTACTTTGAACGCCTTCGCGTCCTTGCCTACTTTTACACTCTTGCCGTCGGTAACGAAGATTGCATTGAATTCAACGTTAGCGCCAACCTCAGCATCAAGCTTTTCAAACTTAACGGTATCGCCTACCGCTACTTTGTACTGCTTTGAGCCGTTTTCGATAATTGCGTACATTTTAGTACTCCTCCTGTCTAATCTCGCCGAATTTAAAGGCGGTGATTTACTCACTCTTCCGGAGCCTTTTCCGAGCGGTTCCTGCCTATGATACAATTTTTTAAGTTTTTTGTCAACTATTTTTGCATACATTTAATTTTATTACTCACGCTAAAGTAAAAGGAGGTTTACCGTGGAAAATTGCAATCTTGATTTTATCAACGAGGTTTTGAGAAACGCCAGCGTCGCCCTGCTTTCTATAAAGGACGTAACCGACAGCGTTGATCACTACGAACTACGCAACGAGCTACGCTCGGAATACGAACGCTATGAAAAGTTTTCCGACGAGCTTAAGGCGTATATGAAAGATAACGGCTACGAAATAAAGGACGTTTCCAAAATGAAAAAGTTTATGATGTGGTCGGCTATCAAAATGAATACCGCAGCAGACGACAGTAGGTCGCACATCGCCGAGATTATGATAAAAGGTACGGTTATGGGTATAACTGAACTTAATAAGATTATAAACGACAGCGCTTGCGTTTCCGATGAAAAGGCGTTAGAATTTGCAAAAAAACTTCTTCAAATGGAAGAAGAGTTCGAAGAAAATTTAAAAAAATATCTATAAAAAACGCTCCCCTAAGGGAGCGTTTAATTATTGTTTTACAGGCTTTTCCTCATATACGGGAGAGGAAGTTAACACGATGCCGAGCTTTCTTAACATCTTCACGTCAATATGAGGAAGAAGTACGGAAGAGTGCATTTGTGCTCCACTGAGAAGGGGGAGCTTGCTTATCGCCCTTTGAGCGTACTTATTCGTGTACGATGAGGAGGATAAAGCTATAAGCATTTCGTCAATATGTAGCCTGGGAGTTACCGAGGATAAATACTTAACCTTAAGCTCGGTGATAGGAACTATTCTTTCGGGGAGGAGTAAATTCTCCTCATCGGGAATATCGGCAAGGTATTTTAAAGCGTTTATAAGCATTGCGCTTTGGCTTTCTAAAATATCGCTCGTTTTACCCGTTATAAACGTGCCGTCAGGCATCTCGATTGCCGAACACGGAACTTTTACTTTGCTTTGCTTTTTTACACAAACGTTGTAAACTTCTCTATCCTCTATCGAAATATTTAAGCCCTGCATTAAGTGGAAAATCTTCTCAGACTCGTCAGGGTCTAAATTGTTTCTCCTCTCGTTTTCGAGCGCCTTAAAGTAACGGCGGATAATTTCTTGCTTGGACGCCTCACGGCAAACCTCATCGTCACAAATCGCAAAGCCAGCCATGTTTACGCCCATATCGGTTGGCGATTTGTACGGCGACGTTCCCATAAGCTTTTCAAACAACGCGTTAAGCACGGGAAAAATCTCCACGTCACGATTATAATTGACGGTGGTCACTCCGTATGCGGATAAGTGCCAAGGGTCTATCATATTAACGTCGTTAAGGTCGGCAGTTGCAGCCTCGTAAGCAACGTTGACGGGGTGCTTTAAAGGCAAGTTCCAAATGGGGAAAGTTTCATACTTAGCATAACCCGATTTGATACCGCGCTTTAAATCGTGATAAATGTTGGATAAACACGTTGCCATCTTTCCGCTACCGGGACCCGGAGCGGTTACAACTACTAAATTCCTCGTAGTTTCAATGTAATCGTTTTTGCCGTAGCCGTTATCGCTTATAACGTGGGGAACGTTAGAGGGATACCCGTCGATTACGTAATGGCGGTAAACCTTAAGCCCCATTTTTTCAAGCCTCTTTTTAAAGCGGATAGCAGGCTCGTTGTTTTTATCAAACTTAGATAAAACTACGCTTTGAATAAATAAGCCGTAGCTCTTAAAAATGCCTATAAGCCTAATAACGTCCTGATCGTAAGTGATGCCAAGGTCCGAACGAACTTTGTTCTTTTGAATATCGACGGAGTTTATAACGATAACTATCTCCGCACTGTCTTTAAGCTTAGAAAGCATCTTGATTTTATTATCCGGAGCAAAGCCTGGAAGAACGCGCGCCGCATGATTGTCGTCAAAAAGCTTTCCGCCAAATTCAAGGTATAACTTTCCACCGAACTCGTCAATGCGTTCGGCAATCTTTTCGGACTGCATTTGAAGATATTTTTCACTATCAAACCCGATTTTTGCCATAACTTACTCCTTTTGTAAAATACTACTATATTGTACCACACTTAAAAATTAAAATCAACGGTGGACGAGCAAAAATGTTTACATTATTTAAATTAAGGTATATAATATACCTAACGATGTCGTTTGGAGGATTTTATGAGCGAGTGTTCACACAACTGTTCCTCTTGCAGTAAAGGCGATTGCAAGGACAGAAGTCAATTTGAAATTAAAGCAAAGGAAGGAACTTCCTTTAAAAAGATAATAGCCGTTATGAGCGGTAAAGGCGGGGTTGGCAAATCGCTCGTTACGAGCATGCTCGCGGTAAACGCTAAAAAGCGCGGGCTTGACACCGCTGTGCTTGACGCGGACATTACGGGCCCGTCTATTCCCAAAGCGTTTGGAGTTGATAATCTAAGGGCGCAAGGTAGCGAACAGGGCTTATACCCCGTGTACAGCAAGAACGGCGTAAAAGTAATGTCTATCAACCTTCTTCTCGAAGAACCGAGTATGCCTGTAGTTTGGAGAGGCCCAGTTATATCGGGCGTGGTTAAACAGTTTTACACCGACGTTTTGTGGGGCGAAACGGATATTATGTTTATCGATATGCCTCCCGGAACGGGCGACGTTCCTCTCACCGTTTTCCAAAGCTTTAAAATCGACGGTATTATCGTGGTTACCACACCGCAAGACCTCGTTTCAATGATAGTTGAAAAATCGGTTAAGATGGCTAATATGATGAACGTTCCCGTGCTTGGCGTTGTTGAAAATATGAGCTACGCGGTATGCCCGAACTGTGATGAAAAATTATACGTGTTCGGCAAGGGAAAAACTGAAGAGGTTGCTAAGGAATACGGTTTGCCCGTATTAGCAAATCTCCCTATCAACCCCGAGGTTGCAACGCTTATCGACCAGGGCAAAGTTGAGGATATTGACGTTTCGGCAATGGACAAAGCAATCAATGTTATAATGGAGGTGTAAAATGACGCTTGAACAGTTTAAAAAAGCATAAATAGACGCTATGAAACAAAAGGATAAGGACAGGGTTTCCGCCCTCAACGTTATCATAACTAAAGCTATGGCTTTAACTATTGAAAAACGCGCCGTAGGCGAGGAACTTCTCGAAAGCGATATCGACACCTTGCTCCAAAAAGCTGAAAAGGAACTTTCCGAGGAGAGAGAGGGCTTTAAAAAGGCTGGCAGAGAAGAAAACGTAATCTCGCTCACTAATCAAATCGAAGTTATCAAAGAATATCTTCCCAAATTATTATCCGCCGAGGAGATAAAGGCGATTATCGACGGGCTCGAGGATAAAACAATCCCCTCCGTTATGAAATACTTTAAGCAAAACTATCAAGGAAAAGTTGATATGAGGCTTGTAAACGCCATAGCATCAGGTAAATAAGAGTAAATTTTAGCGCAATTCCGAGGTTGGAATTGCGCTTTTTTCGCCTTGTAGGGCAGTTTTTTCAAAAAACCCTTGATATTTTTGAAAAAGTACTATATAATAAACGTGTACTAATAAAAAAGAAGGTGACTTTATGGCATTTAAAGACAATAACGGCGTTTTTGAAGACGTTTTGTTTGTTAACCAAAACTCAGATATTGATACCGAGGTTTTATTTAAGCCCGCACAGGTGGAAACGGAAAGCCTTGACTATCTCGAGCCGGTAGCACCCGTTGCTCCCGCTCCCGCAGTTACCGCTCAAAGCGGTATTGAAGAACTTTCAGTTGGCGGTAATAGCGAGGTAATGGAGGAAACGTTGTTCTCCTCTACGCCCGTAGAGCCCATCGAGGTACTTGAGGATATTTCGACCGAGCCTTTATTCGTTCACCATACGGACGTTGGCACGGTTTTAGAAACTCCGCGCGAGGTTAAAGAACCCGAGTACGTTGTTGCTGAAGAGAATTTAGACTTCGTTGAGCCCATTCGCCCTGACTTCGTTTCTGAAGAAGTACTCTTTGGCGAGGAAGATAATTCCGCTTTAGAGGTAACCGAAGCCCCCAGCGTTATCAGCGACGCACTCTCCGCATTAGCTACTGCTCCCGTAGTTGAAAAGCCCAAGTATATTGAGAAGAACTTTGCTCAAAAGCTCCTTGAGGCTGACTATGAAATCATTAAGCGTTACGACGAGCTTAAGAACTACATTTTATTATATAAAGGTGTGAAGTCAAGAGTGTCTAACGATTTTGACAGCTTTAATATGGGTAGAACCCAGCTTATCAAGCTTGGCTACTCTACCAAGTCTTTAAAGCTTTTCTTGAATTTAGACTACGATAAGGTTGAAACGAGGCTTAAGTGTAAAGACGCGTCACACAAGAAAGCTTACGCGGAAGTTCCGGTATTTTTGAGAATTAAATCGCCAAGAGCAATGAAGAACGCAAAATATCTTATCAATCAAGTTGTTGAAAAATTCGGCCTTAAGGAAAACCCCAAAGCCGTTTACGTTGACAGCGTTAAGATTTTAAGAGAAAAGGCAAAAACTTACGACAATAAGTAATAATTTAAAAGCACGGCAGTCGCCGTGCTTTTTTAATTCAAACGTTAAATTTATTAAATTTTTATATCAAAGGTGCTAAAAAACACATCTTACTTATCTAACCCTAAAAGATAATCGGTTGTAACCTCAAAGAATTTTGCAAACACTATAGCCGTCTCAATATTTGGAATTTGCAAACCGTTTTCCCACCTTGCAATAGCAGGCTGAGTAAATCCCGTAGCCTTTGCAAGCTCTACTTGAGTTAACCCTTTTTCAAGACGCAACTCCTTTAATCTTTCACTAAATGCATTCATATTATGATTATATTCCATATGGAATAAAAAGTCTTGACTTATACCAAACGGTATATTATAATATATCATGAGCAGTTAAGGAGAGAATTAAATGAAGATTACAATCAAGAGTGAAAAGCTGTATCATTATATGATAGCTAACAATTTAACTAAGCAACAGTTTGCTGATTTTTGCAACATAAGTATGTATTCTCTTAATAAAATGCTAAAAGGAGACGGTTCGGTTAGATTACTTACTCTATTTAGGGTTGCAAAATCCATTGGAATACCTATCAAGGAGCTATTTTAATAGAATTACAATTTTAAAGCACGGCAGTCGCCGTGCTTTTTTATTGTATACTATTACACTTTTTTAAGTTTGAACAACGTGATATTTTAAGACGTTAGACAAGCACAAGAGGCTTAAACAACGTGACATTTTAAGACGTTAGTTGCAAATAATAGGCTTATACAAAGCGATGTTTTAAGACGTTAGAAACGAGTTAGGCAAGGCTCGACGGCAAGCCGTTGGGCGTAATTGACCTACTCGGTCATTACGGTCACGGATTGACGGCAGTAACGATGCATAACGAAGTTTATAACGGATTAAAATTATATTTCGATTACGGCAAAAGAGTTTTTAACTACCATTCTTGCCTCGGGTAAATCTTTTATCTCGCCTGCGGAGATAATTTGAGCGAGCAAGTTGCCAACAGCCGTGCCCTCGGTAGGACCTGCAAGCACGCGCTTGCCGGTATACTCTTTGGTGAGTTTGTTAAGATATCCGTCCTTACTACCGCCACCCACGATATTTAAAACCTCGAAAGTCTTACCTGTAACGGTTTCAGTCATCTTGATAGTTTCGGCGTAGATGGAGGCTAAACTCCTATAGATTACGTCCATAATCTCGCCTACCGTTTGGGGAACTACTAAGCCGTACTCCGCGCAATAGCCTTTGATAGCCTCAATCATACTGTCAGGCGCTAAGAACCTATCGTCGTTAAGGTTAACGATAGAACCGGTAGACTTGCACTCGATAGCTAAATTCATAAGATCGTCGTAACTGTATTTACCGCCGAGCTCTTTCTTAACGCTCTGAATGGTCCACATACCCGTGATGTTTCTTAAAAACCTAATCGTGCCAGCGTAGCCACCCTCGTTAGTTGCGTTGAACTTATACGCCTCTTCGTTCGTGATGGGTGCGGAAAGCTCCGTGCCGAGTAACGACCAAGTTCCGCTCGAGATATATAACGGTTGACCCTTGATTGCGGGAACAGCCATTACCGCGCTTGCGGTATCGTGTGACGGGGGGAATACCACTTTAGTGTTAAAGCCAACCTCTTTTGCAATATCCTCTTTTAAGTTGCCAACGACTTCGCCGGGCTTATAAAGCTTGCCGAAAATCTTTCTCGGATAGCCGAGCGCATCGATAAGCTCCCACGACCAGTCACCCGTTTTAGCGTCTAAAAGACCGCTAGTGGAGGCGTGCGTGTATTCGTTCTTCTTAACTCCGCTTAAGAGATAGTGAAGATAGTCGGGAATGGAAAGCATCGTTTCAGCCTTTTGGAGCTTGCCGGAAATTTTATCCGCGTAAAGCTGATAAACGGTGTTGTACTGCGCGCGCTGAATGCCCGTGATTTCGTAAAGTTTTTTAAACGGAACTACCTTTTCAGCCTCGAGCATGGAAACGCTCGTCCTATCGTCACGATAAGAAAAAACCTCGCTGATAAGCTTTCCGTCACCATCTAAAAGCGCGTAGTCAACGCCCCAAGTATCAATGCCTACGGAATAGGGAACAACGCCTAAATTACCGCACTCTTTTAAGCCTGCGACTATGTTTTTGAAAAGTTCCTCAACGTCCCACACAAGCTTTCCGCCACGCTTGACAGCGCCGTTTGAGAAACGGTAAATTTCTTTTAAAGTGAGCTTGCCCTCTTTATATTCGCCTAAAATGTGCCTTCCGCTTGACGCGCCTATATCTATCGCTAAATAATACATAATTTACTCCTTTAATATATATTTATATATTACCACTTTTCTAAATACAAGTCAATATTAATTACTCGCCCTTGGGCTTTTTGAAAAGATTGTGCCTATCGTCGTTTATCAACGCGTTGAATAGGTTATCCTTTATAAGCGGATATTTCTTGCTAAGCTCGAAAATAGTGGTTTTAACCTCTTCCCTCTGCGTGTGCTTGTCTACGGGGCAGGGGTTTACGAGCACGGGCTTATCCTTGATAAAGGACTTTATTACGTGTTCCTTTACGTATATCATAGGTCTTATAACGGTTAAGTCTGCCTTTGAAAGATAGGTTACGGGGTGAAAGGTGGAAAGCCTCCCCTCGTATATCATTGAGAGGAAAAAAGTTTCAATCAAATCGTCGGCATGGTGACCGAGTGCAACCTTATTGCAACCCAGCTTTTTTGCCGTTTGATTGAGCGCACCACGGCGCATATTAGCGCATAGCGAACATGGGTTTTTCTCCTTTCTCTCTTCGAATACGACTTGATAAATATCCGTTTTTTCAACGTGGTATAAAACCCCGAGCTCCTCTACGTATTTTCTAAGCGCATCTTCTTCCGCCTCGTTATACTTAAGCCCAGCGTCAATCCTTATCGCCACTATTTCAAACGGCTCGGGGTAAAAGCGCCTAAGCCCTGCTAACGCGGAAAGCATGGCAACGCTATCCTTTCCACCAGAAAGCCCAACGGCAATTTTATCTCCCGCCTTTAACATCTTGTAATCGTCCACCGCGCGACGCACGGGCGACATTAGTTGTTGCAACGTTATCATTTTGTCCTTGCTATATTTTTACGATTGTGTTAATATATATAATGATAAAATAATTTGAGATTAAAATCAATCTTTTTAGGAGAATTATGGGAGAATTATTGCTTAAACTTCTTTCAGGAATAGATAATCCTCAGCTTACAACTCTACTCATTTCAATGTTTCCGCTCGTAGAGTTAAAGGGGGCAATTCCGATAGGAACGGGGCTTAACTTGCCGTTAGTTATATCGGCGCTACTTGCCTACTGCGGTTCTTCGCTCGTGGTTATCCCAGTGTTTTTCCTACTTATCCCCATATTCAACCTGTTAAAGAAAATCAAGTTTATCAAAAAACTCGTTGAAAAGATTGAGGCGGTGTTCGAGCAAAAAGCCCGTGACCTTGCTAAAAAGAGCGACGGTGCTCCCGAGGAAAAGGTGAGAAAAATCCTCATTTTAGCACTCTTTATCTTCGTTGCAATTCCCTTCCCCGTAACGGGAGTTTGGACGGGTACTGCAATAGCAGTATTTTTGAATATGAAGTTTAAAGATTCATTTTTGCCGATAGTTCTCGGCAACTTGGTTGCGGGAACTTTAATAACGCTTATGACGTTGCTGTTTAAAAATTACGTTAATATTATAATCGACGTGTTGTTCGTAATCGCAATAATAATGCTTATCGTATTTATAGTAAAAGTTGTAAAGAGTAAACCTAAAACGGACGATAACGATAAAGAACAAAACACCGCCGAATAATTAAACAAAAAAAGAGTTTAGCCGAAAGCTAAACTCTTTTAATTTGTAATTTTTTAAGCTACGTACTCGCCGAAAGCAAGATCTGAAACGCTCGTTTCTACGCCAGCTACGTATAACTTTAAGTTATCCTTTTTGCAACCTGCAAACGCACTTACCTTAACTTTAAGTTCGGAGTTTGATGCTGAAACTTTTAAAAGCTCGGTGCAATCTGCAAAAGCGCCCGTTTTAATATCGGCAACGCCCGTTCCAAGTTCAACGTACTTTAAGAGCGAACAACCCTTGAATGCGTTTGAACCTAAATAAGTAACGGTATCGGGAATTACAACCTTAACGGTAGCCTCGGCATCGGTAACGTAGTTATAACCGAGATAAGTACAACCGTTGAACGCCCCGTCACCTATAAACTTTAACACCGTGTTATCGGTAAAGTTAATTCTTTGAAGAGCGGTACAACCTGCAAAAGCATTGTCGTAAACAATCTCAACGCTTGGCATCTTAACCTCAACGAGTTTCGAGCAACCGTAGAACGCGCTCGCGCCAACGGTAACGGCGTTTGCAAACTGAACGTCCTCAAGCATAGTCATTCCGTAGAACGCGCACTCGGGAATTTTATCAGCCGATACGGTAATCTTCTTTAAAGAGGTGGGGAACTTAAACTTAAGGTCGGTAGTAGTGAGTTCGTCGTACGCCTTAGCCGAAACCTCGGTTACCGCGGTGAGCGTGGTGCTCGAACCGAAAACGTAGCCAAGCATTCTTTCCTCGCCAACTGCATCTGCACTCTTTCCAACGAAAGGAAGGTTTTCAATGCTCTCAAGGTTGGTACAACCCGAAAAAGCGTCTGCCCCGATAGTTTTAATGTTATTGCCAGCATCAAAAGTAACTTTTGTTAAGATAATTCTATCTGCAAAAGCCGATGCGCCTATCTCCTCAACCGGTTTATCTTTGTAGGTTGCGGGAATAGTAATTTCTCTCTTGCCTTTAACGGTAGAAAAATCGCCGTTTGCCATCTTAATAGCGTCTGCACTCGTAACGGTGTAACCGGTGATTTTATAGTACTCGTACTCTTCAGTACTCTCGTTCTCAGTTCCCTCGTTAACGGTGCGTTCGCCCGTTACGAGTTCGTAAACTAAATCGCCGGTAGTAGCGTCACCCGCGTCGCTCGCATCGTCATCATTGCACGCAACGAAGAAAACGGATACGCAAAGCGCTAATATTAAAGTTGTTAAAGTTTTTAAAAGCTTTGACATCGTTGGAAAACTCCTTAAATGCTCGTAGTTATTATAATCTAACTCATTTTAACACTAATTATCCCCGTTTGTCAATGTTTTTACAAATTTATATAAATATTAAAGTTTATATAGCGGTAACGCCGTCAACGTAGCCTTTTAAAAACTCGCCCGTTCCCCTCTTAGCCCTCTCGAAAGCCTTAGTTAAATCACTCGTAGTCACGTTTGAAAAGGCGTTGTTTTTAATAAACTTTTTCATCGTTTTGAAAAACAGCTTATCAGAAAGCCTGCTCTTTACTCGGTCAAAGGCAATTTCCGAGCGATTATACGCTATCATAACGTATTCAAGCTCGCTTGAAAAGTCTTTTAAATTCCTCTCCATAACGGGCGGAGTCGTTATCCCGAGATAAGTAAGCGAACTCTTTATCGCCTCGTAGGAATTTTCCGCCTCGAGTATATAATCGCGATAGGTTTTACCCTCTCGCCCGTCCATAAAACAGGCGGTTGAAAGCTCGGTTAAGCCCTCGTCTAAATACCCTATCTCGCTCTCGTTTACGCCGATAATTCCGTAAAACCATTGATGCGCCGTTTCGTGTGCAACGGTGTAATCGAGATATTCGCCTACTGCGTCTGATACGAGTGACAAACAGGGGTATTCCATTCCGCCGTACAAAAAGTCGGCTTGGCAAACGGCGTATTCGCCGTATGGATATTCGTAATAGGTGGAGCTGAAAAAATCGATTGCGTCAACCGCGGTTTGCAGGGTTTTTTCGGGAGCGCTGTCGGAATAGTAATAATAGGTTACCTCAACGCCGTTTGCCTCACCCTTTAAAACGTTGAATTTTTCCGATAAAACGAAAGCGATATCCCTAACGCAATCCCTCTTATATACGTACTCCGTTTGCCCTCCCGACCAAATAGTTTTTTCAACCGCCATAGAAGATGCAACGGTGTAGGTAGAGGGAACGGTGAGAGAAACGTCGTAATCGGCGCACTCGCTATAAAAGGGGTCGCCCGACGGATAGTATACGTTTTGAATAAACTCCCCGTTTTCATAAACGCAAGCAATGGGATAAAAACCGGTTAGATTAACCGTATCCTCCCCGTATCCAAATCTGTGATTAACGTTTGGCAAAAGGCATTTAAACTCAACGTAAACGCTCGCCTTTTCGCCCCTTTTAAGCGGTGATGAAAACTTCGCCTTTAAAAACTGAGAGTTTACTCCCCCTATTTCAAAATCAGCCGTTTTACCGTTAGTTTTAACGGTTAAAATATCAACTTTTCCGCCTGAAAAGCCGTTTGGATAAGCGGACGGAATATCCCTCTCAAATACGGGTGAAACGGTGGCGTTTTCACTAAAGGCGTTAGGATATAAATTAAAAGTTATATAACTTTGATTTTCAAATTCGGCGGTAAAGGAATATTCCATACTTCCATCAACCGTCATATCCTCGTTAAGAACTAAGTTTAAGCGGTAGTTAGCGCCCTCTTCCCCCTCGCTTTTACAGCTTGAAAACAATGGCAAAAACAGCGCGCAACAAATTATACAAATAAGCTTTTTCATAAAAAAATCCCCTCAAGTAATTATACTTGAGAGGGATATTTATTATTACTTGCCCTCGCTTAAAAAATAACTGCTGGGGTCAACCTTTTCGCCGTCCTTTAACACCTCGAAATGAAGGTGAGCGCCGTCTAAATATTCAGTTTTGTTGTTGGTAGATACAGAACCGAGCGCTTGACCTTTCAACACCGTCATTCCCTCAACGAGCTCTTCGCCAGCCTCAATGCTGTTGTATACCGTTTTAAGCCCGTCACCGTGATCAACGATAACGCTCGTTCCTTCTATTTTGGAAACGGAAATGCTTTCGATAACCCCGTCGTAAACGCAGGAAACAGTCGTTCCCTCGGGTGCGGAAAAGTCGATTGCCTTGTGCCCCGTATACAAGCCTAAGGTTTGGTTGTAAATTACGCTCGCGCCAACGTAGTCTTTGATAATTTCGCCGTTTGCTACGGGCATATCGAAAATTATTGCGGTGGGCTTGTTGTCTTCCTCCTCGTTGCCGTCGCCACTACCGCCGGGAGTTTGATTGCCGTTACCGCCATCGTCGGGAGTTTGGTTGCCGTTACCGCCGTCGTCAGGGGTTTGGTTGGAGTTTTCATCGTCCTCAACCTGCGACCCACCGCCGTTTACTTCAAGCGCGCCCTTATTGTTATCGGAAACGATAAGCGCTACGGTTATCATTACGAGCACCGCAAGGCACACCACGAACGCCAAATAGTAGGCGTTTCTCTTGATAAAATCTAAAAATTTACTGTTATTTTTTGCCATATAATACCTCCGTGTTATGTACCTACCATTAGTAGCCGTAATAGATAAAGGGTATGCCTACGGTAATTTTTCCGTTTGCTTTTACAACGTGAACGTTTACCTTTTTCCCACGGACTACCTCTATTTTAGAAATTGATGGAGAGTAATAGTAAAAACACTCCACTCCGTCAACCGTATCGGAGCAAATCATACTTGCTCTATAGCGAGAAATTAAACTCTCGAGCTCGCTTTCCGACAGGCTAAAACTAAGCCCGTCAAATCCGATAATTTTATCTACCTCTTTTTTGCTAACTACGTTAAACTCTCCCTGCGATTTTCCGCCCGTGCATACCGTTAGCTCACCGCTATTATAAAAGGGATAGAACAAAAATGCGGATAGTAAAAAACTCAAAATAATTTTGAACATAAAAAATTCCCACCCGTTACGGTAGGAATTATTGACTGTGAATTTAGTTTTTATACAGTTTTACAAATAATTTTTAATATCGTTTAAGCTTTCTAAGATAAAGTCTGGCGCTTTGGGAGCGGAGGGTATCATATCCTCGGTGGTTTCACCGCTTAATACGAGCATTGCGTAAAAGCCCGAGTTTTTACCAAAGGCGATATCCGTATATAAACGGTCACCCACCATTATAAACTCCTCGTCAGACTCGGCGTTAAAGCGAATTTTTAAGTTCTTGCCCATTATATCGTTGGGCTTGCCGATAATGAGGGAGGGGGTATAGCCCGAGGCTACCTCTATCATCTTTATATACGAGCCAACGTCCGGCACGTAAACGTCTTTCGCGGGGCAGTTGTTATCGGGGTGAGTTGCTATATAGGTAGCGCCGAAATGAACGTTTCTCAAAAAATTGCAAAGCTTTTCGTAGGTGAGCTCGGTATCGTAAGACATGAGCGCCACGTCCGCATCGAGCCCCTCCGTCAAGTTAATTCCGTTCTTTAAAAGCTCGGCTTTGAAAGACTGCGTGCCCAAGCAGTAAACCTTTTTACCGGGATAATTGCGGTGAAGATATTCAACCGCTGCAAGCCCCGAAGAGTATACTAAATCTCCCTCTTTATAAAAGCCTATGCCCTTAAGTTTTTCAACGTAGGTATCGGTGCTCCTCGAGGAATTGTTGGTAAGATAAACGAGTTTTTTGCCGTTCGCTCTTAATAAATCGAGCGTTTCAGTCATATTGCCGATAGGTTTTCCCTCAAGATATAGAGTTCCGTCAAGGTCCAAAAGGAAATAGTTGATTTTTTTAAGCGCCTCTTTTAAGCCGTTATCTAATTTGCGCATTGTAGTACTCCTAAATCTCTCATTAAGGTGAGTGCGGTTACTCTATCGGTTAAATAGGTGCTCGCCGTCACCGAATTTTTTATTTGCTTGTATGAAATATTCCCGTCGCCCTGAACGCCGAGCATTGAAACGTAAACCCTCTTTATCCCCGTGAGCGCCCTCATAATAGCGGTGGTTTCCGCTTTGAAATCGCTTGAGGTTTTTAGTAAAAGCAAGCTTATAAGCCTTCTCCTTTTTTCACTCGGGATTTTTACGTTTTTGATAAAGAACGCCCTATCTCGTTTAAAATCTTTTTCTAACGCCTCGGTATCCACGTAATAATCGGGAACGGACAAAAGGTCGGAAAAATCGTTCGAGAAGAAAAGGTGATAAAGCTTTAACGTCTTTTCAAAAGAGATAAACTCCTTTTTGCAGTCCTTTGCCTCGTGAGCGTAAACGGAAAGAGCCGTTTTTATACATTCCGCGCCTGTATACAAAAGCGCGTCGCTTTTACCAGTTGCTATTGCAAGCACCGCTTGAGAGGCGATTATCGCCTGCTTTGCGTTCTCGCACGAGGTTGAGCCTAAGGCAAGGTTTATGCCCTGCTTTACGGCAGTAAAAAACCTTTCGTCAACCGCCGTTCCGTTTAAAAAGCAGTTGAGCTTGTAATCTATAAGCCCCATAAGCTTTGATACGGAAGAGGCGTACGCCTCGGCAAAACTCTCGCTCCTCGATTTTAAAATGAGGTTTTCGTCAATTATTACCTTTTTAAACTTTTCAGCCGGCATTTCAGCCGTCAACGCCTTGGTTTTTAGATAGACGTTAGGCGCTAAAACCTTATCAAAACACGGAGTTATGGGTATTGCATAGCAAGGCGTGCCGTTCAATGAGGAATAGTACCTCACGGCAGAGAGTAAATACTTATCTCCCACTGCTATACAACAGCCGAACGAACCGTTAAAGGAGGACTTTACAGCCGAATACGAAAAGTCCCTATCCTCAATCAAGAGGAGCTGAACTCCAACGCCGAAAGACTTTATTTTTTCAAGGATAGTAGAACCCACCTTTTTAAAGTCCTTTTCCGCCATAACGACCTCTATTTTTCCGCGAGAAAAATTCTTGCAAACCTCGTAAAGCCCGTCCTCAAAAGCACCTAAAAAGACTTCGGGTAAGTAATTTTCCCTGCCGAATATTCTCTCTATTTCAGTTTTGAGTTCAATAGCGGTTTTCATACAAGAATATTTTAAACTTAAATAGGCTACTTGTCAACACGGCGGGGGCGACATTTTTTCAAAAACCCCTTGAAATTATGCAAATTTATGTTATAATATTTATATATTTGTGTGCTTTACGCACTTTATAGGGGGGTATTTATGAACAAAAGCGAATTCACAAGAGCGTATGCAGATAGGCTCGGCGTTACGATTAAGGAGGCAGAAGTTTTAGTCGCTACCTTTATTGAAACGGTTACCGAGTGCTTGAAAAACGGCGAGTACGTACATATTTCAGGCTTTGCAACGTTCGACCTTAAGGACAAAAAGGCGAGAGAGGGCGTTAACCCTGCATCTAAGGAAAAAGTTGTTATTCCCGCTTGCAAATCGCCTAACGCAAAATTTTCTAAGTCCTACAAAAAACTTTTCAACTAATCTTAGTGCTTAATTAAAAACCCGAGCTTTCCGCTCGGGTTTTTGTTTTTGACTTTAAAAGCCTAATTTTATAATTTATCGATATCCGCTTGGGTTACGAGTTTAAAGCCTGCCTCTTGTAAAGCGTTTTCAGCAACGGCGTTGTTCTCTACCCTTAAAACTACGTACGCGTGCTTTTCGGTGCGAGCCATAAACGCGTAGAGATATTCCATATTAATGCCTGCTTTATCAAGCACGGCAAGCGCCTCGGTGAGTTTTCCGGGCTGGTCGCTAATTTTTACGCCTACAACCTCGGTAACCTTTATGAGATAACCCTCTTCGGAAAGAGTTTTTTCGGCAACGGTCTCGTCGTCAACGATAAGGCGGAGCATTCCGAAATCTTGAGTTTCTGCAATGGAGAGTGCTCTCATATTTACGTTGTGCTTTGCAAGCGTATCAGTTACCGCCACCAAAGCTCCTTGCTTATTTTCAACAAAAACGGTTAATTGTTTAATAGCCATATAAAAGTTCCTCCTATATTATACAAGCTTGCGCTTATCTATAACGCGCACTGCTTTTCCTTCACTACGAGCAATGGCCTTGGGCGCAACGAGGTGAACGCTGGGGTTAATGCCGAGCATTATCTTCATTGCGTTTGCAAGAGATTTTTCCATTGCGAGAATTTCGCTGACTTTATCGGTAAACTGCTCAGGCGCCATTTCAACGTTAACGTCAAAAGTATCGGTATTGTTAACTCTATCAACAACGATTTGATAGTTGGGCTGATAACCCTCGCTCAAAAGCACCGTTTCGATTTGGCTGGGGAAGACGTTTACACCGCGGATAATAAGCATATCGTCCGTTCTACCCATGGGCTTTGCCATTTTGATAAGGGTACGTCCGCACGAGCATTTCTTTCTCGATAACACGCATATATCTCTCGTTCTGTAACGAAGAAGGGGGAACGCCTCTTTATCGAGCGAGGTGAACACGAGCTCACCCTTTTCGCCCTCGGGTAAAACCTCACCCGTATCGGGGTCGATAATCTCGGCTAAGAAATGGTCCTCGTTGATATGCATGCCCGTTTGCTCCTCGCACTCGAACGATACGCCAGGACCAGATGTCTCAGTAAGACCGTAGATATCGTACGCCTTAATTCCAAGAGTTTCCTCGATGTTACGGCGCATTTCCTCAGTCCACGGCTCAGCGCCGAATATGCCTGCTTTTAGGGGGATATCCTCAGGCTTATAGCCCTTTTCTTTTAAGGTTTCGCCTATGTATGCAGCGTAAGAAGGGGTACAGCATAAAATCGTTGCCGATAAATCGGTCATAAATTGAATTTGGCGCTCGGTGTTGCCTGACGACATAGGAAGGGTTAAACAACCTACGCGGTGAGAACCGCCGTTCAAGCCCGGACCACCCGTGAATAAACCGTAGCCGTATGCTACCTGACAAACGTCCTCATTAGTACCGCCCGCAGCAACGATTGCACGTGCACAGCACTCTTCCCAAAGGTCAACGTCGTGCTGAGTGTAGAAAGCAACTACTCGCCTGCCGGTAGTGCCGGAGGTGGACTGTATTCTAACGCAGTCCTTAAGCGGTTTTGCCAAAAGACCGTAGGGGTACGCATCACGAAGGTCGGCTTTGGTTAAGAAGGGAAGTTTGTGCAAATCCTCAATGCCGTGAATATCTTCCGGCTTTACTCCCTTTTTATCCATTAGGTTGCGGTAGTACTCAACGTTTTCATAAACGTGCTTTACCTGCTTTACGAGTTTTTCCGACTGGAGCTTTTTAATCTCCTCCACCGGCATTGTTTCAATTTCTTTTTGATAATATCTCTTTTCCATAATAATCACCTTTTATTCTTCATTGTAGCACTTAAATATTTCTTCTACCCTCTCTTTGTCCTTTTGCTTAGTGATAAGGCTCACGAGAGGAACAACAACCATTGATACCGCCATTGCTATAACGCCCATTTCGGGAGATTTAGCAGCCGCCGCAGCAAAGCCCAAGTCGGAGGTGAGCGAAAGGATAAGCGTTCCTATACCCACTACCAAAAGCCCTGAAATCATACCTGCAAATGCGCCGATTTTGGTAATCTTTTTGGAGAATAAACCCCAAACGTAAGGTCCGATAAAGCAACCGGATACAACGCCCCACGAGAAAGACATCAAGCTCACGATAATGGGAATGTTTTGGGTTGCGAATACAAACGAGCACGCCACGAATACCAAGCAGAGCGACCTTGTTAAAAACATTTGCTTGTTAGGCTCGATTTTTTTCTTTAAAAGGGCGGGGATTAAGTCAACCGAGATTGACGACGCCGAGGTTAATACCACCGCAACGAGCGTTGACATTGACGCCGAAAGAAGTAATATCATTATTATCGCCAAAAGTATCAAGCCCATAGTGCCGTCGCCTAAAACCTTCATTAAGAGGGTTGGGATAACCGCGTCAACTCCACCTGCCGGAAGTTCTCCACCGAGAACAAGCCTCGAGGCTGAACCGATAAGATATGCACCGCATCCGATAACCACGCAGAATATCGTTGAAATGATAGTTCCTCTCTTTATCGCAGCGGTATCTTTTATACCGTAGAATTTGCTTACCATTTGAGGAAGCCCCCAAGTTCCAAAGCTCGTTAGCATTATGTTTACGCATAGGAATTTAAACGACGAGCCACCAAAGATATTAGTGAGCTGAGCACCGTCCCCCTCTATTGCGCCGAGGTTTTCAATAAGACCGGAAATTCCACCAACGCTACCGTGGCAAAGTACTGCTATTATCAAGCACACTACGCCAACGAGCATTATTACACCCTGCACTAAGTTGGTATAAGCCGTAGCAACGTAACCGCCAACAACCAAATAAACTGCGGTGAGGCAAGCAATTATAAACATCCAAACCCAAGTTTGAACCCCAGGGAACACCGCGCTAAACAAAGCGCCTAAGCCCTTGTATACCGCTGCCGAATAGGGAAGTAAAAATATAAATATTATGATTGCGGAGAAAATTTTCATCTCCTTAGAATCATACCTCTTTGCAAAAAACTCAGGCATCGTTTTTGCATCGAGCGATTTAGTCATTTTACGAGTACGGTTGGCAAGTAATAACCAAGAAATCAAACAGCCTAATACTGCGTTTCCAACGCCTATCCAAATACTGCCGATACCGATATTCCAGCCGTGTTGACCGGCATATCCTACGAATACTACCGCTGAAAAGTAGGTTGTGCCGTAAGCAAACGCAGTTGCCCACGCACCTATTTTTCTACCGCCTATCAAAAATCCGTCCAAAGTCTTTGACTTGTTGTAGCTTATAACGCCGATAACTGCCATTGCAACGGCATACAATCCAAGCGCTATAATAGTGTAAAGTTGTGCGTCAGTCATAACTCCTCCAAATTAATGATTATGATTTATTAATTATTGTAATTTTTATTTTTAAATGCTTAGCAGGTGCAATAGACCTTTTTGGTCATTGTAGTCGCAAGGCTTTGACAGTAAACGATGCATAACGCCGTTATAAACCTTTAAAAAAAGCCCTCTGCATAAAACAAACAATGCAGAGGGCGACCAAACCGCTGTACCACCTCAATTCGCCTAAAAAAAGACCTTTGAGAGTGTAAAAACACTCAAGCTCGGTAACGGGAGCAACCCGACGTAGCCTACTCTTTACGCAATTTCGGTACGTAGCTCTCGAAATGAATTCGCCAACGCCTCGGCTCTGCCTCTCACCAAACGGCAGTTCTCTTTGCCCTAAGCTTTTGGGTACTAATTTTCGGTCAACGCCTATAAATATTACTGTTTAATGTTAGCACAATTTTACTTTTCAGTCAATAAAATAAATAAAATTTTTAAATACTCCCTTTTATTATTTAATATTTGCATAAATATACACGTACAGGGACAAAATTAACCTATTTGTTTTGTTGCATTATTTTTGTTAAAGTGGTATTATTAAAATATATCCTATATATAAGGAGAAATTTATGGGTACTTTATCTCTTATCGTAATAGGTTTTACTCTATTATGCGTAGTAATTGACGGTTTTCTCGGCTTGCTCCGTGGCAGAAACAGGGCTATTTTAAGGCTCGTTCTCGTTTTAGTTTCCGCGGTTTTAGCAGTTTTGCTTTTAGACGCCGTCGTTTCGATGGTTCTTAATATCAACGTGGGTGATGGTGTTCCCCTCAAAGAGTCTATATTTAGTTCAGACGGCGGTGAACCTATGCCTGAGGAATTACAAAACGTTGTTTTCACCCTTATTGAAATCGTGGTTGGTATCGTCGTTTACTTCTTGATATTCTTTGTTTTAAAACTTATCACCTGGATGATTTTATTCCCCGTGTTCAAAGCGTTTATAAAACAAGGCGATAATAAAGGTCCTTTACTCGGCTTTATCGTAGGTGCTCTTCAAGGCATCGTGGTTGCGTTCTTAATTTGCGCTCCCCTCACAGGTCTTGTTGGCGACCTTAACAATCTTTCAAACGTAGAGATTGACGGTCAGCCCATAATTCCTATTAACGATACTATAGGTCTCAACGAATTTACCGATTCTGGAATTTACAAAGTGTACAATTCTACAGGTGGCTGGTATTACGAAATGGTATCCTCTTCCGAGCTCAAAAACGGAACTAAGGTTTCCCTTTCGGACAGTATCGGGATAGTCGTTGCCGTTACAGAAATTGCCTCTACTGCAGCAAGTATGGAAGAGGGGCTTGAAAATATGGTTAAAGAGGACGCTACGCCTCAAGAAAGAATAAACGGCCTTGCATCAGTTGGCGAATCGCTTATCGCGATAGACGATTCTATCAATTCTCTCGGCGAAGGCGGAAAAGCTATGTTTGACGAGCTTTTATCTTCTATCATAGATATGGCTGTTACCGAAGGCGATGAGGGAGCGGACGAAATGGGGCAATTCCTCGGCAACTTAAACACCGAAAACCTTTCCTTAAAGGGCACGGGCGAGGCGCTCGTTGGAATTTCCACCTATATTCAAAAGACAACCGAGGGCTTTGCAGCGTACGGCGAAACGATTTATCAAGACGAGGTTTCGTCTATCGTTAACGGCTTGGCTGAAAACACCTTCTTCTTAGACCTTATAGCAAATTCCGAGGGAGACGTTCCCGTGGTTATCGACGTTTCAGAGTACAACGAATATATGTTTGAAAACGCAATCGAGAACACCGACCTCACCGCTCAGGAAAAAGATACTATTAGGCAGATGTTTGGAATTACTGCATTTGCATAAAAATATAACAATTAAAAACACGGCTTAGCGCCGTGTTTTTTTATTCACTTTTTCCGTCGCAATAAATGCACGCGTACTCATTTTCTCCTACCTTTTTGAAAAGGTGTGGGAGCTCTTGCTCGGTGGAGGTTATGCAAGCGGGGTTTTTGCACTTAAATTCCCTACTCTCCTCTCCCGTTACACGCGTTTGCTTAACGGGGTTTTTAGCCTCTTGTATAAGCTTTAAAATGAGCGCCATACGCATAAGCTTGCCGTTTTCAACCTGCTTGAAATAGCTTGCCCTCGGGTCTTTATCAATCTCAACGGAAATTTCGTTTACCCTCGGAAGCGGGTGAAGAATAATCATGTCCTCTTTGGCAGGAATAAGCTTTTCGGGGGTTAAAATGTAACTATCGCGGAGTCTTAAATACTCGTTTTGGTCGGCAAATCTCTCCCCCTGAACTCTTGTCATATACAAAACGTCGAGGGTGGGAATAACGCTTTCAAGGTCGGTAGTTTCAACGTACTCCATTCCGCATTTATCCAAAACGCCGTCTTTCATATAAGATGGGAGCTTTAATTCTTCGGGAGATATAAGCACTACCTTTACACCCTTGTATCTTGACAAGGCGTTGATGAGCGAATGAACCGTTCTTCCGTATTTTAAGTCACCGCAAAAACCGATAGTAAAGTCGTTAAGGCTACCCCTGTGGCGACTGATAGTTAAAAGGTCTGCCAAGGTTTGAGTTGGGTGGCAATGACCGCCGTCACCAGCGTTGATAACGGGAATTCTACCCGCCTCGCTCGCAACGAAGGGAGCGCCCTCTTTAAAGTGGCGCATTGCGATGATATCTGCGTAATTACTAATAACCTGTGCAGTATCGGAAACGCTCTCACCCTTGATTGCCGACGAGCTCGATGCCGACGAAACGCTTATAACTTGACCGCCCAAGCGGAGCATAGCCGTTTCAAAGCTAAGCCTCGTTCTCGTGGAAGGCTCGAAAAAGAGTGTTGCAAGTAATTTGCCCTTGCATTTTTTGGAATATTTTTTGGGGTTTTTCAAAATGTCCTTTGCGGTGGCGATAAGCTCGTCGATTTCCGCTACGGACAAATCGAGAATATCAATTACACTTCTCATAATTCTCCTCTTAATATGCAAAATTAAATTTTTACGTTAAATATTTACTGCGTAAACGCTAAAGGTTGCTTATGCAACGCTGCTAATTAGTTATGGGTTGGCTGTGCCAACGTTATGAGCGAACTTTGGTTCGCGCTATGAGTAACCCTTAGTTACGTTATGAGTAAACTGTCGTTTACGATCAGGACGTTTTTTTATTTTTAAAGTTTTATAAACTGTTTTAAGACGTTAGTTACAAGTTAGACAAGGCACAAGATTTTTTAACGCTGAGTTAGACCTTGCTGGTCAACGAAGTGTTAAAAAGTTGCAGTAACAAAGTATAACGCAGTAAATAACGGATTAAAAATTAAGACGTTAGTTTGGGTATTAGGCAAGGCTCACGAAGACGATAGGCTGAGTTAGACCTTGTTGGTCAACGAAGTCTATCGGCTAAGTAGAAACGATGCATAATGCCCGAAATAACGGATTATTTTATCCAGGATTCATCAGAAGGATTGTTCCTAAATGCTATGAGCCTTGCAACGTCTTCTTTCTTTATGTAATTTTCTTGTGCGGCTACTTCGGCGATAACGTCAAAATTTGTTAAGGATACGTTTTTAACGTTTGCCTCTTCAAGCCTTACGAGACCTTTTTTCATGCCGTAGGTAAAGATTGAAACGATACCTAAAACTTCAGCGCCAGCCTCTCTTAAAACGTTAACTACCTCTATGCAAGAACCGCCAGTCGAGATAAGGTCTTCAACGACAACTACCTTTTGACCTTTTTCAAGCCTGCCCTCGATTTGATTTTGCCTGCCGTGGTCCTTTGCGCCCGAACGAACGTAACCCATAGGCATTCCCAAAATGTGAGCGGTGATTGCAGCGTGTGCAATACCTGCGGTGGAAGTTCCCATTAAAACCTCGGCATCGGGATAGTTTTCTTTGATTAAGGTTGCTAAACCGTTCTCAACGTCCGTTCTCACTTTTACGGAGGTAAGAGTTAAACGGTTGTCGCAATACACGGGGCTTTTAATTCCGCTTGCCCAAGTAAAAGGCTCTTCGGGGCGGAAAAATACCGCCTTGATTGATAATAAGTCTTTTGCAATAAGTTCTTGTAAATTAGTCATAATTATTCTCCTAAAAACTCTTTTACACATTGTTTATATGCTTTAACGGGGTCTTCAGCACCCGTAATCGACCTGCCTACTACTATGTAGTCAGAACCAAGTTCTCTCGCCTTTAAAGGAGTAGTAACGCGCTTTTGGTCGCCGACTGCATCGCCTGCAAGCCTAACGCCCGGAGTTACCGTTAAGAAGTTTTCACCGCAAACGCCGTGAACCTTGCCAGCCTCGAGAGGAGAACAAACAACGCCGTCAAGCCCTGCGATTTTCGCGTTGCTTGCGTAATGCATAACAACCTTGTCGATAGGCTCTTTGATTAAGAGGTCGTTTTCCATACTCTCTTGGTCGGTTGAGGTAAGCTGAGTAACGGCGATGAGCAACGGTCTAGTGCCGTCTGCCCTCGTTAAGCCCTCAAGAGCGGCTTTCATCATATTGATAGTTCCGCCTGCGTGCAAGTTAGTCATATCAACGTCAAGCTCGGATAAAACTTTCATTGATTTTTTAACGGTGTTGGGAATATCGTGAAGTTTTAAATCTAAGAAGATTTTGTGACCGCGCTTTTTGATTTCTCTAACGATTTCAGGACCTGCGGAATAGTAAAGCTCCATACCTATTTTTACGAACGGCTTGCAGTCTTGGAATTTATCTAAAAACTCAAAAACTTTTTCCTTGCTATCAAAGTCAAGTGCAATAATTACGTCTTTATTCATACTCTTGCTCCCCCTATGATTTCTTTAAGTGATTTGATTTTGTATTTTTCCATAACCCTCGGCAAGTCGTTTATAATATCGCGACAAGCGTACGGATTAATTAAGTTTTGCGCGCCAACCTCAACTGCGGTTGCACCTGCAAGCATCATCTCTATAACGTCTTCCGCGCTCGCTACGCCACCCATTCCAACGACGGGAATTTTAACCGCGCCTGCAACCTGATATACCATGCGAAGAGCAACGGGGAATATAGCACTACCCGAAAACCCGCCCATCACGTTTTT
Organism: Clostridia bacterium; assembly: GCA_017398825.1. Classification (GTDB taxonomy): domain Bacteria; phylum Bacillota; class Clostridia; order Christensenellales; family Borkfalkiaceae; genus HGM11412. Next base: position 42,669 of record JAFQEV010000022.1, read on the forward strand.
GATTATAGGCTTTTTGCGATTTAAGTCTATCCTCATTCCGAGCATGGTGTTAATCAAACTGATGCCGTCAGCGCCAGCGTCCTCACACGCTTTAGCGATTGAAACGATATCGGTAACGTTTGGCGAAAGCTTTATAATAATCGGCTTATTAGTCACTTTTTTAACGGCTTTAGTAACTTCTGCAGCAGCCGAAGGCTGAGTGCCAAAGCTCATACCGCCACCGTGAACGTTAGGACAGCTCACGTTGACCTCAAGCCAGCCAACTTGCTCTTCTTTATCTAAAAGCTCGCAAGTATATGCGTAATCTTCAACGGAAAATCCACTCACGTTTGCCATAACCTTTTTGTTAAAGCATTTTTTAAGTTTTGGAAGTTCCTCGCTTATAACCTTATGAACGCCGGGGTTTTGGAGCCCAACCGCATTTATCATGCCAGCGGTACACTCGGCAATTCTAGGCGTGGGGTTACCAAAGCGCGCGTCTTTAGTAGTTCCCTTGAAAGAGAAAGTGCCGAGCACGTTTATATCGTAAAACTCGCTGAATTCATAGCCGTAGCCGAAAGTTCCACTTGCGGGAATAACGGGATTGTCAAGCTCGATACCTAATAAATTAACCTTAGTGTCTACCATAACAACTCCCCCTTTTTAAGTACAGGACCTTCCTTGCAAATGCGCTTGTTGCCGGTTAGCGTTTTACACGAACAACCCATGCAAGCGCCAAAGCCACAGCCCATACGCTCTTCAAAGCTCATTTCTCCGTCTGCTTTGCTTGCGCCGTAAACGGCTTTAAGCATGGGCTCTGGACCGCAGGTGTAAAAATAAGAATAATCTAAATCCTTCATCGCGTCCGTAACAAAGCCCTTTACTCCGTAACTGCCGTCAACCGTAGTTACTATAACTTTTGCACCCAAAGCCTCGAACTCTTTTTCATAGAAAATCTCACTCGCGGTGTTAAAGCCTAAGATAACCGTTACTTTTTTACCGCTCGCGATAAGCTCCTTTGCAAGCTCGTACATAGGCGGAACGCCTACGCCACCGCCGATAAGCAATGGAGTTTCTCCCGAAAGGGATAAATCGTAGCCGTTGCCAAGGCAGGTGAGAACGTCTAAAACCGTTCCCTCTTTCATCTCGCTCATAGCCTCCGTGCCCTTGCCTACTATTTTGTAGATAATGGTGAGGTTGTCACCACTCAGCTCGCAAACGGAGATGGGGCGACGGAGGAAAAGCCCGTCAATTTTAATATTTATAAACTGACCTGCTTTAACGCCACTCGTATCCCCGTTTAAAACCATCTTCATAATGAGAGGGTTTAGATGGGTGTTTTCAATTATTTTGAAATATACTTGTTTCATCTTAACTATCTATCGTGGATACCGTAAAGGTGATTTCTTCTAATACGTCGAGAAGAACTTTAACCGTGTCGAGCGCGGTGAAAATGGTAACGTTGTTCTCGGTTGCCGCTCTTCTGATTTCAGCACCGTCCGTGCTCTGACCGTTGGACGCAACGTCCTTAGTGTTGATAACGTAGCTGATTACGCCCTCGTGAATTCTATCGAGAATTTCATTATCTCCATCGGAAAGCTTTTTAACAGCCCTCGTCTTTATGCCGTTTTCCTTGAGGAATTTTGCAGTTCCGCTAGTTGCCATAATGTTAAAGCCAAGATTGTAAAATCTCTTAACGAGCGGTAACGCCTCTTGCTTATCCTTATCTGCTACGGTTACGAGCACCGTTCCGTAGTTTTGAACGCTCATGCCCGACGCCTGTAACGCCTTATATAAAGCTCTATAGAACTTATCGTCGTAACCGATTGCCTCACCCGTTGACTTCATTTCGGGAGAGAGGTATGCGTCTAAGCCCCTTAATTTGTTGAACGAGAACACGGGCACTTTAACGTACCAACGCTTTTTCTCATCGGGATACATGGTAAATATACCCTGCTCTTTTAAGCTCTTGCCCATTATTACCTCGGTTGCAATATCTGCAAGCGAATAGCCCGTTGCTTTGGAAAGGAAGGGTACGGTTCTCGAAGAACGGGGGTTAACCTCGATAATGTAAACGTCGTCTTTCTCGTCAACGATAAACTGAATATTGTATAAGCCCTTAATACCTATGCCTTTACCTAACTGCTTAGCATATTGTAAAATAATGCCCTTTACCTTATCGGAAATACTAAAGGTGGGGTATACGCTTATAGAGTCACCGCTGTGAATACCCGTTCTTTCAACGAGTTCCATAATACCGGGAACGAATACGTCAACTCCGTCGCAAATAGCGTCGATTTCAACTTCCTTACCCTGAATGTACTTATCTACGAGAACGGGCTTGTCCTCATCGATTTCAACTGCTGTTTTGAGGTAGTGGATAAGCTGAGCCTCGTCTGCAACGATTTGCATTGCCCTACCGCCTAAAACAAAGCTGGGGCGAACGAGTACGGGATAGCCGATTTCCTTAGCGGCGGCAACACCGTCTTCAATCTTAGTTACCGCTTTGCCCTTTGCACGAGGAATATTTAATTCGTTTAAGAGGTTTTCAAACGCGTTCCTATCCTCAGCTCTGTCAATCGCCTCGCAATCCGTGCCGATAATTTTAACACCGCGATTATGGAGGGGCTGGGCAAGGTTTATTGCCGTTTGACCGCCCAACGATGCGATAACGCCCTCGGGCTTTTCAAACTCAACGATGTTCATAACGTCTTCCGGCGTTAAGGGCTCGAAGTAAAGTTTATCAGCTGTGGTGTAGTCGGTTGAAACGGTTTCGGGGTTGTTGTTGATAATGATTGCCTCGTAACCTGCGTTTTTAATAGTCATTACCGCGTGAACGGTTGAATAGTCGAACTCAACGCCCTGACCTATACGAATAGGGCCAGCACCTAATACGATTATCTTTTTCCTATCCGTTAAGCGAGATGCGTTCTCACCCGTGTAGGAAGAATAGAAATAAGGAATATACGCGTTGGTGTGGCAGGTATCAACCATTTTAAATACGGGGAAAAGGTTGTTTTCCTTACGCATATTGTAAACGTCAAGCTCGGAGCATTTCCAAAGCCTTGCGATATACTTATCGCTAAAGCCCATCTTCTTAGCCTTAGTGAGCGTAGTAACGTCCTTATTTGCGCGGAGCTCTTCCTCCATATCGATAATGTTTTTGAACGCCTGTAGGAAATAGGGGGTTATCATAGTGATTTCGTGAATTTTTTCAATGGAAACACCGTGATAAATAAGCTCTGCTATAGCGAAAATATTGTCTGAGCGGAATTCCTTGATATAGTCGAGGAGTTCTTCAACGCTCATATTGTCAAACTTAGAGTGGTATATGTGATTTGCACCGATTTCCAACGAGCGCACGCCTTTAAGAAGTGCCTCTTCTAAGTTAGAACCGATGCCCATTATCTCGCCCGTTGCCTTCATTTGCGTGCCGAGCTTGTTGCTTGCATTTGCGAACTTATCGAAGGGGAAACGAGGTAATTTTGCAATTACGTAATCAAGCCTCGGCTCGAAAGCCGCGTTGGTATTTGCAATCTTAATTTCCTCAAGCGCCATACCAACCGCGATTTTTGCAGTTACTCTTGCGATAGGATAACCGCTCGCCTTGGACGCAAGCGCCGAAGAACGCGAAACTCTGGGGTTTACCTCGATTAAATAGTACTCCGACGTTTTAGGATTGAGCGCAAACTGAACGTTACAACCACCCTCTATCTTAAGCTCTTTGATAAGCTTGATTGCCGAGTCGTTGAGCATTTTTTCATCTTCTTTAGAAAGGGTCATAATAGGTGCAACAACGCACGAGTCGCCGGTGTGAACGCCAACGGGGTCGATGTTTTCCATACCGCAAATGGTGATTGCCTTGCCGTTGGAATCGCGCATTACCTCAAACTCGATTTCCTTGTAACCCTTTACGCTCTTTTCGATAAGAACTTGGTGAACGGGCGAAAGCTTGAATGCGTTAAGACCGATTTCAACAAGCTCTTCCTCGTTGTTTGCAAAACCGCCACCCGTACCGCCTAAGGTAAACGCAGGGCGAAGAACTACGGGATATCCGATTTTTTCCGCTGCGGATTTTGCCTCTTCTATAGAGTACGTAATTTCCGAGGGGATAGTCGGCTCGCCGATAGACTGGCAAAGCTCTTTGAAAAGCTCTCTATCCTCTGCCCTTTCAATACTCTCGGAAGAAGTTCCGAGGAGTTCTACTCCACACTCTTTGAGTATGCCTTTCTTCTCAAGTTGCATGGCGAGGTTTAAGCCCGTTTGACCGCCGATGCCGGGGAGAATTGCGTCAGGTCTTTCATAGCGGAGTATTCTCGCTACGTATTCAAGAGTTAAGGGCTCCATATAAACCTTGTCTGCAATCGTGGTGTCAGTCATAATAGTTGCGGGGTTGGAGTTTACGAGTACTACTTCGTAGCCCTCTTCTCTCAAAGCGAGGCACGCTTGAGTTCCAGCATAGTCGAATTCCGCAGCCTGACCTATAATGATAGGGCCTGAGCCTATGATGAGTATCTTCTTTAAGTCTGTTCTCTTTGCCATAATTTTCTCCTTATATTTTGTATACGGTGCTATCGCCTAATGCGGTGAGCTTGCACCTTGCGTAAAAGTTCATATTTTCAAACGGAGTTGCCTTGCCCATCGATACGAATTCGCTGGGGTCTACCAAGTAACTCTCGTTTAGGTCGAACACGGTAAAACCGCTCTGCTTTATACTAAATCTCTCTCTCGGGTTTATCGCCATTAGCTCAACGAGCCTTTCAAGCGTTATAACGCCCGTTTTAACAAGGTGGGTGTAGCTTGCAGAAAAGCTCGTTTCTAATCCCACTACGCCAAACGCGCTCTTTTCTAAGCCCCTTGATTTTTCTTCCGCGCTGTGCGGAGCGTGGTCGGTTGCTATCATATCGATAGTTCCGTCAACAATGCCCTCGATAAGCGCCTCTTTGTCCTTTTCCGAACGCAACGGTGGGTTCATTTTGAACCTGCCGTTCTCTTGAAGGTCTTTATCACTCAAGATAAGATAGTGTGGGCCCGTTTCACAAGTAACGTCAACCCCGCACTTTTTAGCCTCGCGGATTAGCTCCACGCTCTCTTTGGTGGAAATGTGGCAAACGTGGTATTTTACACCCGTTTTTTTAGCAAGGTTTAAGTCCCTTTCTATCTGAGCGTACTCGCTCTCGGAACATATTCCCCTATGCCCGTGGGCTTTGGCGTACTCGCCGTCGTGAATATATCCGCCTTTTAAAAGTGAATTTACTTCGCAATGCGCCGCTATTATCTTGCCCTCGCGTTTTGCAAGGAGCATAGCGTCTTCCATCATCTTTTCGTCCTGCACGCCCCTACCGTCGTCAGAAAAAGCTACGGCGTTTTTGGAAAGTGCTTTTATATCCGTTAAAACCTCTCCCTTTTCACCAAGCGTTATCGCTGCGTAAGGATAAACGTTTACTTTTGCAAACTCTTTAATTAAATCTAATTGAACTTGCAAGTTTTCCACCGTGTCTGGCACGGGGTTTAGGTTGGGCATGGACAAAACGTCCGTAAATCCACCGCGAGCAGCGGATAAAGTTCCCGTTTCTATCCTTTCCTTGTAAGAAAACCCAGGCTCTCTTAAGTGAACGTGAACGTCGCAAAAAGAGGGAAAAGCCGTCAAGTTTTCGCTGTTGTATAAGGAAAACTCTTCTTTTAATAACTGTTTTTCTATATCCCCTTTTAAAAACTTGGGGGCAACGATTTTAGTTTTTAACATTTTAATCCTTTATATAAACTGCAGTTTCACCGTCTATCTCAGTCAAGCAAACGGCAACGCTTTCAGACTTAGACGTGGGTACGTTTTTGCCAACGTAATCGGGGCGAATGGGAAGTTCCCTATGCCCGCGGTCAATAAGGACTGCAAGCTGTAGCTCTTTAGGGCGAGCGTATGAAAAGGTCGCCTCAATCGCCGCTCTTGCCGTTCTACCCGTATACATAACGTCGTCAACGATGATTACCGTTTTATCTCTAATATCGCAAGGGAAATTGCAATCGCCTGCCGATACCGTCTTCTCCCTTTCGGACAAATCGTCACGATGAAGAGTAATGTCAAGATAACCTATCGGAACGTCTATCCCCTCAAACTTTTTAATGTTTTCGCAAAGCTTTTTGGCAAGCGGAACACCGCGCGTTTTAACACCGAGTAAACACACGTTGGATACACCCTTGTTCCTCTCTATAAGCTCGTGGGTTATGCGGGCGAGTGCTCTTGCTATCGCCGTTTCGTCCATAATTAAAGTTCTTTTCGTCATAAAAAAACCTTGCCGAGTACGGCAAGGTTAAAGTTTCGCTAAAATACCCCCCTTTTGCTTATAGAAAGGGCTTTAATATAAAACGTTTGCTCTTGCCGATATCTCTGTATCGATTTAAAGATTATATTAAGTATAATATAATAGGCTTAATTTGTCAAGCCATATAAATACAACTTTTAAAGTTTTTAAAAAAAGGACGGCGAACCGTCCTTTCTTGTCTTTTATCTTTTATTCTTGAGTTAAAGAATTGTACATGTTAGCCCAGTCGGTTTCAGCTTTTGCTATCGCCGATGCGCAAGCCGTTTCAAACTGAGTGCCAAATTCGGTTAACGCCGTTTGCTGTTTAACTGAAATTTCACTTGCGTAATCGGACGCTTTAGCTCCCAACGTTTCTATCGTGGAAATAACCGTATCGAACGCCGATTTAATCGCTTGCTCTGCATTAGTTATTGCCGTGCTTGCGCTATTACCAGCGTTAACAAGCGCAGTTTCAGCGTTAACAAGCGCAGTTTCGAGATTGTTAAGCGCAGTAGTTTGAGCGTCACTCAAAGCAACGTTTAATTCGGAAAGTTCTTTCCTGTAATTTAAATACTCAACCTTCTTAGCACGCAAGTCGGCAAGTGCGAGCTGATAAGCGCCGTTCTCGTCGATAAGGGCAAATCTTGCCTCCATAAGACCGTTAACTGCAAGCTCGTACGCGGACTCGGCTGCGGTAATTGCCGCTGCAACGATAGCGCCTGCGTTTTCCTTAATCGCATCGAGCTCAGCCTTTTGAATAACTGCCGATTTCATTGCGTAGTATGTGTTTTTAAGTTCTTGCGAGTAGTACTCAGCAGTTTCCTTTCTGCTCTTTTCAAGTTCCGCGATAAGCTGTTGATAATCAAGCGCTTTTATCTCGCTTTCATTAAGATACAAGCACACGTCAGCAACGATTTTTTCAAGCTCCGCCTCGGTGTACGCCTCTACCTTAGTCACGTCAATCGAGATGTTTAAAGTGGAAAGGTAATTCGTTACCTCGCCCTTTACGGAATCGTATAATTTTTGAGCGTTTTCGCTATCGCCGGTAATGGAAATTTCAAGCCCTTCTTCACCGAGCGAGCCTTCAACTAAAAAGCCTGCCTCCTCGGTAACTTTTACGAAAAGTTCGGCAGCGTCCTTAGCGGTCATACCCTCAACGTTCACGAACGCCTCGGCGGAAATTACCAAATTGCCCTCCTCGTTAAGAGCGTTAACGGTTACAACTTTATCGTCCTTATCTAATATAAATTCTACCTTGGGATTGAGCGAAAGATTCATTATCTTATTCTCTTCCACGTTCCCGCCGTCATCTTTACAAGCGGTGAGAGGTAAAACGGCAAAAGCCAACAGTAACGACACTAAAATGCTAATAAATTTTGAGGTTTTTTTCATATTACTTCTCCTTTAATTTGGTATTAACATTATAAAAGACAAAATATTAAATGTCAATGATTTTTGTTAAAATTTTGTGCACGTGTTTAAAAACATTAATATGCTAATTGCGTAAATTTTGCTCCTATAACCTTATACATAATGCGTTAATTTGTAAAAACTTTAAGCCGTTAGTTGTAAGCATAATAGGCTTATACAAAGCGATGTTTTAATCCGTTAGTTGCAAGTTAGACGAGGCACAAGATTTTTTAACGCTGAGTTAGACCTCTTTGGTCAACGAAGTGTTAAAAAGTCGCAGTAACAAAGTATAACGTAGCAAATAACGGATTAAAATTTAAGACGTTAGTTGCAAATA
>JAFQEV010000023.1 GCA_017398825.1 Clostridia bacterium
ATCATAATTTTTTTTATTTTTTGGCTTTTATGCACCCTCAAGTAGCATTTTATCGGCAATAAGGGCTATAAACTCCCCGTTAGTCGGCTTATCGCTCGATGAATAGGCACGTATTCCAAGTAGCGAATTTATAACGTCAATTCGCCCTCTGTTACACGCAACCTCTATCGCGTGGCGTATCGCCCTTTCCACCTTACTTGCAGTAGTGTTGAACCTCTCGCCTATCTTAGGATAAAGCTGTTTAGTTATATTGTTTATTATCTCGGGGTTCTCAACAGCCATCTTAACCCCCTCTCGCAAATAATAGTAGCCCTTTATGTGCGGAGGAATTCCAACGGCAATGAAAATCTTGCTAATCTTCTCGTCAAGCGAGCTCTTCTTCTTTTCAATCACCGTGTAATTTTCCTTAATCTCCTCCTTTCCAGACAGTTCAACAAGCCTCGTTTTAACTATTTCACTCTTAAATGGCTTTGCTATGTAATAAACCGCGCCTGAAGATAGAGCCCTTGAAATAACTCCCTCGCTCGTAAAAGCACTCACCACTATAACCTTTGCTTTAAACCCCTTTTCGCGTATTTTTTCCATAACGCCAAACCCGTCTACACTTCTTAATATTAAACCGAGTATAACGAAATCGGGATTAGCGCTTTCTATGAGCTCAAGCCCCTTTTCCCCGTCGAGAGAAACGCCCGATACCTCAAACCCCTCAAGTTCGCAAATAGCACTTTTTAAACTCTCGATAGACTGCTCGTTATCTTGCAAAATTACAACCTTATTTACTGCCATATATAATCTCCTTAAGTGTTGGTGATTATATTGTAACATCTTTTTTGTTCAAAATAAAGTGTTTTTGTTTAAATTTATTGTTTGTTTTTGTATGAAATTGTCGTTTTATGGTAAAAACGCTTATTTTATCGAAAATTTTGCAAAAAACAAAAACGCATATTAAATGCGTTTTTGTTTGATTTTATTTTATTTTGTCAATTAAACGTCGGCAACGATAACCGCTTCGTTTTTATAGATTGCCGATTTTGAATATTCGTTATAATCGGTTGCGTCATTTATAATATCGGTTACCTTTTTATCGTAGGTAATTTCAAATACCGTATCCATTTCTTGACGATATTCAAAAGGTACGGATATAGCGAGCAAGCCGTTCTTCTTCGTTACGGTAACGGGAGCACCCGTTAAGCACTTAACCTTGGGGTTGCAAACGTCGGGAACGTAAACCTCGTCACTCAACCAGTCGAACACGTGGAAATAAAGCTTGTTATCTTTATTAGCAGTTCCGCCCCAGTCGTCAACCTTGATAGGACCACCGCGAGTGCCGTAAATACTATCGCCGTATTTTTCAAGCCAAGCGCCAACCTCTTTAAGCCTTGCAATCTCAGTCTCTTCAAACGAACCGTCGAATTTGGGAGCAACGTTTAAGAGTAAATTACCGCCGTTGCAAACAACCTTTGCAAGAAGTTGAATACAGTTTCTAAGCGAACGAATAGGTGCGCCCGGGCGATAACTCCAACCGTTAGTCATAGTATCGCAAGTTTCCCAAGCCTTTTCGGTATTATACTCGCCTATCTTCTTTTCGGGAGCGAAATAGTCGCCGTAAGTTTTATCGCCGATACGGTCGTTACAAATAATGCCCTTTTGGTTAGTTCTAATCATTCTGTCAAGCCTTTCCATATCCCAGAAATCTTTTACTTGAGGATTAGTCTTAAAGTCTGCAGGTCTACCAAATTTGTGCATGTGAATACCGTGACCAAGCCAGTAATCTTCACCGCCGTCATACCACAAAAGGTCTATCCTACCGTAGTTGGTAGTGAGTTCTTCAAGCTGTTTATGCGCCTGTTCCCTAAGCTCGTTTGCACTCCTTTTGTACATTTGAGGGAAGAAGAACCCAGGGAAACGCCAGTCGAGCGGAGAGTAATATAAACCGGTAAGCAAGCCTCCCTTGTGGCAAGCATCGGTAAACTCTTTAACAAAGTCACGCTTTGCAGGGCAGTTTAAAGAGGTGTGATTATCCTTGCACGCCTTGCTATCCCAAAGGGAAAAACCATCGTGATGCTTGGTTATCATAACCATATATTTCATTCCGGCAGATTTAGCAAGTTCCACCCACTCTTCAGCGTTGAACTTTTCGCCTTTAAAGTCGTTTGCCCTTTCGGCATATTCGTCAACGTCTATAGGCTTACAGTACATCGACCACTCGCCTATATCGCCCTTGGAGTATAAACCCCAGTGAATAAACATACCAAATTTTTGGTCCTGCCAGTTTTTTATATTTTCCTGATTATTGTTGATAGTTTTAGCCATAATTAACTCCTTTTCAATATAGAAAATATTTTTCTATATAACTATAGCATATTAAAAGGTTAATTTCAACAAAAAACCAAAAATAGTTTAAGGATTTTATGAAAAAGCAACAAAAAAACGATTGCAAAAAATGCAATCGTTTTCGATAATTTTGAAATTAACGCTTGGAGAATTGAGGAGCGCGACGAGCCTTTTTAAGACCGTATTTCTTTCTTTCCTTCATTCTCGGATCTCTCGTTAAGAATCCTGCCTTCTTAAGTGCAGCTCTAAGTTCGGGTTCAGCAACGGTGAGCGCTCTTGCAATACCATGACGGATTGCACCAGCTTGACCAGTGAAACCACCGCCTACTACGTTAACAAACACGTCGTACTTAGTCAAAGTGTCAGTTAAAACGAGGGGCTGTTTAATGATGAGCTTAACCGTTTCAAGATCACAGTAATCATCGATACCTCTCTTGTTGATAACGATGTTGCCTGCACCACCCGGAATAAGTCTAACTCTTGCAATTGCCTTTTTTCTTCTGCCTGTTCCCCAGAACTGAAGTTTCTTTTTGCTTGATACTTTAGCCATGATTTACCTCCTTACTTACCGAGCTTTAACTCAACAGGCATTTGAGCTTGTTGATTGTGCTCTGCACCCTTGTATACTCTAAGCTTAGTGAGCATCTTTCTGCCAAGGCTGTTCTTGGGAAGCATACCCTTAACTGCTTCGTATACTGCAAGGTCAGACTTTTCAGCCATCATCTTGCTGTAAGGAATTTGCTTTAAACCACCGATGTAACCGGTGTGATAGGTGTAAAACTTCTTATCGAGTTTTTTACCCGTTAAGATAACTTTATCAGTATTTATAACAATAACGTGGTCGCCACAGTCTACGTTGGGGGTAAAGGTGGGTTTGTTTTTGCCTCTAAGTACTGCTGCTACTTGAGATGCAAGTCTACCAAGTGCCATACCACTTGCGTCAACAACGTACCACTTTCTTTCAACTTGACCGGCTTTTGCCATGAAAGTTTTCATTATGTTTCTCCTTAAAATCTTAAATAGTACCGCGATTTTTACCGATTAAGGGGCTAATTCAAAGGGTAAAACCAAGTACCGCATTGACTATTTTATATAAAAAACGACTGCTTGTCAAGCAAATTCACGCCGTTTTTATAAATATTATTTATATATTACGCTGTAAAGGGTCAACCCCTTTGCCTGCATAGTTTTTACCTTGTTTTTTCTATCTCCCGATAAAATTATCTCTTTAAGCTCGGTTAAAGAAAGCCTTTTCTCTCCAACCGCTACGAGCGCGCCCGCTATCATACGCACCATATTGTATAAAAAGCCGTTGCCCGTAACGTAAAAATCGAGATTTCTTCCCTTCTTTATTATTTTGATAGAATAAACCGTTCTCACGGTATCTTTTACGGAACTTCCACTTGCTAAAAAGCACTTAAAATCATGCTCGCCCTCTATAAGCTTTGCACCCTCTTTCATCAACGAGATATCGGGCATCGTGGGAATTAGCGTTTTGTACCTCGTTTCAAGCGGACGCTCAATATTGCCAACCACCATTGAATAGCGATAGGTCTTTCTCTTTGCGCTATACCTTACGTGAAAGCTATCAGATACCTTTTGGCTCTTTATAACCTTGACGTCAGGCGGTAGCAAGGGATTTAAAGCGTTTGCAAACTTTTCGGGAGGAATTTTAAACTCCGTGTCAAAATGCACCTTTTGGGAAAGAGCGTGAACGCCACTATCCGTTCTTCCGCTCGCAACCGATTTAACGCTTTCGCCCGTCAACTTTTCAATCGCGACGTTTAGCGTTTCCTCTACAGTCCTGCCGTTAGGCTGAATTTGATAACCGCAAAAATCAGTTCCATCGTAAGAGATTGTCAGTAGTATTCTCATATCACCGCCACCCCGTAGATTTTTAAAACTATAACCGCGCTGAATGCGATGAGGGAAACGACGGTTGCAACCAAATCTCTATACCCGAGCTTGAGTTTTTTAAACTTAGTCCTCTTAGCTGCGGAGCTATAGCACCTACTATCCATCGCGTCGCCAAGCTCTTCTGCACGGCGGAACGCGCTGATTAAAAGGGGAATGAGTACGGGTATCATAGCGCCGACCTTTTTAAATAAATTTCCACTCTCAAAATCCGCACCGCGCGCCTTTTGCGCCATTATTATCCTATCCGCCTCGTTCATAAGAATGGGAATAAACCTCAATGCAATGCTCATAACGAGGGCAATCTCGTGCACGGGAAATTTTATTATTTTTAACGGCTTTAATAAACTCTCTATTCCGTCAGTCAAGGCAACGGGCGTAGTGGTATAGGTCAAAAGTACGCTCGCCATAACTAAGGTTATAAGCCTTACCGCCATAAACGCCGAGAAAATAAGCGCCTCTTTGGTGATTATCCAAAAGAGGATCGTTTCCGTTTCGGAATTGTAAAAGAAAATATTTAAAACGACGGTGAAAATTATTATAAACAGCACCGCTTTTAAACTTCTCAGCATTTGCATAAAGGGAACTTTTGAAAAAATTATCGCAAGGAGTAAAAAGAGCGCAAGCGAAAGCAAGCCGTAGAAGGAATTTGCTACGAACACGAACACCACGAACGCTATAAGCAATAAAATTTTCAATCTCGGGTCAAGCCTGTGAACGAAGGACTGCGCCTCGTAATACTGCCCGAAGGTCAAATCGGAAAGCATACTCCTTTAACCTTTAATCTCCCTGTATTTTTCAATAACTTTATCGATAAAATCTTTAGTTTTAAAATTTGAATTGATTTCAATTCCTATCTTCGAAAGCTTGTCCTCAACGTACGCTGTTACGGGTAATCCAAGCCTTTTAACCGCATCGTCACCGGATAGGAAGAGCTCCTTTGGCGTACACACTTTAACCGCTCTTCCCTGAGAGAACAGCGCCACCCTTGAAACGTTCTCGGAAATCTCGTCCATATCGTGTGAAACGATGATTATGGTCTTTACAACTCCCGTGTCGTGCAAGGTATGAAGTAAACTCATAAGGCGTTTTTTGCCTATCGGGTCAAGCCCTGCAACGGGCTCGTCAAGCACGAGAATTTCAGGCTCGGAAACGAGTATTCCCGCAATCGCCACCCTGCGTTTTTGACCGCCCGATAAATCGAACGGGGATTTGCCTTTTACCTCTTCGTAGTTAAGCCCAACCGTTTCTATCGCCTTTTTAACCTTAGTTTCAACCTCGCTCTCGGAAAGTTCGGGGTGAAAGTTTTTAACGCCGAAAGCAACGTCCTCGTAAACGGTTTCAGCAAACAGCTGATACTCGGGGTATTGAAATACCATACCCACCTTGGACCTAAGCTCTTTAAAGCGCTTTTTAAGCGCCTTTTTTTCCTTTTTATCCTTGGGCGAAAGATTGAAATCGCCAACGGTGAGCTCGCCGTTTTGAACGGGAATTAAGCCGTTTAAATGTTGAATAAAGGTGGATTTCCCACTACCCGTTTCGCCAACTATGCCGAAAAACTCACCCTCGTTAATGCTCAAGTCAACACCGTTTAGCGCAGTTTTTTTAAATTCGGATTTTTTATTGTAAGTGTAGGTTAAGCCTTTTGAAATAATTTGCATAATTCCTCCGCTAAACCTTCAGCCGTTAAAACGCCGTCAGCTATATCAACGCCGTTTTCCTTTAAGGCGTTTGCAATTTTCGTAGCCCTCGGAACGTCCAGCCCGTACGACTTGATTTCCTCTTGACGCTTGAAAATCTCCGCAGGAGTGCCCTGCATAACCAGCCTGCCGTCAGACAACACGGCCACTTTGTTGGCATTCACAACCTCGTCCATATAATGAGTGATTGAAATAACGGTCATTCCGTTTTCGTTGAGTTTTTTAACAACGCTCAACACCTCTTCACGACCTAAGGGGTCGAGCATAGAGGTGGATTCGTCGAGTATCAAAATCTCGGGCATCACGGCAAGTGCACCCGCAATAGCTACCCTCTGCTTTTGCCCACCACTCAAGCGTTGACCTGCTGAAAACCTGTACTTTTGCATATTTACGCTATCGAGCGCAAAGTCTATGCGCTTTGCAATTTCCTCGGAAGGAACGCCTAAATTTTCGGGCGCAAAGGCAACGTCGTCCTCAACGATGGTGGCCACCATTTGATTGTCAGGGTTTTGGAATACCATACCCACTTTTTTTCTTATATCGATAAGCGATTTTTTATCAGCCGTGTCAAGCCCGAAAACCTTAACGCTACCCTCGGTTGGCGTTAAAAGCCCGTTTATAAGGCGAGAAAGCGTAGATTTGCCACTTCCGTTTTCTCCAAGCACACACAAAAAATCCCCCTTGTCAACAGACAAGGAAAGATTTTTAATTACGCTATTCCCGTTTTCCCCATAGCTAAAGGAAACGTTTTGAATTTCAATCGCTTTCATTGTTTTTTACTTTAAATATTTTTTAAGGTCGTCTACCCTATCGAGCTTTTCCCACGGGAATTCACTTCTGCCGAAATGACCGTAAGACGCCGTCTTTTTATAAATAGGCGCTCTAAGCCCGAGCGTTTTGATGATTGAATAGGGGCGAAGGTCGAATTCCTTGGAAACGATATCGGCAAGCTCACCGTCGG
>JAFQEV010000024.1 GCA_017398825.1 Clostridia bacterium
CTAAAAATAGTGGGGATAATCTAATCGTTTCGGTGGCGTTTAACGGGCTAGGAATTAAAGAACTATCTGCAAAATACGCACCTATGGAGATTTTAAAATGAGTAGAATGAGAGAACTTGTTGATATTTTAAATAAATACGCATACGAGTACTACGTTTTAGATAACCCCACCGTTTCCGACGGGGAGTACGACCGTTTGTACGACGAGCTTTTAAAGCTTGAAAAGCAAACGGGGATAGTGCTTGAAAACTCTCCGACTAAGAGGGTGGGTGGCGAGCCTATTTCCGAGTTTAAAAAGCACGAGCACATTAACAGGTTATATAGCTTGGATAAGGGCGTTACCATTGAAGAGGTAAAGGCGTTTACCGATAGAGTTGAAAAGTTAACCGGCGTTTCCCCTGAGTATACCGTTGAGTTTAAGTACGACGGTTTGACTATTTGTTTAACCTATGAAAACGGCAAGTTCACTCGCGCTACAACGCGCGGTAACGGCGTTGTTGGGGAAGACGTTACAAGCCAAGTTTTAACCATAAAAACCTTCCCTTTAACCATTGACTACAAGGGTGTTTGCGAGGTTCAAGGCGAGGCTGTGATAAAGCTTTCAACCTTGCAAAAATACAACGAAACGGCTGTTGAGCCTCTCAAAAACGCGCGCAATGCAGTTGCCGGGGCGATAAGGAATTTAGACCCTAAAGAAACTGAAAAGCGCAAGCCGGAAATATTATTTTACAATGTAAATTACTTAAGTGACGGCGAGTTTAAAACTCAAGTTGAGCATTTTGATTTTTTGAAGAAACACGGCTTTAAAGTCTATGACTTTTTAACTGTAACCTCGTCGCTTGACGGCATTGAAAAAACTTTAAAAATCATCGAAGAAAAGCGCAAAAATATAGATTATTTAACCGACGGTGCGGTTATAAAAGTCAACGATATTTCCCTTCGTGACACTCTCGGTTTTACCGAGAAATTTCCGCGTTGGGCGCTTGCGTATAAGTTCGAGGCGGAAGAGGTTACCACCACCGTTAACAGCGTTATATGGCAGGTTGGAAGAACGGGTAAACTCACTCCGCTTGGAATAGTTGAACCGGTAGATCTTGGCGGTGCAACCGTTAGAAAGGCAACTCTTAATAACTACGGCGATATTCTTCGCAAAAACGTAAAGATAGGAAGTCGCGTGTTAATCAGGAGAAGTAACGACGTTATTCCCGAAATTTTGGGCTCGACCTTTATTCCCGAAACGGCAACCGAGGTTGAAAAACCCACCGTTTGCCCCTACTGTAAAACCGAGCTTGTAGAAGACGGCGCAAACATCTTTTGCGTTAACGAAAACTGCAAGCCGAGGGTAGTTGGTGCGCTCACTCACTTTGCCTCGAAAGACGCTATGAATATAGACGGGTTTTCCGAAATGACCGCAGGCGTATTATACGATAGCTTTGGCGTTTCTAAATTTTCCGATTTATACAATTTAACCGGGGAACAACTTTTATCCTTAGAGGGCTTTAAGCTTAAAAAATCTCAAAACGTTCTAAACGCGATTGAAAACTCCAAAAAGGCAAATCTTCCGTCCTTTATCTATGCTTTGGGTATAGACGGCGTTGGGAAAAAGACCGCTAAAGATTTAGTCAAGGCGTTTAAGAGTTTAGAGGGTATTAAAAATGCAACCTATCTCGAGCTTTCCGCGGTAAAGGATATAGGCGAGGTTACTGCAAACGCGATATCCGAGTATTTTGAAAATGAAGAAAACGTTATAGAAATCGATAAACTTTTATCTCTCGGCATTACGTTCGAGGCGCAAGAAACGTCGGTTGGCAGTAAGCTTTTCGGGCAAAAATTCGTTTTAACGGGAACGCTCCCCACCTTAAAGCGTTCGGAGGCTGGAAAGCTAATTGAACAAAACGGCGGTGAGGTGATGAGCTCGGTATCAAAGCTCACCACGGTTGTTTTAGCTGGTGAAGAGGCTGGCTCAAAGCTTGATAAAGCGAGGGCGCTCGGCATAAAAATTATTGATGAAAACGAGTTTTTTGATATGATTAAGTAGTTCAAACTATTTACATTTCAAAAAAAATATGATATAATCATATTATTATGAAAAGCATGACAGGATACGGCAAGGCGGAATACAATAATAACGGCATTTCGCTCACCGTGGAAATTAAAAGTGTAAATAACAGATTCTTAGACCTTTCGTACAAGTGCCCCCGCGCGTTCACCGCGTTGCAAGACGTGATGCGTTCAACTATTCAAAAGCATTTGTCGAGGGGTAAGGTTGACGTTTACGTTAACTATTTTAAGCAGTCAAGCTCGGCCTCGGCAATGGAGGTTGACTATAACTTAGCATCTTCCTACGTAGCCGTTGCAAAAGAGCTTAAAAAGAAGTTCCCGTCCTTAAAGAACGATTTTACGATTACGTCGCTCATGAAAACGCAGGACGTGTTGCATGCATCGCAAGAAACGGTTGATTTGGAGGAAATCACTCCTATTTTGACTGACACGCTTTCCAAGGCTTGCGAGAGTTTGGACGCGATGCGTTTATACGAGGGTGAAAAGTTAAAGTTAGATATGCTTGCAAGGGTGGCGGTTATTGAAGAGACCGTTGGTATAATCAAAGAGCGTGCGCCTCTCGTTGCTAAGGAATATCACGAGAAGATACTCGAAAGGGTTGCCACCGTTTTAGAGGGGAAGGACTTTGACGAGGGTAGGTTACTTCAAGAAGTTGCGCTATTTGCAGATAAATCGAATATAGACGAGGAAATTACGAGGCTTTACTCTCACATTTCACAGTTTAGAAAGATTTGCGAGCAGGCTGGAGAGGTAGGTAAAAAACTTGACTTTTTAGTTCAAGAATTCAACCGCGAGTCCAACACCGTTTGCTCTAAGGCTAACGATATTACGGTTACGGACAATGCGCTTAAGTTAAAGTGCGAGATAGAAAAAATACGCGAACAAATTCAAAACGTAGAATAAGGAGAATACATAATGATTAACGAACCGGCAATTGACGTATTGATTGAAAATTTAGGTGAAAAGTACAATGGCTCGAAGTACGTTTTATGCGTAGTAGCAGCAAAGCGTGCAAGGCAACTTATAGATATAGCAAAAACTCAAGGTAGCACCGCGGTGTTAGATAATAAAAAACCTCTTACCGCCGCAGCGATCGAAATTTATAACGGTAAAATCACTACCGTTAACGGTTAATAATGCTCTTAATCGGCACGTTTTACTAACTTGCCGATTATTTTTTTGCGTAAACTTTGCCTTTATAGGCAAAATTTTTAGGTAGGTATGATAGCAAAGGTTATAGTGGATATAGCCACTTCTGAACTTGATAAGATATTCGATTACAAGTTAGGCTACTCTGGGGCGACCAAGGGTAGCCGTGTTATCGTGCCGTTCGGCAGGTTTAAAACTGAGGGCTTTGTCATTGATATTTCCGACTTTTCGGATTATCCCGAGGATAAGTTAAAGCCGATTATCCGAGTTGTTGACGACGTGCCTGCCTTAACTGAAGACAATTTGCGCCTTGCCGAGTATATTAAGAACAAGTATCACTCGTCAATGGCGAGTGTGTTAAGGCTATTTTTGCCGAGCGAAATGCGCAAGGGCAAAGTAAGGTCTAAAACTGCAAATTACATATCGCTAAATGCTGAAATCGAGGTTGGCGAAATGCTTTCCTCTCTCAAAAAGGGGGCGGACAAGCAACGCGCCGTTTTAGAGTTTTTAAAAGGCAACGGCAAGACTAAGCAGTCGGAGCTTAACGAGGCGTTTTCTCCCTCGGCGGTTACCGCACTTAAAAACAAGGGGTATTTAATAGTTAGCGAAGAAAAGATTTTAAGAACTCCTTATAAAAATCTTTCGGGTGGCGGGCAAAGGGTAAAACTTACGAGTGAGCAAGAAAGTGCGGTTAATTCCGTTAAAAACTCCGATAAGCCAACGCTTATAAAAGGCGTTACGGGTAGCGGTAAAACTGAGGTTTATCTCCAGCTTATAGAAAGCGTTATAGATAGCGGAAAAACGGCTATAATGCTCGTTCCTGAAATATCGCTAACCCCTCAAACTTTTTCAAGGCTACGTTCGCGCTTTGGCGATAAGTGCGCGATACTACACAGCGGGCTGTCTGCAGGTGAGAAGTTCGACGAGTGGTGGAGGCTTAGAAGTGGAGAGGCCGTAATAGCGATAGGCGCTCGTAGCGCTATATTTGCTCCGCTTGAAAATTTAGGCATTATCATTATCGACGAGGAGCACGACCAAAGCTATGAGAGCGAAACGAGCCCAAGATACGTCACTGAGGAGATTGCTCTTGAGCGCGCCAAGCTGTCGGGAGCAAAGCTCGTTTTAGGTAGCGCAACGCCAAAGGTTGAAAGTTATTTAAAGGCGGTAAACGGCGAGTACAATCTTGCCGAAATGAAGGAGAGGGTAAACGGGAAGCCCCTTCCCGAGATAATAATTGCCGACATGCGCGAAGAGGTAAAGAGGGGTAATATTTCACCCTTTTCAGTAGCGCTTAAAACCGAACTTAAAAACACGCTTGATAGTGGAAATCAAGCAATAATATTTTTAAACCGCAGGGGATATTCTCAAAAGGTTATATGCCGTGAATGCGGATACGTTGCAAAGTGTTTAAGTTGTGACGTGGCTTTGCATTATCACAAGGCGGAAGACGTTTTGAAATGCCATTTTTGCGGTTCTCAGTATCACATGCTAACGGCGTGCCCCGAGTGTGGCTCAGTTAGCATAAATTACAGCGGAACGGGAACGCAAAAAGTAGTTTCCGAACTCCAAGCCCTTTTCCCAAGCGCAAAGATATTGCGTATGGATAACGATACAACGCAAAATAAAGAGGGGCACTTTAAAATACTTAAAGAGTTTTCTGAAAAGAAAGCGGATATTTTAGTCGGAACGCAAATGGTAGCTAAGGGGCATGACTTTCCGTCGGTAACTTTGGTTGGCATACTTGATGCGGATATGAGCTTGTATTTTTCCGATTATCGCTCGGGCGAGAGAACTTTTCAGCTTGTTACTCAAGTGGCTGGGCGTAGCGGTAGAGCAGGTGATAGCGGTAAGGTTGTATTACAAACCTATTCTCCTAAAAACCCCGTGTTACAAAGTAGCGTCAGCTACGATTACGAAAACTTTTTCAAGCGCGAGTGCATGGTGAGAAAGGCGTCGTATTTCCCTCCGTTTTCCCACATTTTAAGGCTAATGGTGGAAAGCGAGGAGGAAGATTTGGCAATTTCCACCTTAAAGTCAGCGTTTGAGAGGGCGCGCGAGGTGTATTCAGAGTATCAGCCGTCGTTTATTTATTTTGACAAGATGAAAAGCCCCGTTAAAAAGATAAAGAACAAGTATCGTTTCCAAATTTTAGCGAGGATTAAAGATAACTATCAAGAGATAGAAAACGAGTTTTATAAAATTGCGAACGGATTAACCTCGAGAAAGGTTTTATGCTATCTTGAGGTCAACCCGTCGAGCACGAGTTAAGGTGTATTATGGCTATTAGACAAATTGTAGAGAAAGGCGACGAAGTATTAAGAAAAAAATCATTCGAGGTAACTGATTTCGGTGAAAAGACCCATCAGTTATTAGACGATATGTACGATACCTTGGTAAAGGCTGACGGTGCAGGGCTTGCCGCCGTTCAAGTAGGCGTTTTAAGGCGTATATTTATAGTTATCGACGGCGAGAGTGTAAGGGACGGAGTGATTGAATTTATCAATCCTCAAATAATCTCTCAAAGCGGAGAACAAACGGGGGTAGAGGGTTGCCTTTCGGTCCCCGGTTATCAAGGTGACGTAAAAAGACCGTACAAGGTTACCGTAAAGTATCAAGACAGGAACGGCGAGTGGTACAAATTGAAAGCCGAGGGCTTTACCGCACGAGCAATTTGCCACGAGTACGATCATTTGGACGGCCTTTTGTATATTGACAAAGCTGAAAACGTAAAAGCGAGCAACCGCTAATGAAAATAGTTTTTTTAGGAACACCCGATTTCGCAGTACCCGTACTTAAGGCAATAAACGGGTCAAAACACCAAATACTTGCGGTAGTCACTCAGCCTGACAGACCGTTCGGCAGAAAGGCGATAATAACGCCCTGTGCAGTAAAGACCTGTGCCCAAGAGCTTGGGCTCAGAGTTTTGTCGTACGAAAAAATAAGGCTTGAGGGAGTAGAGGACTTAAAGGCGCTTAGCCCCGATATTATGGTTACTTGTGCTTTCGGTCAAATACTATCTCAAGAAATTTTAGATATCGCAAAGCACGGTGTTATCAACGTGCACGCCTCCCTTCTTCCCAAATACCGCGGTTCAGCACCTATTCAGTACTCCGTTATTAATGGTGACGAGGTTACAGGGGTCACCGTAATGCAAACGGGTTTAGAGGTTGATGCTGGCGATATTTTGATGCAAAAAGAGCTTTTAATCAACCCCGATGAAACGGCTGGCGAGTTGTTTGACCGCCTTTCGATATTAGGAGCGGAAACAATCGTTACCGCGCTTGATAAAATAGAGGCTGGAGAGATTATCCCCGTTCCGCAAGACCACGAGAAAGCAACTCACGTGAAAATGCTTAAAAAAGAAGACGGGCTCATTGACTTTACAAAGCCGGCAATAGAGATTAAAAACCTAATTAGAGGTTTAAACCCTTGGCCCGTTGCTTTTACTAAGTACGACGGAAAGACTTTGAAGGTATATAAAGCGAGCGTGTCGAGTACAAACGGGGTGGCGGGCGAAGTTTTATCTATTGACGGTGGAATTACCGTAGCGACTGGCAACGGCTCGATAGTTTTAGAGGAAATTCAGTTAGAGGGTGGTAGGCGTATGAGTGCAAAGGAATTTTTGCTCGGGCGCAAAATACCCCTTGGATATAAGTTTTAATTATGCTTGTTACATACTACGATGCGTATAACGTTTTATCCAAAGTATATTCAAAAGGCTCTTTTATAAAGCAGGCGTTATTAAACACTCAAGTTGAGCCTTTAAACAAGGCGAGGGTAACGAAAATTTGCTACGGCGTTTTGGATAAGGATATTACGCTCAACTTCATAATTTCAAAGTTTTGCCAAAAAGCTCCAAAGCTGGCGGTAAAAACGTTGCTAAAGATAGGTATATATTCCCTTAAATATCTCGGCACGCCACCGCATTTGGTAACCGATACCTTGGTTGAACTTTGCAAAAAACTTGGCAAGCAGGGCGTTTCAGGCTTTTTAAACGCAGTTCTTCGCAGATACGTTAGAGAGGGGTGTGAAATTCCTCAGGGCAATGGAATTTTTGCGCTATCTATTAATTATTCTTGCCCCGAGTTTATTGTGAAAAAGTTAATAAACTCTTACGGCTTAGATGTGACGAAAGAGTTTTTAGCCTACGATAAAGAGAGAACTTTTATTAGGTTTAACGACGGGGTTGACGGATTAAAATACTTAGAAGAAAACAACGTTAAGTATTATAAAACCCCTTACTTAGATACTTTCGAAGTTGAAAAGTTTACTCTAAGCGGTGATTTTTACGATGGCGTATACACCTTTCAATCGATAGGTTCAAGGGCAATTTGCGCCTTGGCTTTAGGAGGGGATTCCCTTTTAGACTGTTGCTCCGCTCCTGGTGGAAAGGCAGTAAAACTTTCCTCAATATACAAAACGGTTACAGCATGTGATATTCACGAGCATAGGGTAGAGCTTATCAAATCTTACGCAACGCGAATGAATAAGCCAAACGTAAATGCAATAGTGAAAGACGCAACCGTTTACGACGAGGCGTTTGACAGTAGGTTTGACACCGTGCTTTGTGACGTTGTGTGCTCGGGTTCAGGCGTTATGAAAGATAACCCGGATATTAAGCTCAACCGCACGGATAACGATATTTTAGAGCTTTCAAAGCTCCAGTTGAAAATACTTAAAAACGCATCTCGCTACGTTAAAAAAGGCGGAGAATTAATTTACTCCACTTGCTCGGTATTAAGTGAAGAAAACGACTTGGTTATCGCTGAGTTTTTAAAAGAAAATTCGGGTTATACCATTGAAAATTTAAATTCTGAGTTAAACTGTATAAAAACCGAGTATGGTTTGCAGTTTTTACCTCACGTTTCACAAGGTGCAGGCTTTTACGCTTGCAAGATAAAAAGATTATGAAAATACTTCAAGATTTGCCCTTAGAAAAGCTTAAAGAATTAATTTCTTCTCTCGGAGAGAAGGCTTTTCGCGCTGGGCAAATTTTTCGTTCAATGCAAAGCGGTAGGGCGATTTCCGAGATGACGGATTTATCCCAAACCCTTCGCCAAAGGCTACTTGAAGAGTACGTTGACGAGCCCGTTAAAATTATAAAAAAGCTGGTTTCGAAAGACGGGACTGAAAAGTATCTACTCGCCTTATACGACGGCAACGTTATAGAGGGCGTATTTATGAAAAATTCATACGGCAATACTCAATGCTTATCGACGCAGGTTGGCTGTAGAATGGGCTGTAAGTTTTGCGCATCGGGAATAGGTGGGCTTGTTAGAAATCTCACCGCTGGCGAAATGCTTGCGACCGTTGCCGTAGTCAATAGAATAAACGGTGGAACGCTCGATAAAAGGGCGGTTACCAACCTCGTTTTAATGGGTAGTGGCGAACCTTTTGACAATTACGATAACGTAGTTGATTTTCTAAGGCTTTTATCCGATAAAAACGGGCTTAACGTGAGCATGAGAAACGTAAGTTTATCAACTTGCGGTTTAGTCCCCGAAATGATTAGGTTTGCAAACGAGGGTTTACCACTTAACTTAACCGTATCACTCCACAACCCGATAAACGATAAGCGTGCCGAGCTTATGCCCATAGCAAAGGCATATTCGGTAGAGCAAATTTTATCCGCTTGCGATAATTATTTTGAAAAGACGGGCAGGCGATTTATCTTTGAATATTCCTTAGTTAAAGGCGTTAACGATACGGAAGAGTGCTTGCAAGAGCTTATTAGGCTATTAAAGCATCGCCCTTGCCACGTAAATATTATTAGACTTAACGAGGTTAAGGAAAACGGCTTAAAAGCAACTGACGATAAATCGGCTTATAAGTTTGCCGATAAGCTCGTAAAAGGTGGGCTTTCAGCAACCGTGAGAAGACTTTTCGGTGCGGATATAGAAGGTGCTTGCGGTCAGCTTAGAAGAACTTACATCGAGGGGGATAAGCAATGAAAGTAGCTATTTTTTCAGGCGGTCCTTTTGAAAACGTTAAGATTGAAGATTACACCCTTTTGATTTGTGCGGATAAAGGTTATCTTTATGCGCGCAATTTAGGTCTTTCACCAAGTTTTGTGCTCGGCGATTTCGATAGCTTGGGTTTCGTTCCGGACGGGGCTGAGGTTTTCCCAAAAGAAAAGGATTTATCCGATTTAGAGCTGGCGATTGACAAGGCAATTTCCTTAAACGCCTCCGAGATAGACGGGTATTTTTGTACGGGCGGAAGAATAGACCACGAGTTGTTTAATATTTCACTTTTGAAAAAATGTAAAGACAGGGGAGTAAAGGCAAGGCTTATAAACTCAACACAAGTAGTTGAACTTATATCCTCAGCCGATAACTTTACCCCGATTAAGTGTAAAGATGGCGGTTTCGTATCCGTTTTGCCCTATTCGAGCGAGGTTAGCTTTATAGGGAGTAGCGGGCTTAAGTATCCGCTTGATAATTTAACGGCAAAAAAAGGCGAAACGCTCACCCTTTCAAACGAGGCGACGGGCTCATCGCTAATTATAGAGATAAAATCGGGAGAGGCATTGCTAATCACCGAGAGAGGCGAATGATTTTCGCAAATTATTAAATTTTTAAGGAGGCTTTTTATGGACTATCAACTTTATTGTAATCTCTCAATCACCGAAGCAGTGGTAGACTATGGTGGCCTTATCGAAAAATCTCTCAAAGAGAGATTTGAAAAGATTGATGAAATTGCTTTTTACAATCAGGCAAAGGTTTTATACGCCTTTCAAAAAAATAGGGTAGATACGGCTTGCATGCAATCGTCTACTGGTTACGGTTACGACGATATAGGTAGGGATAAACTCGAAAGGGTTTACGCTGACGTTTTTAAAACGGAAAGCGCCCTCGTTCGCCCTCAGATAACTTGTGGTACTCACGCGTTGACAATTGCGCTTTCAGCAAATTTACTCCCTGGTGACGAGCTCTTAGCTCCTGCAGGAAAGCCCTACGATACCTTAGAAGAGGTTATAGGAATAAGGGAAAGCAAGTGTTCGCTCAAAGAATACGGCGTTTCCTATCGTCAGGTAGATTTGCTTGAAAACGGCGGTATCGATTACGAAAACATCAAAAAGGCAATCAATGAAAAAACTAAAATGGTTGCTATTCAGCGCTCAAAGGGCTATCAAACCCGTCCTACCTTCTCGGTAGAGCAGATAGGCGAGCTTATAAAGTTCGTAAAAGATATAAAGCCCGACGTTATAGTTATGGTAGATAACTGCTACGGTGAATTTACGCAAACTATAGAGCCGAGTGAGGTTGGCGCTGATATGACCGTTGGCTCACTCATTAAAAACCCGGGTGGCGGTCTTGCTCCCATCGGCGGATACATCGTTGGTAGAAAAGATTTAATAGATAGGTGTGGTTTCCGTTTAACTGCGCCAGGTCTTGGGCACGAGGTAGGCGCAACGCTCGGTGTATTGCCGAGAATTTACCAAGGTTTATTCCTCGCTCCCACCGTTACTGCAAGTGCGTTAAAAGGCGCAATCTTTGCCGCTAACGTATA
>JAFQEV010000025.1 GCA_017398825.1 Clostridia bacterium
AAAAGTAATTTTATTTTACTTACGAGGTTAGGATGAGTATTCCCGAAATATTTGCGGAAAACGTATTTAACGAAAAGGCAATGAAGGCGGCTTTATCGCCCGAAGTGTACCGTTCGCTCAAAAAGGCGGTTAACGAAAATGAACCGCTCGATTTTGCCGTTGCTCAAGAGGTAGCGGACGCGATGAAGGACTGGGCTATTTCCAAGGGTGCAACGCACTATACCCACTGGTTCCAACCCATGACGGGTATCACCGCCGAAAAGCACGACAGTTTTATTGCCCCCGTTAAAGGCGGTGGAGTTATTATGGAGTTTAGCGGAAAGGCGCTTATCAAGGGCGAGCCTGACGCATCGTCTTTCCCCAACGGCGGTATTCGCGAAACGTTCGAGGCGAGAGGCTACACCGCTTGGGACCCCTCTTCTTACGCGTTTATAAAAGACAATACTTTGTGTATTCCCACGGCGTTTTGCTCGTTCAGCGGTGAGGCGCTGGATAAGAAAACTCCGCTTATCCGCTCGCTTGAAACGCTTAATAAAAAAGCGGTTAAAGTTTTGCACTTGCTTGGAAAGGAGGACGTTAAGAGCGTTCACGTAACGGTAGGTGCTGAGCAAGAATATTTCCTTATCGATAGAGAAACTGCGTTAAAGAGAGAAGACCTCGTATTTACCGGTAGAACTTTATTCGGCGCAAACGCACCCAAAGGTCAAGAGCTTGGCGACCATTACTTTGGAGCAATTAAACCCAGAGTTAAGTCGTTTATGGAAAGTTTAAACCGCGAGCTTTGGAAACTCGGCGTTTTGGCAAAGACGGAGCACAACGAGGCTGCGCCCGCTCAGCACGAGCTCGCGCCCGTATTCACCTTTGTAAACACGGCTACCGACCACAACCAAATTACTATGGAGCTTATGAAGAAGATTGCCGAGCGCCACGGGCTTGTGTGTCTTCTTGCGGAAAAGCCGTTCAAAGGCGTTAACGGTTCGGGCAAGCACAACAACTGGTCACTCGTAACCGATAGCGGAGTAAACCTTTTAGACCCCGGTGAAACCCCTGCTGAAAACTTACAGTTTTTACTTTTCTTATCCGCAGTATTAAAGGCGGCGGACGATTATCAAGATATTTTAAGAGCGTCTGTAGCGAGCGCTGGCAACGACCACCGCTTAGGCGCACACGAGGCTCCACCTGCTATAATTTCAGTATTTTTAGGCGACGATTTGCTCGGAGCGTTAAAGGCGTTTATCAATAACGACACTTATCACGCAGACAAAACGGTTATGCGCCTCGGCGCTAAAATTCTTCCCCCTCTTCCCAAGGACGCGACTGATAGAAATAGAACTTCGCCCTTGGCGTTTACGGGTAACAAGTTCGAGTTCCGTATGGTAGGCTCAAACGATTCTATTGCGGACTGTAACGTAGTTTTAAACACGGCGGTTGCCGAGAGTTTAGACCTCTTTGCAAAGGAGCTTGAAAACAGCAAGAACGTTACCGAAACGGCACACAAAATCGTTGCGGACACCGTTAAAAATCACGAGAGAATTATATTTAACGGCAACAACTACTCTGACGAGTGGGTTGAAGAGGCTAAGGCTCGCGGACTTAAAAACCTTAAGACTACTCCCGAGGCTGTAGTTTCCTACACGCTTGACAAGAACGTTGAACTCTTTGCAAAACACAAGGTTTTATCCTACACCGAGCTCCACGCTATTGAAAAGGTTATGCTCGATAACTATTCAAGAATAGTTAAAATCGAGGCTCTCACTATGATTGACATGGCTAAGAAGAATATCTACCCTGCAATCAACAATTACGTGAAAGACGTTTTAGGTACAGCCGTATTAAAGGGAAACACCGGCATTAGCGCAAACACCGAGCTCACGCTTGCAAACACTCTTTCCTCGCTCAGCGATAAGGTTTTTGCATATTCTGAAAAGCTTGAGCACCTCGTTGAAAAATCAACGGCTATCGTTGACAGTAAAGAACTTGCATTCTTTATAAAGGACGAGATTTTGCCGTGCATGGAAGAGCTTAGATCGGCATCGGATAAGGCTGAAACGTTAACTGATGAAAAATACTGGCCGTATCCGTCGTACGCAAAACTTTTATTTAGTGTTAAATAACCATTTTAAAGGAGAAATATTATGAGTAGAGTTTATAATTTTTCGGCAGGTCCTTCTACGCTCCCGCTCGACGTATTAAAGCAAGCTCAAGCTGAAATGCTTGACTTTAACAATTCCGGTATGAGCATCACCGAAATGAGCCATAGAACTAAGACCTTTATGGCTGTTAACGATGAGGCTAACGCTCTTCTTCGCGAACTTATGAATATCCCTGAAGAGTACGCCGTTTTATTCGTTCAAGGCGGTGCGTCACAACAGTTTGCCGCAGTTCCTTTAAACCTTATGAGTAATGGAAAAGCCGACTACATAGTAACGGGCAACTTTGCTGGCAAGGCGCAAGAAGAAGGCGCTAAGTTTGGCGAAGCTAAAATCGTAGCGTCGTCTAAGGACAAGAACTTTACGTATATCCCCGACGTTGACAAGATTGAGTTTTCAAGCGATGCTGACTACGTTCACATCACTTCTAACAACACCATTTTCGGCTCGAGATACACTAAATTCCCAAAGACTACCGCTCCGCTCGTTGCGGATATGAGTTCGAATATCTTAAGTGAAGAGGTTGACGTAACTAAGTTTGGCGTAATCTATGCCGGTGCACAAAAGAACATTGCTCCTGCAGGCGTTACAATAGTTATCGTGAGAAAGGACCTTCTCGGCAAGGCTCTTCCCTCCTGCCCCACTATGCTCAACTACGCAGTTCAAGCTAAGAACGATAGTTTGTACAATACCCCTCCGTGCTTTTCTATCTATATTTCAATGCTTGTATTTAGATGGCTTAAAAAGCTTGGTGGCGTAAAGGCTATTCAAGAAATTAACGAGTATAAAGCAGGGCTTTTATACGACTTTATCGACAATTCTTCCCTTTACAAAAACTACGTTAACGTTGCTGACCGTTCTATTATGAACGTTCCTTTCGTAACTGGTAGCGAAGAGCTTGACGCAAAGTTTGTTAAAGAGGCAACCGCAAACGGTTTCGTTTCCTTAAAGGGTCACAGGCTCGTAGGTGGTATGAGAGCAAGTATTTACAACGCTATGCCCGTTGAAGGCGTTAAAGCGCTTATAGAATTTATGAAGAAATTTGAGTTGGAGAACAAGTGATGGACATTTTAAGACTTAATCCCGTAAGCCCGCTCGTAAACGACGTGCTCGGTGAAAATTACAAGGTTAAAGAAACGACTGAAAACCCCGTAGGTGCTATCGTTAGAAGTTTTGATATGCACGAATACGACCTCCCAGAAAGCGTTTTAGCAGTTGCAAGGGCTGGCGCAGGCGTTAACAATATCCCCTGCGATAAATACGCTCAACAAGGCGTAGTTGTTTTCAACACCCCAGGTGCAAACGCAAACGCCGTTAATGAACTCGTATTATCCGCACTTTTATTAGGCTCGAGAAAAATCGTTCCCGCTATCGAATGGGTTAAAACCTTAAAGGGAACTGAAAATATCGGAAAGCAAGTTGAAAAGGGCAAAAAGGCGTTCGTTGGCAGGGAGATTTTAGGCAAAAAACTCGGCGTTATCGGTCTTGGTGCAATCGGTTACAAGGTTGCAAACTCCGCAATCTCGCTCGGAATGGAAGTTTTAGGCTACGACCCCTACCTTTCAGTTATCAACGCTCTCCACTTATCAAGAGCGGTTGAAATAACTAACGATATCGACGAGCTTTACAAAACTTGCGATTACATAACTATTCACGTTCCATATACTAAGGACAACGATAAAATGATTAGCGAGGCTAAGATTTCCGAAATGAAAGACGGAGTTGTTATTATCAACTGCGCGCGTGGTGAACTCGTTGACAATCAAGCAATTTTATCGGCAATCAAATCTGGTAAAGTTGGAAGATATTTCTGCGATTTCCCCTCGGAAGAGCTTATCGGTGAAGAGAACGTAGTTCTCACTCCCCACCTTGGCGCATCAACCCCCGAGGCTGAAGATAACTGTGCAGTTATGGCAGCAAAAGAGCTTAAGGACTTTATTGAAAACGGCAACATCAACAACAGCGTTAACTACCCCAGATGTTCCGCACCCAGAACTACCGCTCATAGAATTACCATTTGCCACTTAAACAAAACTAATATGATAGCGCAGTTTTCGGGCGTTCTTGGCGAAAAGCACGTCAATATTGAAAACTTTATCAACGCCAGCCGTGGCGACTACGCTTACTCTATGATAGACGTAAACGAGTTTACCGGCGAAATTGTATCCGCACTCAACGCAATCGAAGGCGTTATTAAAGTAAGGGTAATCTAAACTTTTAAAAGAACGGCAATCCGCCGTTCTTTTTTTGTTTTTTTAAAAAATATAAATTTTTTATCTCAAAATAATTTACAAATTATATGCGTTTGCATTATAATATAACGTGTGTTTTCTGTGAGAGATAAATTCTAAGGAAAACGAAAGGAGATTTATTTATGAGCCGTATGGTTGGAACGATTTCAAGAGGCGTTCGCGCACCGATTATAAGAAGTGGTGATGATTTAGTTCAAATCGTAACCGATTCAATACTTAGCGCAGCTAAGGAAGACGGTTTTTCCGTTCGTGACCGTGATATTATCGCCATGACCGAATCCATCGTTGCAAGAGCACAAGGCAACTACGTATCGGTT
Organism: Clostridia bacterium; assembly: GCA_017398825.1. Classification (GTDB taxonomy): domain Bacteria; phylum Bacillota; class Clostridia; order Christensenellales; family Borkfalkiaceae; genus HGM11412. The sequence continues at coordinate 4,720 of JAFQEV010000025.1, forward strand.
GACGATATCGCAAGTGACGTTAAAGCTAAATTCGGTGGTGAAACGGTTGGCGTTATCTTCCCCATTCTTAGCCGTAACCGCTTTTCTGTTTGCTTAAAAGGCATGGCAAAGGGCGCAAAGAAAATCGTTTTAATGCTCTCTTATCCGTCTGACGAGGTTGGCAATCACTTAGTTACCCTCGATATGCTTGACGAAAAGGGCGTTGACCCGTATAAAGACGTTTTGTCACTTGAAAAGTACCGCGAACTCTTTGGATATTCTAAGCACCGCTTTACTGGCGTTGACTACGTTGAGTATTACGGCGAGCTTATCCGCGAGCAAGGCGCTGAGTGCGAAATTATCTTTGCAAACGACCCCAGAGCAATTTTAAAATACACCAAAAACGTTCTTAACTGCGATATTCACACTCGTTTCAGAACTAAGCGTTTACTCTTAAAATCCGGTGCTGAAAAGGTTTACGGAATGGATGAGATTTTAAACGCAAGCATAAACGGCTGTGGATACAACGAACAGTACGGCTTACTTGGCTCTAACAAGGCGACGGAAGATACCATTAAACTTTTCCCGAGAGACTGCCAAAAGCTCGTTGAAGATATTCAAGCGCTCGTGTTTGAAAAAACGGGTAAAAAGGTTGAAGTTATGGTTTACGGTGACGGCGCGTTTAAAGACCCCGTTGGTAAAATTTGGGAACTTGCAGACCCCGTTGTTTCCCCTGCTTACACTAAGGGTTTAGAGGGAACTCCTAACGAACTCAAGCTTAAATACCTTGCCGATAACGACTTTGCAGACTTAAAGGGCGATGAGCTTAAAAAGGCAATCGGTGAAAAAATTCAGCAAAAAGAGGCAAACCTCGTTGGTAATATGATAAGTGAGGGAACTACTCCTCGCCGTCTTACCGACCTTATAGGCTCACTTTGTGACTTAACCTCCGGTTCTGGTGACAAGGGTACGCCTATCGTATTTATCCAAGGCTACTTTGATAACTACGTTACCGAATAATTAAACAAATTAAAAAGAACTCGCTGTTTAGCGAGTTCTTTTTTTTACATTTTATTATAAAATTGCCTCTAAATTTTTTCTAATTTCACTAATAAATTCGCTCGTTAAGACAGGCTTAACCTCGACCGAGCCGTCCGTCAAATTAACGAGGTCTTTAGTCATAACACCGCTCATAAGCGTTTCAATGCAAGCCTTTTCAAGCTTTTCGCCAAACGCGATAAGGTCGGGAAGATTATCGAGTTCACCGCGTTTTTTGAGCGCTCCCGTCCATGCGTAAATGGTAGCCATGGGGTTAGTTGACGTCTTTTCGCCTTTTAAGTACTTGTAGTAATGGCGAGTAACCGTGCCGTGAGCTGCCTCGTACTCAAAATTACCGTCAGGAGAAACGAGAACGGAAGTCATCATAGCAAGCGAGCCAAACGCGGTGGAAACCATATCGCTCATAACGTCACCATCGTAGTTTTTAAGCGCCCAGATAAAACCGCCTTTACTACGAATTACCCTCGCAACCGCATCGTCAATTAAAGTGTAGAAATACTCTATGCCAAGCTCTTCAAATTTCGCCTTGTACTCAGTTTCGTAAATTTCTTCAAAGATAAGTTTGAAAGTTTGGTCGTACTTTTTGGAAATGGTATCTTTAGTTGAAAACCATAAACTTTGCTTTTTATCAACCGCGTAGTTAAAGCACGAGCGAGCAAAGGATTTTATTGAGCTATCCTTGTTGTATTGACCTTGGAACACGCCGTCACACTCAAATTCGTACACCGTTTCGCGAGTTTCAACGCCGTTTTCATCGGTAAACACTATTTCCGCCTTACCCTTGGGAACGCGCATTTCAGTTGCCTTATATACGTCACCATACGCGTGGCGGGCAATAGTTATGGGTTCTTCCCAAGTTTTTACGGCAGGCTTGATAATGGGTAAAGTAATGGGTGCGCGGAAAACAGTTCCGTCAAGTATCGCCCTAATCGTGCCGTTAGGGCTCTTCCACATTTCCTTAAGGTTATACTCGCTCATTCTTTGCTTGTTGGGAGTGATGGTAGCGCACTTTACGGCTACGCCGTACTTTTTAGTTGCGTTAGCGCTATCAACGGTTACTTTATCGTTAGTAGCGTCACGGTTTACAAGCCCTAAATCGTAATATTCCGTTTTTAAATCTACGAAAGGGAGAATAAGCTCGTCTTTAATTTCTTGCCAGATAATTCTGGTCATTTCATCGCCGTCCATCTCGACGAGCGGAGTTGTCATTTTAATCTTTTCCATTAGTTAGCCTCCTTAGTAAACGCAAGAAGTCCACCTGCTTTTAATATTTTGATTTGCCTATCGGTGAACGAACATGCAAGCTCGTAAGATTTGCCGTTAGTTTTATCAGTTAAAGTTATAACGCCCTTTTCAAATCCCTCAAAGAGATTTTCAAGTTCCAAAACATCACCTTGAGCAATTTCGTCATAGTCGCTTGCGCTTTTGAACGTCAAGGGAATAATGCCTGCGTTTATAAGGTTTGCAACGTGAATACGAGCAAAGCTCTTAGCAATTACCGCCTTAACGCCTAAGTATAACGGAACGAGCGCAGCGTGCTCACGAGAAGAGCCTTGACCGTAGTTATCGCCACCGATAATTACGCTCTCTTTAAGTTCTAACGCCCTCTCGCTGTACTTTTCATCAACTACTGAGAAACAGAACTTGGAAAGGAAAGGAATATTCGAACGATACGGGAGTATCTTTGCGCCAGCAGGCATAATGTGGTCGGTAGTAATATTATCGCCAACCTTTAAGCCAACCGCAACGGAAAGTTTATTCTCAAGCGGTTTCGTTGCAGGGAAAGGCTTAATGTTAGGTCCGCGAAGAACCTCTAAATTTTCAGCATCTTGTTCGCTCGCGGGAGCAATTACGGCGCTATCGTCTATATCGAACTTAGTAGGCATTTCAATAACCGCCTCTTTGCCAAGAAGTCTTGGGTCGGTAATCTCGCCAAATATAGCGGCGGCAACAGCCGTTTCGGGAGAAACGAGGTAAACGCCCGCATCTTTCGTTCCACTCCTTCCTAAGAAGTTGCGGTTGAACGTTCTAAGGCTCACGCCAGCGGAGTTCGGCGAGAAACCCATACCGATACAAGGACCGCACGCGCACTCGAGTATTCTTGCACCCGACGCGATTATATCGCCAAGCGCTCCACACTTTGAAAGCATTTGGAGAACTTGCTTAGAACCGGGAGAAACAGACATAGAAACGTCTTCACTAATCTTTTTACCTTTCAAAAGTGCCGCCACTTTTAAAAGGTCTTGTAGCGATGAGTTAGTGCACGAACCAACGCACACTTGATTTACCTTTACACCCTTTAAAGAGGATACTTCAACTACGTTATCGGGGCTGTGCGGGCAAGCAATAAGTGGGTTGAGTTCGGATAAGTTAATATCGATAATCTTATCGTATACGGCGTCCTCATCAGATGCCAAGGGGATATAATCTTCCTCTCTGCCTTGAGCTTTTAAGAACTCTCTCGTAATTTCGTCGGAAGGGAATATTGAGGTTGTTGCGCCAAGTTCAGTACCCATGTTGGTAATAGTTGCGCGCTCGGGAACGGAAAGAGTTTTAACGCCCTCGCCACCCCACTCGATAATAGCGCCAACACCGCCTTTTACGGATAAAATGCGCAAGATTTCGAGGCTGACGTCTTTTGCCGTTACGAACGGAGAAAGCTTGCCCGTCAAGTTTACTTTGTACATTTTAGGCATGGTGATATAGTATGCGCCACCGCCCATTGCAACGGCAACGTCAAGTCCGCCCGCGCCAAAGGCAAGCATTCCGATACCGCCACCCGTTGGAGTATGGCTATCAGAACCTATCAAGGTTTTGCCGGGTTTACCAAATCTTTCAAGGTGAACTTGGTGGCAAATGCCGTTACCGGGGCGAGAAAAGTAAATACCGTGCTTTTTAGCAACCGTTTGAATATAGCGATGATCGTCTGCATTTTCAAAACCGCATTGCAAGGTGTTGTGGTCGATATACGCAACAGAACGCTCGGTTTTTACCCTTTTAAGTCCCATAGTCTCAAATTCGAGATAAGCCATAGTACCGGTAGCGTCTTGAGTTAAGGTTTGGTCTATTTTTAAAGAGATTTCAGTTCCCTTAACCATCTCGCCCGATACTAAGTGATTTTTAATAATTTTTTCAGCAATAGTAAGTCCCATCTTTATTTCCCTAGCCTTTCAATATTTTTCTTTGCGTTTGTAATGTGTTTAATCATAAGCTGTTTTGCAAGCTCGCCGTCACCCTTTTCGATAGCAGTTAAAATTTCACGATGCTCAACAACCGCCTCTTTTGCCCTATCGTTACCCGAAAAGGAAGTTTTACGGCAAAGTTGAACCTTTCTATGAAGGGTGGAAAGTATCGATTGATAAATATCGCTACCCGAGTTTTTATAAATGAGGTCGTGAAAAACGGAATCCGTTCCCTTGAGCTTATCGGCGTAGTTTTTAAGAGTGTAAAACTCTTGAAGTTCTACCGCCTCGCGCATTTTGTTAAGTTCTTCTTCCGTTACGTTTTGAGCACAGCGCAACGTCGCCTCACCCTCGATTTTTATGCGGATATCGTAAATATCTAAGATATCCTCGGGTGAAATGCCAACTACTACGTGCCCCTTTGGAATTTCTTTCAAAAGGTCTTCTTGCTCCAAACGGCGAATAGCCTCTCTAACGGGAGTTCTCGAAACGTTTAACGCACTCGATATTTCCGTTTCGGTAATTATGTCGCCTTTTTTGTAAACGCCGGTGAGTATATCGTTTTCGAGCTGGTCGAACACGGCATCCGCTCGTGACGTGAATTTAACCTGTGTCATGTTAATTTCCTTATATTTCTTATTAAAATTTGAGGTCGGAATATTTTTCTACGAGTTCGATAAGCTCGCCCGTCGATATGGGGGTTTGACGCTCGTTTTCGTATTCGTTGTCAACCCACTCTTTAATTTTTACAACTAAGTCACTCTTCTTATCAACCTCGTTTGGCGTACCAGCGAGTTTGTAATAGCTGTTTATCCAGTACGCAATACCAGCTAAGCCTGAGGTTTTTGAAATAGTTACGGTTGCAGGGCGATTTAAAATTTTACCCGTATCGAAAATATTGTAGATTTCCTCATCTTTTAAAAGTCCGTCCGCGTGAATACCAGCTCTCGTTTGATTGAAATAATCGCCAACAAACGGAGTCATCGGCGGAATTACGTAACCCATTTCCTTTCTGAAATACTCTTTAATTTCAGTAATAACCGTGGGGTCCATACCGTCGAACGTTCCGCGCAAGGACGCATACTCCATAACCATCGCCTCGAGCGGAATATTGCCCGTTCTCTCGCCGATACCAAGGAGTGAACAGTTAACCGCACTCGCGCCGTAAAGCCACGCAGCAGTCGCGTTAGATACCGCCTTATAGAAGTCGTTATGACCGTGCCACTCAATCTGCTCGCTCGGAACGCCCGCATACTTCTTAATACCGTAAATAATACCGGGAACACTTCTTGGAAGTGACGTTTCAGAGAACGGTATGCCATAACCCATAGTATCGCACGCTCTAATTTTAACGGGAATTCCAGCTTGCTCGGAAAGGTCGTGGAGGGCGTGGATAAAGGGAATTACAAATCCGTAGAAGTCCGCTCTCGTAATATCTTCAAAATGGCATCTTGGCTTAATGCCCGCGTCAAACGCAGCTTGAAATATAGAGAGATAGTGCTCCATAGCTTGTTTTCTCGTCATCTTGAGCTTTTTGAATATGTGATAGTCAGAACAAGAAACGAGTATACCCGTTTCTTTAATATCCATCTCTTTAACGAGCTTAAAGTCTTCCTTCGTCGCCCTTATCCAAGATGTGATTTCAGGGAACTTAAGCCCAAGCTCACGGCACTTATCGAGCGCCTCTCTATCCTTTTTGCTATAGATAAAGAATTCAGTTTGGCGAATGATACCGTTAGGACCGCCAAGCTTGTTCATAAGCTTGTAAAGGTCAACTATTTGCTTTACGGAATACGGCTCAACCGCCTGTTGCCCGTCACGCATCGTAGTGTCCGTTATATAAATTTTTTCAGGCATATCCATCGGCGAACGGCGTTGGTTGAACACAACTTTCGGAACTTCGTCATAAGGATAAATTTCTCTATATAAATTAGGCTCGCGTATATCTTGTAAAGTATACCTATAAGTTTCTTGCTCTAAAAGATTAGTCTTTTCTGATAATTTAAGCATAGCAATCTCCTTTTTGTGTTTTATTTGTATATTTGTATACAATTATACATTTATTTGTTCCCCCTGTCAACACTTTAGCGATATATATTTAAAAATATATAAAATTTTCCGAAACAATTAGTGGTATTTTATAGGGAGAAGATTTTTTGCATTAAAAAAGCGCAAGTTAGTTGCGCTTTTTTTGTTGTTCGTATTTAGTTTTAGTGGCAAGACCGCCACGAATATGGCGTTCGGAAAGGTTAATTTCTAAAACCTTTTTAACTTTATCGTATAAATAGAGCGAAATAGGCTCTAAACGCTCAGTCATATCTTTATGTACGGTGGACTTGCCCACCCCGAATACGCTTGCAGTTTTTCTAACCGTTGCGCCGTGTTTAACGATGTATTCCGCCTCGAGAATAACTCTATTATATGTCCTCTTATTCAAAACCTCTATCTCCTACAACTAAGGTATGAGAGAGGTAAACAAAAAATGCGTGCTTTCGCACGCATTAATTCTTAAGATTGTTAAACTACGCAAATTAAGGCGTTAGTTTGGGTGTTAGACGAGGCTCACGAAAGTTATAGGCTGAGATAGACCTTGTTGGTCATCGAAGTCTATCACTTGAGTAGAAACGAAGTATAACGCCTAAAATAACGGATTAATTTTTGTTACCGTGTATCGGCGCAGGAATACGACCGCCGCGCGATATGAATTTTTCCGCCGACTTGTTGTGTACGGGCATAATGGGTGCGCGACCGAGTAGACCGCCAAACTCAACGTATTCTCCAACCGTTTTGTTGGGAACGGGAATAATTCTAACAGCGGTAGTTTTGTTGTTCACCATACCGATTGCCATCTCGTCTGCTATAAGTGCGGAAATGGTAGATACGGGAGTGTCACCAGGGATTGCTACCATATCGATACCAACCGAGCAAACTGCCGTCATTGCCTCGAGTTTTGAAAGAGTAAGCGAACCGCTTTCCGCAGCGTTTATCATACCGATATCCTCGCTGACCGGAATAAATGCACCGGATAAACCACCAACGTTAGAGCATGCCATAACGCCACCCTTTTTAACAGCGTCGTTAAGAAGTGCAAGGCAAGCGGTTGTGCCGTGGCAACCAACCTCTTCTAAACCCATTTCCTCTAATATATGGCCAACGCTATCGCCGATAACGGGCGTAGGAGCAAGAGAGAGGTCAACTATACCGCGTTCAGCACCTAAGCGCTTGCTAGCCTCGTCTAAAACGAGATTTCCAACCCTCGTAATCTTAAACGCCGTCTTTTTAACCGTTTCAGCAAGCTCGGTAATAGACGCGTTGGGAATTGATTTTAAGGCGTGTTGAACAACGCCCGGACCTGAAACGCCAACGTTTACAACGCAATCGCCCTCGCCAACGCCGTGGAATGCGCCAGCCATAAAGGGATTATCTTCAACAGCGTTACAAAACGCTACGAATTTGGCAGCGCCTAACCCGTCCTTCGTGATATCTGCAGCGCGCTTTACTACCTCGCCTACGAGCTTTACCGCGTCCATATTAATACCTGCTCTCGTAGAGCCTACGTTAACGGAAGAACAAAGCCTATCGGTCTTTGATAAAACCTCGGGGATAGAGAGGATAAAACTCTTTTCACTCTCCGTCATAGACTTGTGAACGAGAGCGGAATATCCGCCTATAAAATCAACCCCGATTTCCTTTGCAGCCCTATCGAGTGCCAAGGCAACTTCAAGCTCTTCGCCCATAAATTTAGCGGTTAAAAAGCTTGCAGGGGTAACGGATACCCTCTTGTTTACTACGGGAACGCCGTACTCAACCGATAAGTCGTTTGCAACCTTTACTATGTTTTGACCTCTTTTGCAAATAAGGTCGTATACGGCGGTTGCGGTATCCTTTACAGTATCTCTAATGCACCCGAAAAGCGATATACCCATGGTAATCGTTCTTATATCGAAGTGCTCCTTTTCGACCATGTTTATGGTCTCTATAATCTCACTCGTTTTAATCATTTTACACCTTGTGCATAGCGTCGAACACCTCTTCGTGTTGAAGGTGGATAGAAACGCCGATTTCCTCTCCTAACGCCTTTAATTGCTCTCTTAATTCCTTCATGGAAAGGGGAGAGTTTGCAATGTTAACGAGCATAATCATAGTAAACGTAGACTGCATAATAGTTTGAGAAATATCTTCTATATTTACGTTATTTGATGCAAGTAAATTGCTAACGCTTGCGATAATACCCGGCTTATCCTTGCCGATTACCGTTAAAATACACTTCATTTTCGTACTCCTAATGCTTTTTCTAAATTGTACTATAATTGAGTTTTTAAGTCAATCTTTTTAAGGTGCTTAAGCCTGCCTATTTGATATGCGTTTATAACGAACCCGTCAACTAAACAGCGCATTATAATAAACAGCCAGCCAAAAAACACAGGGATAACGGATATCTTGCCGTAAATTTCCCCGTAGGTTGCAAAAAATTTAACGTAGAGTATAAAAACAAAGGTAAAAATAACCGAAAAAACACACGTGTAAAAGCTACCCTTGAAAACCTCTTTTATTCTTATTTTATAGGGGCACGTAAATAAATTTATGCAAATTACTGCTACAAGCGAGATGAAAAATAGCGCTATAACGTTTACGATAGAGCCTAAAATCTTTCCTAATAGTCCATATATGTGGACTGATAAAAACGCGTATAACACTAAGCAAAAGGCAACGACCAAGCTAATTATAACCGTGCCTATTATGGAAAAAACTCTCAAAAACAACCCACCGCTCGCCTTGCAATTGTAGATAAACTCGCCCGTCAGTTTTAAGTGAACGAACAAGTTTGCCGAGGAATATATTGCAATTATTCCTGCGATTGCGTTTCCGCCTGCCGAAAGCTTGCTCGTTGCACCTATAATAAACGTTTTAACCTCGTCGAACTCGCTGATGCTAAAAACCTTGGTGATGATTGAAAGGTCGTTTCCAAACAGCGCAAGAACCAAACTTAATAGATATGCCGTTGGCACTAGCCCAAGCACAGTAAAAAACACCAGCGCCCCAGCAAGCGTTGCACTCCTTTTACTCCGCTTAAATTCATTAAAATGCTTAACGCCATTAAAAAACCCGAGCATACAAACAGTATGCTCGGGAAGTTTGTTTTTATTATAACATTCTAACGTTATTTATAATAAGTCCGTACTTATACCCCATAAGCTCAGCAGCCTTAGTGCACATAAGCATACGGCTGTGATAAATTTCAAAATAATCGGCAACGGAACAAATGGTATCATCCGTTTCGATAACGGTATCTATCCTCTTGTTTTCCTTATCAACGTTAACAAAAGAACGGTTAACGGCTAAGTTTACTCTATCGTGAATGTTGGTATCCTCGTTTATCACCTTGTGGCGAACTCTCGATTTGTGAACGTCAGACTTATCAGCAATTATTAATGCGGACGTCAACACGCTCACAGGCACTCCGTTTTTCTCATCGTGATTTCCGATTGCCATCATAATCTCAGCCGAGTCAGAATAACTCATTCCAAGCCTGTTCAAAATGCCGTACGCAAGAAGTGCTCCACTACCTGCGTGATCGTAACGAGATAGAGAATTACCTATATCGTGAAGATATCCTGCAATTTCGCCAAGGCGAACGAGATTTGCAGAATTTCCCGTTTCTTTAAGTATCATACCCGTCCACGTAGAAACTATCGACGCGTGCCTAACGGAATGCTCGGTGTACGCAAGCGCGTCAATTTGCTTTTCGCTCGTTTTTATTAAGACTTTTACCTCTTCGTCGTTTTTAAGGTCTTTTATGTTAATCATAAAGTTATTATGCCTTTTCTACAAAAATTTTACCGTAAATCTCTTCAAATTTATCGCGATAGAACAAATTTGTTCCGGGCGTTGTGATTGACGCCGTGCCCGCGGCAACCGCGTTTCTAAGTATTTCCACCTTATCAGCGCCTTGCTCTATCATAACCGATGCCGCTGCAATCATACTATCGCCAGCGCCTACCGTAGAGTTTACCGCAACCGACGTACTCTTACAAAAATAGGAATTACCACCGTCAGTTAAAATTGCCCCCTCCCTTCCAAGCGAAAGCAATACGTTTTGAGCACCTTCGTCGATTAAACGGTAGCAAGCGTCGAGCATTTCCTTTCGAGTAGATAGCGTTTTACCTGCAACCTGCTCAAGCTCTCTAAGGTTTGGCTTTACCATATACACGCCTGCCGAAAGTGCTTTAGTTAGCTTTTCGCCCTCGGTATCAACAATTACCTTTGCCGTGCCTTTTACCGATTTTGCAAGCTTAAAATAGTAATCGTCTTCTACTGCCGTTGGCAAAGAACCACTCATAATTACTACGGATGCGCTCGGTGAAAGCGTTTCCACTAAACTAAGTAATTTTTGCTGATTTTCCTTGCTGACGGGTTCGCCTTTATCGTTGATTTCGGTGAGCATTGAACGATTGTCAACTATTTTATAATTCGTTCTAACGTGGCCTTTATTCCAAACAAAAGAGTTTTTTACCCCCTCTCTATCGAGATTAGTTACGAATAAACTGCCCTCGTTATCGTACATAAAGCCGGTGGCGAAACTATCGCCACCAAGCCTTTTTACACCTATTGCGGAGTTGAGCGCCTTGCCCGAATAAGTTACTATTTTATTGTTTACCCTATTAAGCCGTCCCACCACTAACTGCTCGATTTCCATCGTGCAGTCGATACTCGGGTTAGGACATACGCTCAAAATCATTACTATACCCCTTTATTACTCTTTGTCTTTTTTAGCCTCGGCAATAATCTTACTCGTTTCTTCGAACGGAACTTCCTCGTAGCGTTCAAACTCTTGAGTAAATCTTCCGCGACCTTGCGTAAAGCTCCTAAGCTCTGCCGTGTAATCTAAGATTTCACTCTCGGGAACTTCACAAGTTACTATGCTGTTCTCACCGTCTTGATCGGTGGAAACAATTCTACCTCTACGCTTGTTCATATCGCCCATAATATCGCCAAGATAAGTATCGGGCGCAGTTACCGTTACCTTCATAACAGGCTCTAAAATTACGGGTTTTGCGTTCTTTACGCCTTCGGCGTACGCTATCTTTGCAGCGGATACGAAAGCAACTTCCTTACTGTCAACGGGGTGTGAACTACCGTCGTATAAAGTCGCCTTTAAGTTGATGAGCGGATAGCCTGCTAAAACGCCTTCCTTTATAGCCTCGCGAAGACCCTTATCTACCGCAGGGATAAACTGCTTGGGAACGGTACCGCCAACAACCGCGTCAACAAACTCATAAACGCCGTCTTCCGCGCCACCTTCAAATTTAATTTTAACGTGACCGTACTGACCAGCACCGCCTGACTGCTTTTTGTGCTTACCTTCAGCCTCGGCAACGCCTTTAACCGTTTCTTTGTATGCAATCTTGGGCTTTCTAAGTTCAGCCTCAACGCCGAATTTAGCTTTTAATTTCTTCTTTATCGTTTCAAGCTGAGTTGCACCAACACCGGAGATAACCATTTCACCCGTATCAGAATTTTTTTCTACGTTGAATGAGATATCCTCGTCTTTAAGCTTGTTAAGACCTGCAAATATCTTATCTTCCTCACCCTTTTTAGCAGCGTAAACGGCGCGCTTATAGGTTGCGGGCGGAATTTCAAACGCCTTAAACTTAGTGTCAACTTTTTCATACAAAGTATCGCCCGTTCTTGCGTTTTCAAGCTTGGAAAGAGCACCTATATCACCTGCAATAAGCTCGGATACAGCCTCTTGCTTTTTGCCGATAACGGTGTAGATACCGCTGATTTTTTCCTCGCCCCAACCGGAAACCTTGAGAGTTTGACCAGATTTAAGCTTACCGGAAATAACTTTTATATAGTTAAGTCTACCAACGTATGGGTCAACTACAGTTTTGAAAATTCTAACAACCGTTTGGTCGTCAACGTTAGGCTCAACGGCAACTTTTTCACCGTCAACGAGCGCCCTTTGAAGACCTGCGTCCTTGGGGCTTGGAAGAGTGGAAATTATCTTATCCATAAGATTGTAAATGCCGTGATTTTTGAACGCGCTACCACCGAGCACGGTTATAGTTGAACAGGTGTTTATACCTATCTTTACGCCAGTCTCTATTTCTTCGGGGGAAAGTTCGCCCGTATCGAAGAATTTTTCCATAAGCGCCTCGTCGTTCTCAGCGGCAGCCTCGGAAACGGTGAGCTTAGCCTCCATATAAGCCTCTTTCAAGTAATCGGGGATAGGATATTCGTTTCTCTCCCAGTCACGAAGGACGCCGTATGCCACTTTTACAAATCCCTTCATCTTACCGTCAACAACGTTGGGTAAAATCATAGGTGCTATCTTGTGACCGTATTTAAGCTTAATTGCGTTAACAGTCTTTATAAAGTCTGAATTATCCTTATCAAGCCCGTTTATGAAAAGCATTGCGGGGATTTTTCTCTTAACACAGTAATCAATCGCCCTTTCCGTGCCTACCGTGAGCGTACCGCTTGCGCTTGCAACGATAATTGCGGAATCCGCAACGGCAAGTGCTTGAGCGAGCTCGCACTCAAAATCGTAGTAACCGGGCACGTCGATAATATTGAATTTGTACCCTTTATATTCTCCGCATGCGCACGCAAGTGAAATAGAAGATTTTTTTGCCGTTTCAAGTGGATCGAAATCCATAACGGTGTTTCCGTCTTCAACTTTACCTTGGCGGTCAATAACGTTCATATTGAATAAAATAGCCTCTGCAAGAGTGGTTTTACCCTCACCGCTATGACCTATCAGCGCTACGTTTCTAATTTTGTCTACGTCCATAAATGTACTCCTAAGAAAATATTCGGAAGTTTTCCGTTAATAATATTATACAATAGGTTTTTTCGTTTTTCAATAGTAAATTTTTAATCACTACAAAAGGAAGGTTTTAGCCTTCCTTTTTTTAAAAGCTTTATATAACGATAAATATATGCCCACCCCTTCCGTCGTTGACGATTTTAGTAACCGTCTTTCTCATCTTGCTCTTAAACTCCGGTTTCATTGAGGATAGCTTTTGATGCATTTCTTCTTGAACTAAGGTGGAGAGTTGCTTGCCGAAAATATCTGTTTTTAAAACCTTTTCGGGATTTTCTTCACTCTGGGTTTGGAGATACTCAACAAAATCTTTGCATTGCTTTTCCGTGCCTGAAATGGGCGAAACGTCTGCAGATAAATTTATCTTCATAAGGTGCATACAAGAGGTAGTCGCTTTAATCTTTACGCCGTATCTTCCACCGCGCCTTACAACTTCGGGCGAACCGATTTCCACGTCGCTTTCCCTTGGAATAACTACGCCGTAGCCACCGTCTTCAACCTCGGCAAGCGCGCTTTGTAGCTTGCGGTAGTGCTCTTTTGCCTGCCTAAGCTCTTTAACGTAGCTCATAAGTGCAAACTCATCGCTAATACTGTCGCCTGAAAGGTCGGAGAGCATCTCGTAAAATAGCCCGTTTGGAACTTCTACTAAATAGCGAGCCGAGCCGTCGCCTAAGTTTGCAACCGATTTAGAAACCTCGGATACGCAGGGAGCAGATAGCAAAGCGTCCTCAATAATTTTATAGTGTTTCATCTTGGTGGCAATACGAGAAACGTCCTTAACCTTTTCGATAACACTTGCAATCATCTCGTTGTCGCACGGGAGCACTTGCATCCACTTAGGCAAATCTATATCAAAGCTCTTTAACGGGAATTCAAGCAGTAAATTTTCCAAAATTTCGCTAAAGCCGTTTTCGTCAATGTTTAAAAGGTTTACCTTGATTACCTTAACTCCGTATTTATCGGTGAGATTTTCCGCAAGCTCGGTTGCGGTTTTGCCGTTTACGTCGGTGGTGTTTAAAACGATTACGAAAGGCTTTTGGCACTTTTTAAGGTCGTCAACCGCCCTTTCCTCAGCCAACACGTAGTTCTCTCTCGGAATATCGCACACGCTACCGTCGGTAGTTACTAAAATACCTACCGTAGAATGCTCTTTTATAACCTTTTCCGTTCCTATCTCGGCGGCTTTTGAAAGGGGAATAGGCTGTTCGTTCCAAGGCGTTTTTACGAGGCGTTCCTTTCCGTCCTCCTGAGCGCCCAACGCGCCGTCTACCATATATCCTACGCAATCGATGAGCCTAACCTTTGCCTGAGCTTTGCCCTTTATAGAAATCTTAACGCTTTCCGACGGCACGAATTTTGGCTCGGTGGTAGTAACAGTTTTGCCTGAGCCCGATTGAGGCATTTCGTCAATCGCGATTTGGCGCTTTACTTTGTTGGCAATATTCGGCGTTACCATAAGGTCCAAAAACTTAGTGATAAACGTCGACTTGCCCGTTCTTACAGGACCTACTACGCCTAAGTAAACGTCGCCGTCCGTCCTACTTGCTATGTCCTTATATATATCGAACTTTTCCATTAAAAAATCCTCCCGAATACTCTACAGTATATGGGGGGATTATTTTAATTATTCCTCGGTTTTATCCGATTCTTCTTTTTTATTTTTTGCGTTTTGTTTCTTTATGCGCGATTCCCTTATAACTTGACGCCAGTTGGTAGGGTGCTCTTCCTCGGTGAGCATTCTATTTATATTTTTCCTATGAGCGTACCAAGTTAAAAATATTATAGCGATTGCAAACAGGTTGGTAATTGCCGCTAATATTATATTGTTAGCACTTGCCACTCTTGACATAATGTAATCGGTATATACGCTATAGCACATCGCTATTGCACCGGGAGTAGTTGCTATAAACGAACCCATAGCGCCTATCTCGGTAAAGAGTATGAACGCTATTGCAAGCGCACCGCTAATGAGCGCAATAACGGGGTTGCATACTGCAAAAACGCCGATTGTAGTTGCAATGCCCTTTCCGCCTTTAAATCTCATAAACACGGGGAATACGTGCCCAAGCACAGCAAAGAAACCACAGCCCACCTTTGCAACCTGCTCTATTGAAAGGGTCGTTCCGATAAAGTAGGTGTCGTTATATAAAAGGTATCCAACTAAGGTTGGTATTACGCCCTTTAAAATATCTAAAACCAAGGTTAAAACGCCTATTTTAAGCCCGAAATTTCTACTCATATTGAGCGTTCCAGGATTACCGCTACCCAAAGTTCTGATATCTCTCTTTTTAAGTTTAGAAATAATTATTGCAAAGTTTATATTACCTATAAGATACGAACCTATCGCAAGCAGTAAAAACTGCCACCAAAGCATGCTTAGCCTCATTGTTCTTCCTCCGTCTTCTCTCTGATGAATAGTCTTATCGGCGTTCCGGAAAAGTCGAACGCATTTCTTATGGTATTTTCTAAAAACCTCTTGTAACTAAAGTGCATGAGCTCTTGATTGTTTACAAACATTACAAAGGTTGGCGGAGCAACCCCGTCTTGAACGGTGTAATAAATCTTGAGCCTTCTTCCGTGCTTTGTCGGCGGGTCGGTCGTTCTTACCGCATCGCCTATAAGGTCGTTGAGCGTTCCCGTTGAAATTCTCCTCTTGGAATTTTCCAAGCACTCGAGCGCAATGTTTAAAATCTTCTCCGCCCTAAGCCCCGTCTTTGCGGATACGAAAATAGACTTGTAATAATCCATAAACGCAAGGTCGGCGTTTAATTTTTCGCGGAATTTTTCAATGGTAAAGGTGTCCTTTTCAACCAAATCCCACTTGTTCATAACCACTACTGAGGGTTTGCCCTGCTCGTGAACGTAGCCAAGTATCTTAACGTCCTGTTCGGTGAGCCCCTCGGTACAATCGACTACAACGAGGCAAACGTCCGCCCTTCTTATCGCGCCGAAAGCGCGAACAACGCTGTAATACTCAACGTCCTCGTAAACGGATTTTTTCTTTCTAATACCAGCAGTATCGATAATGGTAAAGTTTTGACCGTTGTAGGTAAAAGGCGTGTCAATAGCGTCACGCGTGGTGCCTGCAATGCCGGAAACTATAGTTCTATCAAAACCTAAAAGCTTGTTGGTGAGGCTCGATTTACCTGCGTTTGGCTTTCCTACGATTGCAATCTTAATAGTCTCGTCCTCTTCCTCGGCGGAAACCTCGTCAAAATGCGAGCAAATCTCATCGAGCAAATCGCCCAAACCCTTGCCCTGCTCGCAGGAAATTCCTATGGGATTGCCTATTCCAAGCTCGTAATAATCGTAAAGCAAGCTCTCATCATAATTATCGAGTTTATTAACCGCTAAAACGATGGGTTTATTGCTCCTTCTAAGCATTGCGGCAACCTCTATATCGGAGGCGGTAACACCGCCTTTTACGTCGCACATAAAAAGAATAACGTCACTCGTTTCAACGGCGATTTCCGCTTGCTTTTTAATGTGCATCCACATCTCGTCTTGAGATTTTAGCTCAATACCACCCGTATCTATCAAGGTGAAAGCCTTTCCGCACCATTCCGCATCACAGTAAATCCTGTCTCTCGTAACGCCGGGTTTATCCTTTACTATGGATATTTTTTTGCCCGTTATTTTATTAAAGAACGTGGACTTGCCAACGTTCGGTCTGCCAACTACGGCAACAATAGGTTTTCTCATTTTATTTTCCTTCCGGATAGAGCGTTGAAAAAGCTCTCTCCACTACCGTCCGTAACGGTTACCTCAAGCCCTGTTTTAATAGATAAGTCTTTAAGTGTAAACCCGTCTAAAAACACGCTTTCTTCTCTCTTTAAACATACGTCGGGAAGAATTATTCCGTCGTATTTACTTAAGTCTAATTTCAAAACTGCGTTCAAAATATCTTTGCCAACGAGTAGCCCCGTGCAGTTGACGGTTTTGCCAAAAAACTCGTTTTCAACGGATAAAACCGTTGCGTTTAAGCCACTTACGTACCCTTTTACAAACTCTACTTGCTCTAAAATGAACGAGCTTGCCGAAGTTCCCGATACAACGATATAATTCTTGCCGTTTTGCGAAGTTTTTACCGCACTTTTAAGCTCCGACAAAAACTTTGCAGTCACCCCAACGCCGTTTTCTATTTGAGGATAGCCGTTGTAGAAATCTTCTGAGGGAAGAGGGAGCTTTGCCTTAAAGTAAAACTCATCAGCCGGCGTTATTATGTTAGTTTTTAACAAGGCGTTTAGCGAGCCTATTTGACTTATAACGCAGGTTGCATAACCCGAGTCAACGTCCTCTATATTGTAAAGACCTTCCCTGAACCTCGTTATTCCGCACGGAACTACTGCAATAGATAAAACGTTTTTACCAAGTGCAACGAGATCATGGCAGGTTTTATCAAGCACAGCCCCGTCGTTTAAAGAGGGGACTAATACTATTTGAGTGTGAACTTTAATTCCGTTTTCAGTAAGCTTTTTAAGCTTATCTAAAACGTCACCTGCAAAGCGGTTGCCGAGGAGTTTTTTTCTAACCTCACCGTCAGTTGCGTGAACGGAAACGTACAAGGGGCTTAAGTTTAAGCGAATAATTCTATCAATCTCGCTATCTGAAACGTTTGTGAGCGTTACGAAATTACCGCGCAAAAAACTCTGCCTATAATCATCGTCTTTCAAATACAGCGACGGGCGCATCCCCTTAGGCATTTGGTCAACGAAACAAAAAACGCATTTGTTACGGCAGTTTTTAATTTCCAAATTGTCACTTTCAAACTCTACGCCTAAGCTCTCGTCCTCATCCTTTTCAATCTCGAACTCAATCTCTTCACTCCCCGATTTTACGGTTACGGTGAAAAAACTCAAGCTGTCGTAATAAAGATAATCGAGAACGTCCTCACACAAAAAACCGTCGAAAGCAAGGATTTCATCGCCCTTTTTAATGCCGAGCTCGCGCGCTATTGAGTTTTTTAAAACCTTAGAAATTTTAAGCATCACAAACTCCGCCATTTTAAACTACGTTTATTAGTATACACTTATTTTAAAATTTTGTAAAGTAAAAGCGGTGTTCGTTTAAAACACCGCTCGTTTTTATCGTTTTTTTAAGCTTGGGCAGGAGCTTTTTCAATCGGTCTTTTTAAAAAACCAAGAATAAAGGTTATTATTCCAAACACCGCGCCGAACACCGTTGCAACCCATAAAATATGTAGATTAGTGATAAAGCGAACGGAAAGGAAATACGCTCCTACGCTCACGAGAACTATTGCAAACACCAGCTTTATAACGGGATATTTGTTTTCACCGTTGCCTGCGTAGTACGCCTTAAAGATTTCAACCACGCCCCTCATCCAAAGCGCAACACTTATTATAACGTACGCGTCGAGAGCGAATTTTGAAAACTGTGAAACTAAAAGAGCTATGGAAATTAACACAAGTACCACGATTTCAATAACGCCGAGCGTTTTTACCACGCTATTGCCACCACGAGTAACTCGTATTCCTAAGAAGAGTATCGCGTATAACAAAACGATAACCGCTATTAAAATCTTTATAAATTTGAGCCCCCAACTCGAGAAAAAGGCGTTGGGTGCAACCTTTTGCCAAAACGGCATTAAAAGCACAGATATTGCAGTTATTAATACGCCGAGTACAAAGTATACCCAAAACAGCTTTGATTTTTTAGTGTTTAAAAATTTAGATAAGCCCTTTGCCATAAAATACTCCTTTAAAGTTAATTGAAATTAGTATAAACGATTTTACTTTGTAAGCTTAAATCCGAGTTTTTCTAAAAGAGAAGAAAAATATTCGGGAATGGGAGCGGTAAACTCCACGAATTCTTTTGTGGACGGGTGCGTAAAACTTAGTTTTCTCGCGTGAAGAAGTTGGCCCAAAAGGTTGAACTTTTGATTTTTATATCCGTACACGGTGTCGCCAACTATAGGGTGACCTAAGTGCTTTGAGTGAACTCTAATTTGATGCGTTCTACCCGTTTCAAGCAAGAATTTACACAAAGTGTAACCGCCCGCTCTTTCAAGCACTTCGAAGTTGGTAACGGCCTTTCTTCCGCTCGAAGAAACAGCCATCATCGTTCTGTTTTTAGTCGAACGGGAGATATACGTTTCAATCCTACCGCTATCCTGTTTTAAATTGCCCTCAAGCAACGCAACGTATTCTCGCCTACAAGTCTTTTTTTCTATTTGGCTTGAAAGGCTCAAGTGCGCTTGGTCGTTCTTTGCAACTACTAATAAGCCAGACGTATCCTTATCTATCCTGTGAACAATCCCTGGTCGAATAACTCCGTTTATCCCGCTGAGGCTATCGAGGTGATATAAAAGTGCGTTCACGAGCGTTTCGTCGCCCGTTCCGCTACCTTGATGAACGGTTAAGCCTTGGGGCTTGTTTATAACCGCAACGTCACTATCCTCGTAAATAACGTCAATAGGGATATCAACGGCTTTTACCTCAAGCCCTACGGGCTCGGGAATTTCAACCTCGATAACGCTACCCTCTTTCACGATTTCTTTCGACTTTGGCGTATTCCCGTTTACTAAAACGTTTCCGCCGTCTATTAGTTTTTGAATTTTAGAACGGGAAAAATCGAGGGCTTTGGCAAGATAAACGTCCAACCTCTCGCCCGAAACGTCAACCGTTATTATCTTCTTTTCCACCGTCTATTTCTTCCTTTGATTTCTTTTTAAAAATCCCGTCTTTATCGATAAACAAGAGGTAAAAGCACAGCGTTATCACCCCTGAAACGAGAGCTACGTCCGCCACGTTGAAAATCGCGGGGAAGATATCCGTTTCGTAAAAGAGGAATATAAAATCTCTAACCATTTTAAGCGCAAGCCTGTCAATGAGGTTGCCGAGCGCCCCTGCAAACATCAACGAAAGGGCAACCGCCACCCACCAAGACGGCTTTTTCTTGGTAACTATTTTATAAATAAAATAGCCAAGTAATACCGCAAGCGCGATAAAGGTTATTACTATAAAGAAGGTCTGTGCCCAACTCTTTCCGCTCAAAAAGCTAAAAGCCGCTCCCTTGTTGTAAGAGATTTGAAACTTTACAAGCTTGTCAATTACAACAAAATTAAACTCGTTTTTAACAGCGAGATATTTAGATATTAAGTCAAGCGAAAGCACTCCGCCTGCTATTATTAAACAAACGATATATATCATCAGTCAGTAGCTCCGAGTTCTTTGCATAAGCTCATAAGGTCGAGCTCGCCGGGGTTAAGCACGTCTTCCATATTAAAACCGCTTTCAGTCTTGCCGTAGAGAGATTTAGACTTGTCGAACTTAAGCTCCCTTCCGTCGTCAACGATTTTATAGATGTCTTCTATCTTGTTAAGCGCGGTATAGCTTGGAGTTTCCTCCTTCATTAAAATATCCGTTATAAGCTCGGAAACGTAAGCAAGCTTTCTCGTTTTATCCGAGGGATATTCCTTTACTATTGAGTTTACGTAATTATTCCACCTCGCGTTGAACAGCTTGAGCTTTTCAACCTCAGCCTTATACTGCTCTTTTGCGTGGTTGGTTATATCTTTGGCGCGAGATTGCACGCTTGATATTTCGTTTAGGTGCAGTTTGTTTTCTTCCATTTACTTCCTTATGCTCGAAAGCATCTCCGTTTTTAACTGTAACAGCTTGTCTGATAAGTCCACCTTATAAATATGCGGACGGTCAAGCCTCAAATACTCGTCCCAAAAAGAATTCATCTCCGATTTTGCAAAAGATGCGATTTCCTTAACTTTTGGGAATTTATATACGAGCTTGCCGTTTTCAACAATCTTTACGGAAAGCTCTTTTATGGTGTAATCGGTAAAGGTTATTTTTTTCCAAGTTTCAATGGGGTGCGTAATCGTTAAAGGCTTTTTGCTATCAAACTCCTCGTCGTAAAGAGCGATGAGGTCAGCCTCAGCCTTACCCGTCTTGTTATCGTAAATTCTCATAACCTTTTTAAAGCCGGGGTTGGTAATCTTTGCGGTCGTTTCGGAAATCTTGATTTTGGGCGTAATAGTCCCGTCCTTTTCCACAACTCCTGCAAGCTTGTAAACACCGCCGAGTGCAGGCATATCCGCACTCGTTATAAGCTTAGTGCCTATTCCCCAAGAATTTATCTTTGCGCCCTGTAACTTTAAAGACTGAATAAGCTTTTCATCTAAATCACCGCTCGCACAAATAATTGTATCGGGATATCCCGCCTGGTCAAGCATTTGGCGCGCCTTTTTGGTTAGATATGCAAGGTCACCGCTGTCAATTCTAATACCGAGTGGCTTTTTGCCCTTTGCCCTCAACTCGTCAAATACCTTGATTGCGTTGGGAATACCGCTCTTTAAAGTATCGTAGGTGTCTACTAAAAGCAAGGTCGCGTCGGGATAAGTTTCCGCATACGCCTTAAAAGCCTCGTATTCCGAGGGAAAACTCATTACCCAGCTGTGTGCGTGCGTTCCCGATACGGGAATATCGAACATCTGCCCAGCGAGCACGTTGCTCGTTGAATTACATCCGCCGATTACCGACGCTCTCGAGCCGTAAATGCCCGCGTCCGGTCCTTGAGCGCGCCTCAAGCCGAATTCCATAACGTTATCACCACCAGCCGAATAGCGAATTTTTGCAGCCTTTGACGCGATTAGCGTTTGGTGATTTATTATGTTTAAAATAGCCGTTTCAATAAGCTGTGCCTCCATAACGGGCGCTTTAACGGTTAAGATAGGCTCACCTGGGAACACCATAGTTCCTTCGGGAACGGAATATACGTCACCCGTGAACTTGAGGTCTTTCAAATAATCTAAAAAGTCCTCGCTAAAGATTTTTAAGCCTCTTAAGTAAGCTATATCGTCTTCATCGAAAGACAAATTTAAAATATAGTCAATCGCCTGCTCAAGCCCAGCCGCAAGCGAATAGGTGATGAGCTCGTTTTGGCGAAAGAATACGTCGAAAATAACGGTTTCTCCCTCTTTGTTTTCCTTGAGGTAGCCGTTCATCATAGTAAGCTCATAAAGGTCGGT
Organism: Clostridia bacterium; assembly: GCA_017398825.1. GTDB lineage: Bacteria > Bacillota > Clostridia > Christensenellales > Borkfalkiaceae > HGM11412. The sequence continues at coordinate 26,771 of JAFQEV010000025.1, forward strand.
AAGTAAAGTTAAATTGCGCTTAATTTCCATATTAGTCCTTGAACGATTTAATTTCCGGGAGTGGTTCTTCTCTCTCTTTTTCTTCCTCTTTTTGTTGTTTTAATTTTTCAGTATAGGGAACGAAGTCAGGCTTTTCATCCGCTCTTTGAACGGTCAACGAGCTCGCCTTTAGAATAAAGGGGATAATCATTGCAACGATGCCGATGCCAACGCCTATAATCACGATGAGCCACGGCTTTAATTTTAAGCATACCATAAGCAAGATTATGCCTGCAACGAATAAAATTCCGCCAACGGCGTATTCGTAACCGCCCTTTCTCACAAGTGCGAAAATTACGGTATATAAGCCGATGCCGAGTGTTAACACGGTAAGGATAAGCAAGAACGCGTTTACCTTAAAGTTAACCGCCCCTGAAATTTGAAGAGCGCCGAACACCGTTGCAACCGCAACGACTAAAATAACCGCTATTGCTGAAATTACGATATCAAATTTGGTAAATTTTTTCATAATAGCCTCCTTTTTGTCTATTGTAACACAATAAAATAAAAATAAAAAGTGTTTTTTATAAAAAAAACAAGCAACGCGTAAAAAGCGTTGCCTGAAACTACGACTGTCAACTATGCGTTCTTTTCATTGCTTTTGATAAAGCCAAGGCTTATAAGCAGTGCATCATCCACGAGCACCATCGTTTTTTTGGAAAGCTCGCCTATCCTTTCTTTTAGCCGTCTTTTATCGAGCGTTCGAATTTGCTCTAATAAAACTACGCTATCCTTACTTAAACCATATTCCATAGCGCTAAGTTCGATGTGAGTTGGGAGCTTTGCCTTGTTAATTCTGCTCGTTACCGCGGCGGCAATTACGGTGGGGCTATGTTTGTTGCCCACGTCGTTTTGAACTACGAGCACCGGGCGTACTCCACCTTGCTCGCTCCCAACAACCGGGCTTAAATCGGCATAATATAATTCTCCGCGTTTAATCATAAAAGTAAAAGTTCTCCCTATATATTATACGCAAAAAGTACACCCCTTCGCCATTACTTTAATTTTTGCCGAAAGGTTTTTATTTTATACATTAAAATAATTGCATAATAAAAAAAATTGATGTATAATATCCGTAGCAATAAAAAAATAATAATATCCAAAAGGAGAACCATTATGGCTTTAGTTAATAGCAAAAAGATGTTTGAACTAGCATACAAAAACGGCTACGCTATCGGCGCTTTCAACGTAAACAATATGGAAATCGTTCAAGGTATTACCGAGGCTTGCCAAGAAGTTAAAGCTCCCGTAATTTTACAGGTTTCTAAGGGTGCAAGAGCATACGCTAACCACACTTACCTTGTAAAACTCGTTGAGGCTGCAGTAAAGGAATGCCCCGATATTCCCATCGTTTTACACCTTGACCACGGTCCTGATTTCGAGACCTGTAAGGCTTGTATCGACGGTGGCTTTACCTCCGTTATGATTGACGGATCTCACCTTCCTTTCGAAGAGAACATCGCTCTCACCAAGAAAGTTGTTGACTATGCTCACGCTCACGGCGTTACCGTTGAAGGCGAGCTTGGAACTCTTGCCGGTATTGAAGATGACGTTAAGGTTGAGGCTGGCCACGAATCTTACACCAAACCCGAAGAGGTTATTGAATTCGTAACGAGAACTGGCGTTGACTCTTTAGCAATCGCTATCGGTACTTCTCACGGCGCTTACAAGTTCACTCCGGAGCAATGCACCGTTAATGAAGACGGTATTTTAGTTCCCCCCGCTCTTAGATTTGATATCTTAGAAGAGGTTTCTAAAAAGCTCCCCGGTTTCCCCATCGTTTTACACGGTTCTTCTTCCGTTCCTCAAGAATACGTTAAGATGGTAAACGAAAACGGCGGTAAAATGCCCAACGCTATCGGCGTTCCCGAAGAACAACTTAGAAAAGCTGCTGAGCTTTCCGTTTGCAAAATCAATATTGACTCTGACTTAAGACTTGCTATGACCGGTACTATCCGTAAATTCTTCAACGAAAAGCCCGATAAGTTTGACCCCAGAGAATATCTTAAACCTGCAAGAGCAAACATTAAAGAACTCGTTAAGCACAAGCTCGTAAACGTTTTAGGTTGCGCTGGCAAGGCTGAAGAATGCATGTAATTATACAAAATAAAAACGATGCGAAATTCGCATCGTTTTTTTTATTTTTTTGAAAAAGAACAGCCACAGTAATCTTGACGATATAAACCGTATTCTTTTGATAGTTCAATCGACCTCAAATACCCGTTTTCTTTTTTGAAATCGGAGTTTAAAAATTTAACGCCTAAATTCTTTTCAATATCCTCGCCTATCTCGTTTATCCACTCGGCGTTTTTGTGAGGGCTTATAGATAAGGTGGTGGTAAAATAATCGTAGCCGTTATTCTTTGCAAACTCAGCCGTTTTTAAAAGGCGGAGCTTATAGCACTCGTAACAGCGAGTAGACCTTTCGGGAAGACTTTCTAACCCCACTACTATGGATAAAAATTCTTCCTTTAAGTGCCCTATATCAATAACGTTAACACTACCGTTATAAGTTTCTTGGCAAAACCTCTTTTGCTCGGCTAAACGCTTAAAAAACTCGGTGCTATCGGTGATATTTGGGTTGTAATAAAAAATGTCCACCCTAAAATGCTCGACTAACCGCTCTAAGCACGCACTCGAGCACGGCGCGCAACAGCTATGTAATAAAAGCCTTGGCTTACACTCAAGGCTTTTTATAATTTTTTCGTATTTTTGATAATTAGTCATTACTTGTTTTCCAAAAATGATTGTAAAAACTGCTTGGTGAGTTCGTTTTTCGGGTTTACAAGAACGTCGCTCGGCGTTCCAAACTCGGCAACCTGACCGTCCGCCATAAACATAACTTTATCGGAAACGTTTTTAGCAAACTCAATCTCGTGGGTTACTATAATCATAGTGTGACCCTCATCTCGTAACGCCTTAATAACCTTTAAAACCTCACCGGTAAGCTCGGGGTCAAGCGCAGAGGTAGGCTCGTCAAAACACAAGATTTCAGGCGATAGTGCAAGTGCTCTCGCTATCGCTACACGCTGGCATTGCCCACCCGAAAGCTCGCAAGGATAGTTGTTCATTTTATCTTGAAGACCAACCCTCGTTAAAAGTTCTTCCGCCTTTGCTTTGTTTTCAATCTTGATTTCTTTGAGTTTTAATCTTCTTTCAAAGAATTTTAACTTATTCTTTTTAAGCACCCTTTCCGCCCTTGCGTTCATAGCAAGCGTAACGTTTTCAAGCGCGCTATACTGTGGGAAAAGATTAAAGCTTTGAAATACCATGCCGAAAGTCAACGGCTGTAAAACGTCTTCCTTATCGTGTAGCGAGGGGAAAATCATCTTATCCCCAACGGTAATCTCTCCGCTATCTGCCGTTTCCAAGTTGTTAAGACAGCGAAGTAACGTTGTTTTACCGTTACCCGAAGAACCGATAATAGATAGAACCTCACCCTTATCAAGCCTAAAATTAACACCTTTTAAAACCTTAGTTTCGCCAAAGTTTTTTATTAAGTTTTTAACCTCTAAAAATGCCATTTTACACCTTGTAATAAGAGAGTTTTTTCTCGATATAACCAAACAAAATAGTAAGTAAGCCTACGAATATAAGATAGAACGCCCCCGCATAGAATATAGGCCAAATAAGCCCGTCGGTAAGCATAAATTCTTTTCCATAGAAAATAATATCGAGAACGCTAATAGTATTTGCAAGCGACGTATCCTTTATCAAAGTGATAATCTCGTTAGACATAGGCGGAACTATGCGCTTTACCACTTGCATAAACACGATTTTAGAAAAAATCGCACCTTTAGTCATACCTAAAACTTGCCCTGCCTCGTATTGACCTTTTGGAATAGATTGTATTCCACCGCGGAAAATTTCAGAAAAATAGGCTGCGTAGTTAATAGCAAAGGCAACGAGCGCTGCGATAAATCTCGTTGTTATGGTTTTGTCAAACCAAGCCCAACCCGTATTCATTGTAGGCCAGTTAAATAAATTTAATAGACCTGGAACGTAGAATATTACAAATATTTGGAGCATTAACGGAGTTCCGCGGAGCACCCAAACAACAAGCTTTGTAAAAACGCGTAAAGGGGCAAACCTCGACATCGAACAAAACGACATGAGTAGCCCCAAAGGTAACGCGAATACAAGCGTTAATAAAAATAGTAATACAGACGTTGTAAAACCTACTGCGAGTTGGGAAGTAACTTCTAAAAATACTCCCATAAATTCCTTAGATTAAGCGCCAAGTGCCTCAGCGTTTAATACAACGTTATATTTTTGTGCTAAAGTTGCAAGCGAACCGTCGCTGTATTTTTTCTTTAAGAAAGCGTCAAGCTGAGCTTTGATATCACTACCCTTTCTAAGACCTACTGCGAAAATCTCAGCACCGTATTCAACGCCTTCAACAATCTTGAGGTCGCTATAAATACCAGTACCAACAACGCTTTGAGCCATTGTTAAGTCAATAAGAGCAACTTCACTCGTGCCTGCAATAACTTCGTTAAGAGCGTCAATTTGTGCAGTTACGGGGGTAACGTTGGTCATCGCCTCGGCAGTTGCCATCTTGTTGCCTGCAGAACCCGATTCAACTGCAACCTTTGCAGTCTTAATTTGGTCTTTGGTGGCAATAGTGCTGGTGTTTTTTACTACTGCAACTTGAGCGTTTCTCGCATACGATACGGAGAAATCCATATCAGCCTCAAGGTCGCTCGATGCAGTCATACCATTCCAAATAAGGTCAATTTGATTTGACTTAAGCTCAATAGCCTTTTGAGACCAAGTAATGATTACGAATTGACAGTTAACGCCAAGCTCTCCCGCAAATTCTTTTGCAAGCTCAGCATCAAAGCCCGTCCATTGATCGTTTTCATCAAGATAGTCCATAGGCTTATATACGGTGATACCTACTACGATTTTACCGTTTTCTTTAACTTGTTCAAGGTCAGATTTACCGCAAGCGGTGAAACAGAACAAGGTTGCGATAGCAAGTATGCTCGCCATTAAAATTTTAATAAACTTTTTCATATTGTTTCTCCTTCCACTTTAGTTTGGTAAAGTGTTTATGTGAACATTATACTTTATTGCGCTAAAGTTGTAAAGCGTTTTACACCCCTTTTTGAAAAAAAGTTAAAAAAATTTTTAATAAACTAAAAACGCGGGAAAAACCCGCGTTTTCATTAAGCTAATAAATTGATAATTTTTTCGGATATTTCGGTTACGTTCTCTATTGAAACGCCTGCGATTAAACACGCGAGCGAATACAATATTTCAGATAACTCTTTAATTTCTTCTTCGCTTGCGGTTTTGAGTTTTTCAAAAATTTTATGCTCAAGGTTAATTTCAAGCACCTTTTGCGCCTTTATATCGCTTTCGCCGTTAGATTGCTGGGTTAAAACCTTTTCCATCTCGAGCGAAACCTCGCCCTCGCTCGATAAGCATACGGGGTGATTGTTTAAATTTTTACTGCCCGTTACCTTGAACACCTTATCGCCAAGCGCGTTTTTAACTTTATCTAAAACCGACCTATCTTCTTCCGATACGTTTTCTTCGGAAACGCTTTCCTGCGTTGCGTTGATAAATTTCTTGCCTTCGTACTCGCCGATAAATTTAACGGCAAACTCGTCGACGTCATCAATAAAACATAAAACGTCATTTCCGTCGCTTAAGAGTTTTTCCGTTTGAGGTAAAGCTTTGATGCCGGATATTGACTTTCCTTGAGCGTAATAGATATCTCCGCTCGCGTTATCAACGTATTCTTTTAAGGTGATAAGTTTTTCCTGCTTTAAGGAGTAGAAAAGGATTAAGTCTTGCAAAACGTCCTTATTCATGCCAAAGTTTTGATAAATGCCGAACTTTAACTGCAAACCGAACGATTTATAGAACTTTTCGTAAACTTCTCTATCGTTTTTGAGTAAATCTAAAAGCTCCGATTTTATCTTTTTCTCAATGCTTTGAGCAATGGCTTTTATTTGTCTCGTTTGCTGAACTGTTTCACGCGAGATATTAAGGGTTATTTCACTATCCACAACGCCTTTTACAAAACTAAAATAATCTGGGAGTAAATCGGCGCACTTTTCCATAATCATAACGCCGTTTGTGTAAAGCTTTAAACCCTTTTCATACTGCTTGGAATAATAGTTATACGGCGCTGTTTCAGGAACGAATAAAAGCGCCTTGAAATCAACCGCACCCTCAACAGACATCGAAATACTCTTAACAGGGTCGTTTCCGTCAAAGAAAGTGGACTTGTAAAACTCGTTGTACTCTTCTTTTGTAACCTCTGATTTTTTCTTCTTCCAAATGGGAACCATTGAGTTTAAAACTTCCGTTTCTTTATAGGATTTAGCCTCTTCGCCCTGCTCGTACTTGGTGATTTCCATCTTGATGGGATAGCGAATATAGTCGGAATACTTTTTAACTAAGCGACGGATAGTATACTCTTCTAAGAAAGTGGAATAGTTGTCACCGCCGTCGTCTTTCTTTATATATAAAGATATTTCCGTGCCGTTAGACGCTTTTTCGCAAGGCTCTATCTCGTAACCCTCAGCACCCTTAGAAGTCCACTTAAACGCCTGCTCTTCCCCGTACGCTTTAGATACTACCTCGATTTTACTTGCAACCATAAACGCCGAGTAAAAGCCAACGCCGAATTGACCGATAATGTTTATATCTTCATCTTTAAGCTTATCGTCCTTTTTAAAATCGAACGAGCCTGACTTTGCTATCGTGCCAAGATTATCAGTAAGCTCTTTTTCCGTCATTCCGATGCCGTTATCGGTAATTTTTAAAATTCCGTTTTCTTTATCTATATCTATATTAATATAAAAATCGTTTCGAGTAAGACCAGACAAATCGTCCGTCAAAGACTTATAATATAGCTTATCAATAGCATCTGAACAGTTAGATAAAAGCTCTCTTAAAAATATCTCTTTGTTAGTGTAAATGGAATTTATCATAAGGTCGAGCACTCTTTGTGATTCCGTTTTAAATTTCTTCATAAACACTCCTTTAAAATAGTTAAATTAGCACTCTCGGTGATAGAGTGCTAATTCATTATAATTCTATATTATAAAAAAATCAATACTTTTTAGATAAAAAGTTTGTAAAATTTAAATGAAAAATACGCAAGGTTTAAAAAGGTTAAAACAAAAATAAAAACTCTCGCTTATAAAAAACGAGAGTTATTATAAAGCTGTTTTTAGACCTTAGAAGCAAGTATAACAAGGCTCGCGAAGTGTTTTGGATGAGATTAACCTTGTTGGTTATCGAAGTCTATAGCAAAATAAAAACTCTCGCTTATAAAAAACGAGAGTTTGTTTATTGTGTTTTTTAAAGTTGTAGAAACAAGTATTTCAAGGCTCGTAAAGGTGGGGCGATAACAATAGACCTTGTTGGTCATTGTTAGTGCAACGACTTTACAGTTAACGCCGAAATACGCCGTTTATACGACTTTAAAATTAGTCGTTGTTCTCAGCTACAGTCATATCAATAACTTGCTTACCATCGTAGTAACCACACTTAGCACATACTCTATGAGCTTGCTTTTTTTCGTGGCACTGCGGGCACTCTACGAGCGTGGGAACTGCAACCTTATAGTTACTAGCAAATCTTTTATTTCCTCTTGCTTTGGAAACTTTACTCTTAGGAACTGCCATTTTAGATAACCTCTCTTTTTATTTTTTACAATTACAAGACTTTTCGTTAAGATTTTGCCCACAAACGTGGCATAATCCTTTACAGTCTTCTCGGCAATAGATAACGGTAGGAAGTGTAGTGATCATTAAATCGTTAATAGCGAGTTTTAAGTCAACCAAGCCGTTTTTATAAAGATAATCGTCTTCATCTTGACGGCGGACGGCGTAAACTACTGAAAACTCCTCGCTGACGTGAGCCCTCGCCTCCCCTAAACACCTTGCACACTCACCAACAATAGTGCAAGCGATGTTTCCGTCTACGTACACGTCGTCCCCGTGAAGTTCAAGAACGCCCGTTACCCTGACAGCGCCTTGGAAGTTAGCGCCGGGAATGGTCAACACGTCATCACTCGGAATGTAATCAAACTGAAACTCTGTTTCCGTTTTTCCGCTAAATTTTAACTTTCTAACATCAATAACCATTATGTTGCTTATAGATTATATAATATTTAAAAACCCTTGTCAACTTTAATAAAGTATATTTTTGCAATAATTTTTAATTATTTTTAAGCATTTAAAGCTTTAGAAACGAGCAAAACAAGGCTCGACAAGACGGGGCGATTGCGATAGACCTTTTTGGTCATCGAAAATGCAACGCTTGACAGTAACGCGGTATTGCGCCGTTTATAAAGTCTGTAAAACGGTAATTGCTACCGCCGCCACAATATCCTCAGTGTGACATCCACGAGATAAATCGTTGATGGGCTTTGCTAAGCCTTGGCAAATAGGTCCGATAGCCATAAAGCCACCTAAACGCTCGGTGTTTTTGTAGTTGCTATTACCAGCGTCAAGGTCGGGGAAAATCATAACGTTAGCGTGACCTGCAACGGTAGAGCCGGGAGCTTTTGACTTAGCAACGTCAGGAACGATAGCAGCGTCAAACTGGAGCTCGCCGTCAGCGTTGTACTGGGGTGCGATTTCGTGGAACAATTTAACGGCATCGGTAACCTTAGTTACGTCAGCGTGCTTTGCACTACCCTTAGTGGAGTGAGAAATGAAAGCAATTCTCGGGGTGATATTTGCAACTTGCTCAGCCGACTTTGCGGAAGATAAAGCAATGTATGCAAGCTCTTCGCTCGTGGGGTTTTGAACTAAACCGCTATCGGCGTAAATGTAGCAACCGTCTTCACAGTACTTGTTTCCACAAGGGGGAGCAATCATTAAGAAGTATGCAGATACCATCTTTTCTCCAGGTGCAGTTTTGATAACTTGAAGACCGGGGCGAAGAGTGTTTGCGGTGGAGTGGCATGCGCCGGAAACCATACCGTCAACGTCACCAGCTTTGAGCATTAACGCGCCGTACATAGTGTAGTCTTTCAAAATATAGTTCTTTGCATCTTCTACGGTTGCGTATTCGGGAGCGCCCGTCTTTTTATTGATTTTGCCCTGCCTTAAGGTAAAGAGCATTTCAGCGTACTCGCCCGTTTTAGCATAAGTAACGGGGTCGATAACGGTAACGCCGTCAAGGCAAACTTCGGGGTTTGCGGATTTAATTTCATCAAGGTTACCGAGAAGTACTATCTTTGCAACGCCTTCCTTTACGGTGTTTGCAGCTGCCTCTACTACTCTCTTATCCTCACCCTCGGGTAAAACTACGGTTTTGTTAAGGGCTGACGCTCTTTGTTTAATTTCGGCTAAAATATCTTTCATAATTTCTCCTTGCAAACTTTTAAGTTTTGTATTAAAATATATACGTTAAGTATATCACACTAATTTTAAAAAGTAAAACACCTTGGAGCGTAATTTGAAAATTTGTTGCATTGTTGCGGAATACAACCCCTTTCACAACGGGCATCTCCGCCAAATTGAATACGTTAAAAATACCGTAAAGCCCGATTACACGGTAATTATTATGAGCGGTAATTTTACTCAGCGCGGTGACATAGCAATACTTGATAAATTCACAAGGGCACGCCACGCCGTTTTGGCGGGGGCGGACGCGGTTATCGAACTGCCCACCGTATTTGCAACGGCGAGCGCTGAGTTTTTCGCAAGCGGTGCGGTAAAGCTCGTCAATTCCCTCCCCGGCGAAAAGGTTTTGTGCTTTGGCGCTGAATGCGGTGATAAAGCTGAACTTTTTAAGATTGCGAATTCTATGCTCGAAGAGGGAGAGGAGTTTAAATGCCTTTTAAAAAACGAGCTTAAAAAAGGCGTTTCCTTGCTAAAAGCAAGAGAACTTGCTTTATCTAAGACGGCGAGCGTTAACGACGAGATTTTATCAAAGCCCAACAACGTTTTAGGCATTGAATATATAAAAGCAATAC